>CAJQOS010000103.1 GCA_905479975.1 uncultured Puniceicoccaceae bacterium | reverse complement strand
AGATGATCTCGATCCGCTACTTCCATCCAATTGGAAAGAAGCTCTATAGAACTCGATCCAAATCGATAGAATCTGATCGAAATCGATCAACATTGATAGTTGTCTATAAGAAAAACGTGGCCGTCCCTCGGACGCTTACGCAAAGACGACACGCTTGGCACCATCACCACTTTCCAAAACGGGATCGAAATAGAACACGCAACCGTGCTGAGCTCAAGATGAAGACAGAGTTCCCCATTAGGGAACTATAAGCTTGCCTAAAAGCTGCTCCCCCTCATCCTTAACCCCTAAACCATGCGAATCATCAGCCGAGGCACCTTACGCGATTTCTGGCAAATACATGCCGATGCAGAGCAAGCTCTACGTGCATGGTTCCATGAAGCTTCGGAAGCAAAGTGGTCCACACCTAAAGCAATCAAACAAGCCTATCCATCCGCTGATATCCTTCCAGGCAATCGCATCGTCTTCAACATCAAGGGCAATCACTACCGACTCATTGTAAAAGTCCACTACAACACAGGCACCCTCTTTATTCATTTTATCGGAACCCACGCCGAATATGACAAGATCGACGCCACCATTATCTAAACACGTCTCACTGCCGCGAAGCAGCCAGCCATGCAACCCAAAATCCTACAGACCCAAGCCGACCACACTGCCGCACTCAATCGTGTGGAAGCTCTGATGGATGCCACGCCCGGCAGCTCAGAAGAAGCGGAATTAGAACTCTGGACGCTTCTTATCGAAAACTACGAGTCCAAGCACCACCCCGTGCCACCGCCCGATCCCATCGAAGCCATCAAATTCCGAATGGAGCAACTCGGGCTCAAAGCCACCGACCTCACCGAATACATTCCCAGCAAAAGCAAAGTATCCGAGGTTCTGAATCGCAAGCGCCCACTAAGTCTCAACATGATCCGCGCCCTCCATTCCGGCCTCGGCATCTCGGCCGAAACGCTCGTGCAAGAACCACAGTCCGACTACGGAACAAAGAATAAATAGAAGATCCGCTCGTCCTCAAACCCCTAAACCGACTTGCTGCACACTGCCCTTTACAAACCTGCCTGATCACCACACCGTCCCCTCCTCGACCAACACCTGATGTTCATCCTTTACACAACCGAAGACGGCAAAAGCCAAATTCAGCTCCGTGCCGAAGACGAAACCGTCTGGCTCACGCAACTGGAAATAGCGGAGCTTTTTAACGCGACGAAACAGAACATCTCACTCCACCTCAAAAACATCTTTGAGGACGGTGAGCTTATCCCGATTTCAGTTGTCAAGGAATCCTTGACAACTGCGGCCGACGGAAAGGACTACCTGACGAAGCTCTACAACCTCGATGCCATACTAGCCGTCGGCTACCGAGTCCGCTCTCCACGAGGTGTGCAATTCCGCCGCTGGGCATCGACCGTGCTCAAGGAGTATTTACTCAAAGGCTTCGCGATGGACGACGAACGGCTAAAGAATCCCGACGGCCGGCCAGATCACTTTGACGAGATGCTGGAGCGCATTCGCGATATCCGCGCATCCGAAAAGCGTTTCTACCAGAAAGTGCGCGACCTCTTTGCTCTCAGCAGCGACTATGACACCACAGATCGCAGCACCCACCAATTCTTCGCCACGGTTCAAAATATCCTTCTTTTTGCGGTGACGCATCAAACCGCCGCCGAACTGATCTCCGAACGCGCCAACCCAGCAGATCCACACTTTGGGTTGCTCACATGGAAAGGCTCAAAAGTTCGCAAGCACGACATCCTCGTCGCCAAGAACTACTTATCCGAAGACGAAATCGATACGCTCAACAGGCTCGTCGTCATCTTCCTCGAAACCGCGGAACTTCGAGCAAAACTCCGCAAAGAGACCCAGATGCGTTTCTGGAAAGAAAACGTCGATCAAATCATCACTTCAAATGGCTTCGATCTACTCACGGACTCTGGCTCAGTCAGCCACCAGCAAATGGAGCAACAAACCGGCAAACTCTACATTGAATACGATCAACAACGTATACAACAAGAAGCCCTCGCTGCCGATCAAGCAGATGAGGCCGAGCTTAAAGCCCTCGAAGACAAACTGAAACAACGTCCAAATAGTTAATGCCTAAACTCATCCCCAAACGCCTCAACGTCGATAGCGACTTATCGCACGCCACCCTTTACAAACCTGAAATCCTTGCGCCTGCGGGGGATTGGGAATGCGCGCGTGCGGCCGTCGAAAATGGTGCCGATGCGATTTTCTTCGGGCTCGATCGTTTCAATGCCCGCATGCGTGGCAAGAATTTCACCGAGGCCGACCTGCCCGACCTCATGGCCTACCTGCACGAGCGTGGGGTGCGTGGCTATGTGACTTTCAACACATTGGTGTTTTCCAACGAGCTCGAAGATGCGGAAAGCTTTTTGCGCTCGATTATCAGCGCCGGTGTCGATGCCGCCATCGTGCAGGACGTCGGGATCTGCCAATTGATTCGTAAACTGTCGCCGGACTTCCCGATTCATGCGTCGACCCAGATGAGCGTGACCAGCGAAGCCGGCGTGCATTTTGCGGAGGAGCTTGGCTCCAGCGTCGTGGTGCTCGCCCGTGAATGTTCGCTCAAGGAAATCAATGCGATCAAAGAAAAGACGCTCCAGAAAGGCCTCGATATGCCGCTGGAAATTTTCGTGCACGGCGCACTCTGCGTGGCTTACTCAGGCCAATGCCTCACCAGTGAATCGCTCGGCGGCCGCTCCGCCAATCGTGGCGAATGCGCGCAAGCCTGCCGCCTGCCCTACGATTTGTTCAGCGACGGCGAGCAACTCGACCTGGGCAACAAGCGCTACTTACTCAGCCCACAAGACCTCGCGGGGCTCGAAGCGATGGACGGCATTATTGATGCCGGCGTCGCGAGTCTCAAAATCGAAGGCCGCCTCAAAGCCCCCGAATATGTGGCCGCGGTGACTAGTGTGTATCGCAAGGCATTGGATGCCGCGTGGAATAAGCGCCATCCACAGGAAAGCGACAAGAGTGTCGCTTCTACGTTTAACAGCGACGAAGGTCGCTACGCGCTGGAGATGACATTCTCGCGCGGCCTCACGACTGGCTGGCTCGGTGGCATTGATAATCAAAAGCTCGTCCATGCACGCTTCGGCAAGAAGCGCGGTGTTCGTCTCGGTGTCGTTGAACGTATCGAGCGCGATGGCATCTGGCTGGCACTGGACCATGAAGTCAAAGCTGGCGACGGCGTGGTGCTTGACCGCGGACATCCTGACGAACGCGAAGAAGGCGGACGTATCACAACAGTGGATACCGAAAACAACCGCAGCTTTATCCGTTTCCTCAGAGACTCAATCAACTGGCACCGTGTCAGCGCTGGCGACACTGTTTATAAAACATCCGACCCCGCACTGGACAAAGCACTGCGACAAAGTTTCGAAGTCGAACAGCCCAACTACAAACGACCGATCACAGCGACCGTCGCAGGACGAATCGGCGAACCACTCGTGCTCTCCCTCCAAGACGAAGAAGGCCGCGTTGTGCAAACTCAGTCCGACAAAAATCTCGAAGCCGCTCAAAATAAGTCAGCCGACACCGCAACACTCACGAAGCAGATCAGCCGCCTCGGCAGCACGTCCTTTCGCCTCGAATCTTTAGACAACCAACTCGGCGAAGGCTGCATGGTGCCCGCATCGATGCTCAACCAACTACGCCGCGATGCCGTGGACCAACTGATCGCGCTACGCGCCCAACCACTACGCTGGCAACTAGCACCGCCAGGCCCGATTCTCACTTCCCACGCCTCACTCTCCACTCCCCACTCGGCGCAGCCGTCACGTGCCACTCCTCACTCGGCGCAGCCGTCACTCACAACTTTCAACTCCCAACACTCAACGCTCAACTCCACACAGCCGTATCTGATCCCCTACGTGCGTAACTGGGAGCAATTCGACGTGGCGCTCACACTGCCCTACTCCGAGATCTACATCGAGCTCGAAGACCCGCGCAAATATGCCGAGGCCGTGACGCGTGCCCGTGCAGCCAGCGAAGCAGACGGACGTAAGCGCGACATCTGGGTCGCACCACCCCGCATGTTTAAATCCGGCGAGGATTTCATCACCAAGCAATTGCTCGACTGCGGCGCAGACGGATTCCTAGCCCGCAACCACGAGCACCTGACCGCACTTTCCGAGCATCGGATGCGCGGTGATTTCTCGTTCAACGTAGCGAATCACCTGACAGCCGGGTATTTGATTGATCGTTGGAAGCTGGAGCGCCTCACAGCCTCCTATGACCTCAACACCACGCAGCTCGACGCCTTGCTGAGCAACTCGCAGCCTGGCTGGTTTGAGATTACACTACACCAGCACATGCCGATGTTTCACATGGAGCACTGCGTGTTTTGCGCCTTCCTCTCCGAGGGCAAAGACTTTCGCGACTGCGGTCGTCCGTGCGATACGCATCAAGTGCAACTGAAAGACCGCGTTGGTGCACTACATCCGCTGAAGGCCGATGCTGGCTGCCGTAATACTTTGTTTAATGCAAAAGCGCAAACTGGCGCCGAGTTTGCACACGACATGGCGAAGCATGGTGCGGCCGCATTCCGCATCGAATTTCTCAATGAAACCGGCAACGAAGTGCGCCGCACCATGGAGCACTACGAAGCACTGCTCCGCGGTGAAATGAGTCCCGACGCACTATGGCAGGAACTCAGACTGATTAATCAGCTCGGCGTGACCCGCGGCACGCTGGAGCGGTAATTATTACTCGATCGCGAGGATCTCGCCAAACTTACCTCTGGGTAGCGCAAAGGTTTCGCCCACTTTTAATCCGCGCAGCTTCCCAGCCAAAGGTGATTGCGCGGTGATCACTGTCACTTCCATCGCATCCATTCTGATGACCTGACCACCGGCGACGCCGGCAAAGAAATATACCTCTTCCGATCCGCCGAAATCGCATTTGAATAATGCGCCGAGCGATACGTCGGTATTCGTTTTCAATAAATCTTCGCGCTCGGATTGGAGTTCTTCCACCGCATCGGCCCACTGCTGTGCCTGGCCAGCTTGACCCGCTGCGAGATAGGATGCTTCGAGCCCTTGCGTATCCCATTGGGACTCCGCACGCGATTCCTCGCTGGTTGCATACTCCGCGGCGTCTTGCGACGCCTTAATCGCGTGCATTGCTTCTTCGCGGAGAGTATCAAGGAGGGTATTGAAAAATAGAGTCTTGTTCATGAGGTAAGCGAGCAGTGTCACGCCATCTGAGACAGACTTCAAATCAAATAATTTGGGGTAAAACGACGACTAGGTAGATCCCCATCTGGTCATAACAGCCCCTGCAAACGATCCATACCTTTGAGAGCTTTGCTCTCTGCGATTACTCGATCTGCTCGCTAGGCTTGCTGCGGAACAGATCCATAAAGTCTTCCAAGATCACATAAAAGCACGGCACTAGGATCAGCACCACGATGGTGGCAAACAAAATGCCGAAGCCGAGCGAGATCGCCATAGGGATCATGAAGCGTGCTTGGCGTGAGGTTTCCAAAATCATCGGAGCCAGGCCGCCGAAGGTGGTGAGTGTCGTCAAAATGATCGCACGAAAACGTGCGATGCCGGCCAGCTGCACCGCCTCGCGTGGAGACTTCCCTTCTTCACGTTGGCGGCGATTTGCGAAATCGATGAGCACCAGCGAATCATTCACCACCACACCGGAGAGCGCGACGATGCCGAACAGACTCATCAGACTCAGGTTGTAACCCATGATGATATGTCCGGCCACCGCGCCGACTAGGCCGAACGGGATACAGCACATAATGACTAAGGGTTGATAGTAGTTGTTAAACGGGATCGCCAAGAGCGCGAAAATACAGAACAGGGCGAGCAGCAGACCGACAACGAGCGTCGACATACTCTCGGCCATGTCGGCTTGCTTCCCCTCAAACTTCCATGACAGCCCGGTAAACTCCTGCATCAGATCCGGCATCACTGCTGCCTCCAAATCTTTCATAATCAGCCCAACATCACCTTCGTTTTCGGTCTCAGCAGACACCTCAATCACTCGTCGTCCGTTATTACGCTCAATCGTCGTAAACGCTCGACCTCGCTTAATATCAACCGCCTCCAGAATCGGGATCTCACCGCCTTGTGGCGTAAGGAGCACTAAATTTTCAATATCAAATTCCGAAGCGCGTTGATGCTCCGGTAAGCGCACCATCGTCTTCACCTCATTACGCCCGCGAAGTTGGCGCAAAGCCTCTGCGCCGTAGAAGCTATGGCGAATCTGCTGAGCAATTGAACGCGCATCTAAACCTAGCGCTTGCGCCTCGGGCTTCACGGTAAAGTCAAACTGTTGCTTACCGATCTTCACTCCATCATCCACATCCTTAATCTTCGCGAAATCCCTCAGCGCCTCTGCCAAGCGAGCGCCCGCCGCATCCAATGTCTCGATATCACGATGGCTGAGCTGTATCGTGAGTCCCTTTTTTCCGCCCCCAGGGCCACCACGGTCGGCTTGAAAGTTAACGGTATCGACTCCAGCAACGGGGCCCATATTCGCACGCCACTTGCTGGTAAACTCAGCGGTGCTAACAGGGCGCACTTCCGGGTCGGTCAAATACACGCGCATATCAAACTTGTGACTGCCGCCGTTGCCCATGTTAAAGAAGATACCTTCAGCCTGTTTAAGCCCGCCACTTTCAATAATCGTTTGCTTGGCGGCGCGCCCCATCAACTCGGCTACCGCCTCAGTCTCTTCAACCGGTGCACCAATCGGCAAACGCGCATTTGCATATGCATAATCTGAATCAGGTCGCTCAATTTGTATGATACGGATGCGCCCGCTCTGCACATAGCCAATCGTCGTCAACAAGACCGCGACACCAACAGCGATGACTAGGTAGCGGTTGTTCAACAATTTACCGACCAATGGACCATACACATCACGCACGATATGTGTAAACCAGCGGCTGAAACGCTGCTGAAAACCATGCAACGTGCCTCCGATGCCAGTTGGCTTAATATCCTTCTGATGCGATAAGTGTGCTGGCAAGATATACAGCGACTCGATCAATGACACCGCAAATACCGCGATCACCACAATCGGAATCGAAGCGAAAAACTTGCCCATCATGCCGGGCACAAAGAGCAACGGCATAAAGGCTACGATATTGGTCAACACACTAAAGGTGACTGGCATGGCCACTTCGCGCGTGCCAACGATCGCGGCCTCACGGAATGGCAGGCCCTTCTGGTGCCAGCTATAAATATTCTCGCCCACCACAATCGCATCGTCCACCACGATTCCCAGTGTGATGATAAACGCGAACATACTAATCATATTAATGGTTGCGCCAAAAAACGGCATGATCAAGAACGCGCCAAGGAACGAGATCGGAATGCCAAGCATCACCCAAAATGCGAGGCGGGCTTCGAGGAAGAGCCCCAACACACAGAGCACCAGCACCAGACCAAAGAAGGCGTTGCGCAAGAGTAGCTCTGCACGTTGCTCAAACATCTTTGCCTTACTATTTAAAATATCAACATGCACACCGTCGGGCAATGTCACCTTCAACTCTTCAACAGCCTCTGCGACAGCGGTGGCGACCTTGCCCGGCGTTTGCTGCCCGACACGATAGACATCAATCTTCAGCGCCCGCTGCACATCGATCGTGGCCTCACCATTCTCATCTTCAACAACTCGCCCATAGCGGGCATAGCGATCAGACTCTCCGAACCCATCAATCACTTTGGCAATGTCGCTCAGATACACACGCGAACCATCTGAATTCGTAACAATCGGAATCGTCTCAAACTCATTTGCCCAATCGCGCTTCTCCGTCACACGCACCAGAATTTCACCGCCAGAGGTCTTCACCCCGCCGCCGGGCAAATCAACAGCAGCGTTACGTATACGCGAGGCAATGTGCCCCAGCGTCAATCCATACTCACGCAGCGCTTGGCGGTCTACCTCGATCGTCACTTCATAATCGCGCACGCCCACCAGCTCCACCTGAGTCACCTCAGGACTCTGCAAAATACGATCACGTATCACCTCCGCAGCATCTCGCATCGTCCACTCATCGTGCGAGCCATAGATCACCAGATCGAGCACATCACGCTTATGACTCCCAATGGCAACTTTCGGCTCTTCCGCTTCGTCTGGAAAGGTGCGAATGCGGTCGATCTCATTTTTAATATCGGCATAGAGCTGTTGGATGTCCTGCCCCGAAGCCACCTCTGCACTCACAGAACCACTCCCTTCATTGGCATTGGAGATCACTTCATCAATCCCGTCCAAAGACTGCAGCGCTTCTTCAATCGGTAAAATAATCCCTTCTTCCACTTCCTCCGGCGAGGCGCCCGGATAATTCACAGTGATCCGCACAAGATCCAACTCCATCTCGGGGAAAAATTCTTTAGTCGTGCGGAAGCTCACGATGAGCCCGCCAACGACAAGGACCAGCATCAGTAGATTCGCGGTCACGGAATGCCCGGCCATCCATGCGATCGATCCTTTCTCCCGTAAAAACGAACCAGAGGGTGAATGCTTTTTCTTCATAACGAATGCGCCTCTCTTGCTTATTTCTTAGATGGTAGAACCGCTTGCGGCTTACCGGCGGGGCGCTCTGGACGTTTCGCCGCGTCTGCGGCAAGCGTGACCTCCATACCATCCGAAGCGAAACTCAAAGACGAAATAATGAGTTGCTCACCGGCTCGTAAGCCGTCTCCGACCACGACTGTCTCGCGGTTCTTCCAAAGCACAGTCACGGGGCGAATCTCCAAGGTCGAATCTGGACGGCGCAGCCAAACTTTGTCACCATGATGTAAAGTCTCGCGTGGCAGTATAAAGGTATTCGGAACCTGCTTCCCCAAAAGCTCCACACTCACATACGCCCCCAGCAGCAACTTCGAACGGCCGACATGTTCCGGCTGCAAACCCAGCGGATCTGCCACCTCGACCAACACACGCGCCATACGGCCAACAGGATCGAGATCACCGAGCAAACTGATCACCCGACCAGGCAACGCTGTATCCGATCCGTCAATACGAACAACTGCCTCTGCGCCGGGAATCTCCAGCACCGAAAGCTTACTCACTGGCACAGAGACGCGCACATGAAAAGCATCCGTCGAAACCAGCCGAGCCACCTCGCCGCCCGTCCCCGCCATCGAACCAACCTCGACCGACTTCGCTAACACCAATGCATTAAACGGCGCGACAATCTCGGTGCGCGACAAATCAAGCTTCGCCTGATCGAGCGCTGATTGCGCGCTACGCTGCATCGCCTTGGCTTGCTTGAGCTGAGGCTCGCGCAAAGCCAGCGATGAACTACCCGCCATCACATCGTCCGACTCGCCTAGTAATTCCCACTCCCGAGTTGCGACGCGCTGAAAGCCCATCTCCAAATCCAACTCTGCGCAGCGCAGTTCCAAAGTGCTCGCGGCTTGCTCTATTTTCAGCTCGTAGTCGTCACCCTCGACATGCGCCAACATCGTGCCGGCATCGACATGCAGACCTTCCAATAAATCCGGTGCTACCTCTAACACGCGACCGCTCACTTGAGACTTCAGTGTGACTTCACGCGCGGCAATCACGAGGCCCATGCCTTCGATGCGCACGCCCGCATCCGATTGCTCGATCGGCATGACATCGACCAAGACTTGCATGGCTCTCGGGGAACGTTTTTGAGCCTCGGGGGCAGTCGCTTTAAGCACCTTCATCGCCGCAACACCAGCTGCGACGATCGCGAGAAAACATACGAACATTAAGAATTTTGATTTCATATCGAGAATTCGGGGAGTTGACCGCCAAGTGCTTTGTGCAGAGCGATACGGGCTTTAAATAAATTGGCGACTTGGGTAATTTCGTCGCGTTCGAGTGATTGCACCGAGATCAGCGAGGAGGTGACATTTAAGTAATCGGAGAGGCCATTGGCGTAGCGATTACGCGCGGCAGACAGTGTTTGCCGTGCGAGCGCCAACTCGTTGCGCAGCGCTTCGAGTTGATCCTGCACCTTGTCTTCCAGCATCAGCGCATCTTCAACTTCCTTGAGCGCAGTCAACACCGTCTGGCGATACCTCGCCAGCGCTTCGTCCACGACGGCTTGTTGCTTTTCGACTTCCAGCTTACGCCGACCGCCATCCAGAACCGGCGCAACGATCTGCCCGGCAAAGCGCGCGAGCCAATCATCAAACAAATCCTCGAAACGATCTGCACCCGTCGAACCGCTCAGCCCGAGCGTGACACGCGGCAAGCGATCCGCCTTGGCCGCCGCTACATTCCAATCCGCCGCTTCGATACGTCGCATAGATGCACGCACGTCGGGGCGTTGCTGTAGTAGATCGCTCGGCACTCCGGTCGATGGCATCGGCGGCAGCTCAGGCGCGGTTTGCCAATTCAGGTCCTGCGGCTCGGTTGCTGCATTGCCCAGCAACAGGTTCAGCGCATAGACGGAAGCGAGTAGCTCCGCCTCGGCCTTAGGAATATTTGAGCGCGTGCGAGCGACGGTCTGACGGGCTTGATACACATCGAGTGAGTTGGCCTGTGAGTTACGAAAGCGCAGCTCGATCAATTCCAACTGCGTGAGGTTGATCTCCAATTGTTGCTGTAACAGCGCCACACGATTCTCGGCTTCGATAATTTCGATCCAGCGGCTGGCCACGCTTGCGGAAATCGTCAGCGCGGTGCTTTGCAAATCGTCGGCCGTCGCAAATGCACGCGCTTCAGCAGCGCTTTGGATAGAGCGAATCTTGCCCCAAAGATCGACCTCGTAGCTGATCGCCGCACCGACCTCGTAGTTGTTCGAGGCCGTGTCGCCCTCATTACGCCACGTCCGATCATAGCCGGAGGTCACACTCAGATCCGGATATAGATCCGCGCCGGCTTGTTTCGCCGCTGCTTCGGATTGCCGAAGTCGCGCCCAAGCCTGAGCGATGTCCAAATTATCCGCAAAAGCAGTCGCCTCCAAGGCATCTAAATCATCGCGATTAAACGCCGTCCACCAGACCGCATCCGGTGCCACGGCGGTGTTCTGCGTTGTGGCGCTAAACCGCCCCGGCAAGGATTGTAGTTCTACGGTCTCGCGTTGCGGCGCGGTGTAACAACCGACCAAGAGCAACAACGGACTCAAGCCCACTATGCCTCTACATTTTGAAATCAGTCTCATGCGTCTGTAGGGCGCTCCAACATGCCTCGTAATCCTGCCAGTGAAAATTGATAGATGTGCTCTGCAATGGCATCTGCCTCAGGCAGGCTCAAAATAGGTTGCCGCCCGATCTCACGAATCAAGCGGGTGAAATTATAAAATTGAAATTGAGCCACGACGCTGACCATCGCCAGATGCATGCGTTGCTCTGGCACATTCGGGCCGAGCAGCCCCGAAATAGCAGTCCACATGTGCGCACGGTTTTGGCTAATCAGCTCTGAGAAAATCATATCCACCGCGAAGGTCGGCTCTGCAAACTCCTTAGCAACCATCCGGCACAGATAACCGGCCTCCGTCGGGCAAAAGATTTGCGAGATCATCGCATAGATATGATGACGAAGCCGTCGCTCCGGCGACACATCTGCATCGGCAGGCAGCGCAACTGGATAGGTCTCATTTGCCTGCTCATGCGCCGCACGCAAAGCCGCGCTGTAGAGTGACTGCTTATCACCGAAATGATAATTCACCGCCGCCACATTGGCCTCAGCCTGCGTCGAGATCGCCGCCACCGTGGTTTGCTCAAACCCACGCTCCGCAAAGAGCGCCATCGCCGCTTCCAGTAAGCGCGTGCGGGTCGTATTCTGATTCAAGGTTGCCATTACTTATTCAATTACACGATTTAAACGTGCATTTGAATCTTTTGTTTCAACTATTTTGTCTGAGTGCAAAAAAGCTCATACGACTGGGACAGACGGTTCCCCCCCCTCTCCACTGCGGACGACCAGCTAAAGCAAGTCGCCTACAAAAAAACGCTACTTCTTATTCGTCAAAAAGGCCTGATGCCGCTGGAGCTGTTGATCGAGCGACGACGCCACCACGACTGAAGTGGCAAAAAACATGATCACGGCATTTGAGACCGCGTCACCACTGCTAGAATCCTGAATTCGCTTGGAGAAATCCTGATTCAAGCCCTCAAGCACCTCGTAAAGCTCTTTCAAGTACTTCAGCTCCCAGTCAGGCTCGCCCCCCTCCAGCTGCACGAAATACTGCTTCGTCAAATACGAGCCGACCGTGCGGTGCAGCGTCTCACGCGTCGAACAGAACGGAATATGAAAACTGGCCATCGCCCCGAGTTCTTTCAGCACCGGGCACCCACTAGTCGCCATCATCAGCCCCATCAGGGAATTAATGCCGACCTGCAAATCGCAAGCATTACTGTAATGACGCTCCGCAGCCTCGACCGTCACTTGCACGCGCTCAGTCGAATCATCATTTGGAAACGCATCCAACAAGCCATGCATCCGAGTCGCCACTGGGCAGTATTTGCAGTCAGCGGTCTTCAACGGGCAACACGCGCACTGCCGATGCTCCAATCGCGCCCACTCCGGATACGCCTCACCCGACTCCACGGCATGCGGCTCAGTCTCGACATCAAAGACCACTTCCCGATCCTTGAGTTGAAAAATATAGCGCACCAATCCGTCATTCATACGCTCACACTAATAGAGAAATCCGTCTAGCGTCGACACATCAGTGCGTCATCGCTTCCTTTTTTCGCATCCCTTTTACCACAATTAGGTCTTTTAGCTCCGATTAGACAGACTTAAGATTGTACCCCACAAGGAGAACCCTTCATATTGCACGCACATGGAATTTACACACATCGATAAGGATCAACGCCCGACCATGGTCGACGTTTCCGAAAAAAACGTCACTGAGCGCACCGCCATCGCCGAAAGCTTCGTCAATCTCGGCCCAGAAATCATGAGCGCCTTTGCCGACGCTGGCTGGAGCTGCAAAAAAGGCCCGATCCTCGACACCGCAATTATCGCCGGCACCATGGCCGCGAAAAAGACCTCCGAGCTCATCCCCTTCTGCCACCCGCTCAACCTGAAATCGATCAAGATCAAAATCGAGCCCGTCGACGACGCCCGCCTACGGATCGAAGCCTACGTCAAAGTGCTCGACCAGACCGGCATCGAAATGGAAGCCCTGACCGCCGCCAGCGTGGCCGCTCTGACCATCTACGACATGTGCAAGGCTGTCTCGAAAGACATCGTGATCGAAAATACCCGCCTAGTTGAAAAGACCGGCGGCAAGAGCGACTTTAAGCAATCCGCCCAATGAGCACTGAAATTTACGGACTCGTCCTCGTCGGCGGAGAAAGTCGACGCATGGGCAGCGACAAAGCACTGTTGAGCTACGATGGCAAAGCCACCCAGCTCGAGCGCACCGCCGCCCTGCTGCAATCCGTTTGCCCGCGCGTCTTCATCTCGCAACGCGAGGAGCAACCCTTCCCCACGCCCGAAGGCACGGAAGCCATCTTTGATCATGTCGAAGAAGCCCGCGGCCCGCTGCGTGGCATACTCTCTGCAATGCACGCGCACCCCGACGCCCACTGGCTGGTGCTGGCCTGCGACTTGCCCAATCTGACCAGCGCCGCCCTGGAAAAGCTGATCGGCGAATTCCAAGCCGCGCCGACATCAGAATTGACCGCCTACCGCAGCACGCATGACGGGCTGCCCGAGCCACTCTGTGCGCTCTACCCATCTGGCAGCGACGCCGGCCTACTAGAACTTTCAAAAGAGCTCGGCAAATCCTGCCCGCGCAAACTGCTGATCATCAAAGAAGCCGCCCTCGTCGACCAAGACGATCCCCGCTGCTTGGACAACATCAACACGGCGGAAGAATTTAAGGAGCTGACACAGTAGCTGCGAGCCACACAAGCTGAAGAAAAATTACGAAGAGAACAGATCATTGGCAAAACACAGGCCAACCAAGCACATCGTGAAGTTGGTGCCAAAGTTCGCCAAACCATCAAAGATCTCGGAGGCACAATGCCTGAAGCATTACCTCCCGCCAAAAGCATTAATAAATTAAAATCTAAGAAACAAAAGCAACTAGACCTACCCAAGGAATAATCATGCAAATCAAAGTCATCTATTTCGCCCAACTCGCCGACCTCGCCGGAAAAAACGAAGAAACACGCGAACTCACCGACAGTTCACCCGCAGCGCTTTACACCACAGTGAGCGCCGCCTACAACTTCCCGCACGAGTTCGCACATCTGCAAGTGGCGATCAACCACCAGCTATCCGCCCACGAAACCGAGCTTCAGGACGGCGATACGATTGCCTTTCTCCCGCCGATGACGGGTGGGTGATTTTGCCACCGCAAAATCATCTGAGAAAGTAACAGGTATGAAGGTGCAAAAGTCTGACCACAGACCAGGTTCCTCGCATTGCCTGATACTTTCCCACCGTCCTACTTTCCTACTTTCCTACTTTCCTACTTTCCTACT
>CAJQOS010000102.1 GCA_905479975.1 uncultured Puniceicoccaceae bacterium | reverse complement strand
GCGTTGGTTTAGGCCCCATCTTTGATGTCCGATCACATTCCTTGACGCTTTTGCGTGAAGTTACCCCGTCCTTAGAATTGCACCCATCGAAGATTGGAGAGAGGTGTAGTCGGCTTCCTTTAGGTGGCCGACCGACACGGCCATCGATCACATTTCCTCCAAACGGATGGCCACCTAAAGGAAGCCACCGACGATTTCAGGCTCAAGAGCCTGTAGGTGATGCCTTTTCAGCGACCAGATGCCTCATTGAAAATCAATGAGGCTTGATGCATGGCGGTATAACGCAGAGCATTTCACAAAGCCCTCCCACTCTCTCCGCGAACTCTGCGGTTGAAATTCTCACCAATTTTAGTCGTGCTGGGCATAATGCCCCCTTGTCGCCCAGACACAAAAAAGCCCCCCGGCGAACCGGAGGGCTTTTGAAAATAAGATTTCTTTACGATCTAATTAGGCGAAAGCCCAATTAGAAGGAGAAGAGAAGCTCAACAGCACCTACGAGCTCTTCGTAGTCGCCATCAATATCATCAGTATCACCATCGATGTAGTTAACTTCTGTTACAAGAAGAAGGTTATCTGTGAATGCATAGTTATGAGCGAGTGTATACTTGAAGAAGTCGACATCTTGATCGATCAAACCACCATCGAACTCGAGGTAGCTAAGACGACCTGTAACCGAAGCAACGTCACTGTAAGCGTAGTTCGCCATGAGAAGCGCGCTCATTGTGTCAACGTCGTTATCTTCGTCAGCAGTTACGAGGAATGCAGAGCTTTCGCTGTTACCGATGTTGAACTCACCAGCGAAGAGCCATGCGCCTGTTTCGTAAGTGACATATGTGTTCAACATATATGTGTCACCCTCACCATCTTTACCGCCAGGAGCACTCGATTCACCATCACCATCTTCGTAAACACCACCAAGGAAGAATGTGATACCGTCATCGAACTCATAAGCACCGGCGATTTCAACAGCGTAAGAACTGTCACTAGTGCCACCTAGACGGTCACCATCGAAATCAAACGCTTCGTCTTGAACTGAAAGGCCCAAGAATGAGTTGTCTGTTTCATATGTCACCTTAATACCCTGAGCATAGCCAGGAAGTGTAGATAGGTCACCAAAATCGGTCTTAAACGCATATGCAGTCGAGTATTGGTAGAGGCCAGTTGGCTCGAATGCTTCGAAACCAAGCATCGATGCATAACGACCAGCTGTGATCGCAACACCTTCGAAATCACCATCCATATGGTAAGTTACGAATGCTTGCTCAACTTCTGTGTCGCCGTCATCACCGTCAACAGAACCATCTTCATACTCAAGGTCGATCTGTGCTGTGACAGGATCGAAGTCGAAGAGCCAGTCAATTTCAACTTGGTCGATTGCGAATGAGTTATCAGACATGTCTAAGTTATCAGTCTCAGTATCAGTATGCGAGTAGGACATGTCTACAAAGCCTTCGAAAGAAAGGAAATCGTTGATTACGATTTCACCCATCGAAAAGCTAGAAGCTGCAAGGAATGCAGATGCGATAGCAATTTTGTTTTTCATAGTGTAGTTTGTTTTGTTTGTTTGTTTGTTTGTTTGTTCCCGAAGCAAGCATCACCACTCTATTGAGCCGCTTTGTTTGCTTTGAAATTTGGTTTTTCAACGGTCAGCACCTTACCTTTTCTGAAACTCACCTTACCGCGCAGCGAATTGCCGTCATCGCGAATACTGGTTTCATAATAAAAGACTTCGTCGACGCGTGGCTTCAACGAGTCGACCGAACGCGGAGGAGAGCCTAAAGCCTCGATCACCTTGCTCATCGATACGCCGGGCTTCACCTCTGTCCACTGATCTTCTTCCGTCCAACGTAGATTGCGCCATGCGCTATTGGCTAAAATATCAAAGGTCTTTTGATTTCCTAAAATGCTAGATTCGTTATTGGCACTATTTGCGGCCAGAACCTTCACTTCTTTCGTTTCCTGCTCAGCTTCTGCCAAGCGGGATTCAAGCTCTACAATACGTGCTTCAGAGACACTGGATGCAGCAGGCTGCGGTGCCTTTTCCGCGGCAGCCAAACGCGCTTCCATTTCGATCAAACGAGCTTCCATCCGAGCCATCCGAGCCTCAGTGGCATCCGAATCGGCAGCGAAAGAAGGTGTGAGTAAAGCTGACGCAAGAAGCGCAGCAACAAGAGCATTAGGAAGGGTAATACGCATATATTGGTTCACTTGTAGGTGATTCACGCAGCAATAGGCAAGTAAAAAAATAACCATTTACCTACCAAAGCATCCTCCCCATATAGGATAGATCGGGGGTAAACCCGTATCCAACAAGTCACTACAGCACAGAAAACATGCAAAACACACCCTCATTTCGACTATTCGGTGCCCTTTTCGCGCTGATTGCAGTCATACTAGGAGCATTTGGCGCCCATGCGCTCAAGGCCACGCTCATCGCTCATGACTCCGTCAGCACCTGGGAAACCGCGGTGCGCTACCAGATGTGGCATGCGCTGACACTTCTGCTACTCTCTGCGATGAACGAGCAACGCAGCATCCCACGCCACACTGGCAACTGCTTCATCGCTGGCGTGCTGCTCTTCTCCGGCTCCCTCTACGGACTCGCACTCGGCGGCCCCAAATGGCTCGGCCCCATCACCCCACTCGGCGGGCTCTGCCTGATCATCGGCTGGATTCTACTGGCGCGTTCCTGCATAACAAAAACGTAGGGGCTTTGCTCGCGAAGACCGCGCAAAGGCCACAGCCACACGAAGTTCGTAACGCACCCACAGCTCGCAGGTGCCGCACCTGTCCGCCGTAGCCCGTAGGAGGAAGCAGCACTCCCGCGAAGCCCTGCGCCCATTGAAAATCACAATACTTGATGCGCGGCAGTATCGCAACGAATACCGACGTCGCAGACGAAGGTCGACCTCACGAACTACAACAAACCGCATCCAGAGTATGAATTTTATTCAACACAATTGGCACTTCCACCATTGAACTCATATTCACCCACAATTTAGCTATCCTCCTATGTCCAACACACTCGAAGCACTCAAACAGATCACAACCGTCGTCGCCGATACAGGCGACTTCGCCACACTGGAAGCCTACGCACCTCAGGACGCGACGACCAATCCGTCGCTCATCCTAAAAGCCCTGCAACAAGAAGCATACCTACCAGTCCTCGATGCCGCAATCGAATCGACCAAAGGATCTGATAAGTCAGGCGAAGCGCGCATTGATCTCGTCGTCGACCACCTCCTCGTCGGGTTTGGCCAAAAAATTCTCGAACTCGTGCCAGGCCGCGTTTCGACCGAAGTCGATGCCTGCCTCTCATTCGACATCGATAGCACTGTCGCCAAAGCCCGTGAATTGATCGCGCTCTACGAAGCGAAAGGCACGCCACGCGAGCGCATCCTCATCAAGCTCGCCTCCACATGGGAAGGCATTCGCGCCGCCGAGATTCTGCAAAAAGAAGGCATTCGCTGCAACATGACGCTACTCTTCTCGCTCGTGCAAGCAGCGGCCTGCGCCGAAGCAGGCGCGCAGCTGATCTCACCCTTCGTTGGCCGCATCCTCGACTGGTATAAAGCCAACACCGATATCGCCTACACCGCCGCGACCGACCCCGGAGTGGTCAGCGTCGGCGAAATCTACACTTATTATAAAAAGTTTGGTCACACCACAGAGATCATGGGCGCCAGCTTCCGCAACATCGGCGAAATCCTCGAGCTCGCTGGCTGCGACTTACTCACAATCAGCCCGAATCTACTCGAAGAGCTACAGGGCATGGACGTCGAAGTGCCGCGCAAACTCGACCCCGAAGCGGCAAAACATGCCGACATCGAAAAGATCGACATCTCCGAGACCTCTTTCCGCTGGCTCCTCAACGAAGACGCCATGGCCACCGAGAAACTCGCCCAAGGCATCCGCGTGTTCGGACAAGATATGCTCAAAGTGCGCGACATCGTCAAAGCGAAGCTTGGTTAGAGTCGGAGCCAGACAGCGCAGGCGCGTCCCGACAGAACGGAGTGAAGAAACTGAGAGAAATCTTACTCGTAATCATACTCTTACTCATAATCCCATTTGGAGTCAGTAAGTTACTTATGAGATGCTGTTGAGATTAGGATTACGATAAAGATTATGATTAGGGGTTTGAGCTGGACACATTCCCTTGTTCGGCGCGTCCCGCGCCGCACCCAATGGTCGAGCACACCTACCCGCACGACGCATGCGGGGCGGGACACACCTGCGCGACCCCACAAACAGTCATCAACTCATCTTGCCAAAAGTGCGCGACTCCCACTCTATCAGACCATGGCATACGAACACACTTCCACGCGACGCATCGAATTCTCCGAGACCGACATGGCTGGCCTCGTTCATTTCTCAAATTTCTTCCGCTACATGGAAACTGCCGAGCGTGACTTCTTCGAAGCCGCCGAAGTCGACCTAATCAATACACAACCCGGCGAACTCGTAGGATGGCCCCGCGCCCGCGCCGAATGCAAATTCACCGCACCACTCCGCTTCGGTGACACGATCGACATTCACCTCGCAGTCAAGGCAGTCAAAGATCGATCAATCGACTATCAATTCCGTATCTTCCGCATCAACGAAGACGGCAGCCGCACACAGGCAGCAAAGGCCAACATCACCACGATCCTGACGAAGCTCAGCGAAAGCGGCGACCTGCAATCCGTCGAGATACCGATCAACGTGCGGGCACGCATCACCGAAGCACCAGCTGAGGTGCTGGCGCGACCGATGGGAGTGTGAGCACGCTGGACTAGCAACGCGTTTAACCAACAACGCTCAACTTTCAACGTCCAACGCTCAACGCTCAACGAACAACTAACAACTAACAACGCCCCACCTTCCCTCCCTCATGAAGCCACACGCCCTCGTCACTAATGATGATGGAATCGACTCCATCTTCCTACATCGACTCGTCGATGCCCTCCTCCCCGACTTTCAGGTTTCCGTCGCAGCGCCCGCCTTTGAGCAAAGCTGGATCGGGCGAGCCGTGAGCCGGCACGGCGAAGTCGAAGTCATCCATAGCCCCTCAATCTTCCCCGAAGGCGTCGATGCATGGGCGATCAGCGGCACGCCGACCGATTGCGTCAATATCGCCCTGGGCAACCTGGTTAAAGCACAGCCTGACATCGTCCTATCCGGCATCAATATCGGCTACAACACCACCGAAACACTCATCCTGAGCTCCGGAACCGTCGCAGGTGCCATCGAAGGCGCGCTCTGGGGACTCCCCGCGATCGCCTTTAGCAAATGCGTGCCCCACCACCTCTTTGAAGGCATCCAACGCACCAAAGGCCAAACCGAGGGCGACTTCACCGATTCGCTGATCGCAGCCGCAGAGCACGCGCGCCGCATCGCACTCAAAACGCTCGAAAATCCGCCGCACACTGGCACCGTGCTCAATATCAACTTCCCCGCCAGCACGAGCGCCGACAGTCCGACCGAAGCAACCGTGCCAGCCAAAATCCAACTCGGCAGCCTCTACGCAGAGGTCAGCCCTGGTAAATACAGCTTCCGCTACTCCGAGGGCACCACACTCGAACCCAACCCACAATCAGATCGCGAGGCACTCGAACGCGGCAGCATCAGCCGCAGCATCCTCGACTTCGCACGCATCGGCCAACGCGAATAGGGCATCATCCCGACACTCAGACATTAACATCACACATCATTCAAATTGAAAGTTCGACCTTGAGCGTTCGATGCTCAACGTTCTCCCCCCCCTTTCCGACACATCCTCCATTTTAGAGTTGTGTGGAAGACCTCCGAAAAATATGCACCTCACATGAATTGTTTCTCAAATCAGAGATTCTATGCGACTTTTAATGCTTCATTAAAAGCGCTGCTCTTATGCCTACTCACGCTCACGCTCGGATTGTCGCTTTCCGCACAAGAGGGCGATGAGCTCTACCGCGGCACATGGCAAATCGATACACCCGAGGACGGAGCACAAATCCTAATCGTCAAGCGCAACGGCCACGCCTCCTACTTCTGGGGCGACAATGCCGACCGCACCGTCTACCAAGGCACGTGGCTCAGCGATGAAAATGGCGTCACCTTAAAATGGGAGGACGGTAGCACGCACCGCATTGCGCACGACACCCTCGGCTTTGCCATCACCCACAGCGATGCCGCCAACAACGAGCTTTACAGCACTCAGGCACAGCAAGTGCCCAAAGAGGTCCTCGGCCAATGGGCGAAAGCACCGGCCAAGCCAGATGAACAAGTCTCCGACCGCGACAAAGCCAAAGGCTTCTTTGGCACATGGGAAGTCGAGACCGAATCGGGCAACTACTACGTAATCGTCGAGCCAAACCGCTCCGCCGCCAGCAACTGGAGCGATACAAAGGATGGCACACGAGGCCTACGCGGCTCATGGGCGAAACAAGGCAGCGAGCTGCACATCGTCTGGGACACTGGCCACTACACCATCCTCAAAGAAAACGAGCGCCACTTCTCTCTCAAGGTCATCCCTCCAGGCACGAACATCGGGCAAGACGAATCTGAACCGCTCCCCGCAAGTCGCACCAGCGACGACAATATCCCGAAAGATTGGTTTGCGCTGTATAACGCAGAGAAAGAAACCAACACGGGCGGCATCGCGTTTGCCAGCTACAAAGACGCGAACCTATTCTACCGCGGTTCTTGGATCATCCAACACCGCGCAGATGCCTTCGAACTGATCGAGATCAGCCGTTTCGGCGGACTCAAGACATCCTCAGACCGCACACTTGAAGGCACATGGCGCATGACCGGCCAAGACATTTTCATGCGCTGGGATAATGGTATGCGCAAAGTCCTAAGCCCCATCGGCTACGGCTTCGTCCTCTACGAATACAAGCCAGGCCGTCCAATCGACGGCGTGCCGACACGAATCCTAGCCGCGACACCACAGGACGTGAAAAAATTAGAAGAAAACTTACAGGGACGCAAAGTCGTCGCCCAACAAATGCATGAGCTCGCTGAAGCAGCAGGCATCAACACCACCCCCGACGACACTGGCCTAGGTCAGACATTCATGCGCTGGGCGTGGCCTTTCAGCGAAGATGAGCAACAGCAATCAACCGATGCACTGCTACAAGAAAGCTTCGAAACTGGCGGCACACTCGACCCATGGTGGTGGCCATTCTGGAGCGAAAAGCCCGTTCGCGAAGTCGCACCGGAAGCCGAGGCGACCACTGACGTGGCAACTGACATCATCGAAGTTCAAGTCATCGATACAGAGACCGAAACAGTCGTGATCGAAGAAGTCATCACTGAGGCAACGGTTGAAGCCACCTCGGAAACTGCAACCGAAGCGACCACAGAAGACACAACTGACGAAACCGCTCTGGAAGCGAAAAAGACCACCAAGCCAGCCAAACAAAACTGGAAGTGGCCCTTCTAAGCTCAACTCAAGCAATCACTTTTCAATTATACATATTATGACCAACGCGACCAACACCTCCGCCTTGAACCCGTCTCCACTTGCGAGCATCGATCCAGAAATCTCTGCCGCTATCGCCGCTGAGCGTAAGCGCCAGGAAAGCCACATCGAGCTGATCGCTTCGGAGAACTTCACCTACCCGTCCGTGATGGAAGCCCAAGGTAGCGTGCTGACCAACAAATATGCCGAAGGCTATCCCGGCAAGCGCTACTACGGCGGCTGCGAGCATGTCGACGTGGTCGAAGAACTCGCCATCGAGCGCGCAAAGGCACTCTTCGGCGCCGATCACGCCAATGTGCAGCCACACTCCGGCAGCCAGGCAAATGCAGCCGTCTATCTCTCCGTGCTACGCCCGGGCGATAAGATCCTCACGATGAACCTTTCCGACGGCGGCCACCTCACACACGGTCACCCGATGAACTTCAGCGGCATTTACCACGAAGTCGTCAACTACGGCGTCGGCGTCGAAGATGGCTTGATCAACTACGACGCCATTGCCGAGACTGCACGCGCCGAAAAGCCAAAGATGATCACCGTGGGTGCATCTGCCTACTCTCGCATCATCGACTTCGAGCGCATGGGTGAAATCGCCCGCGAAGTTGGCGCTTACCTGATGGCCGACATCGCACACATCGCTGGCCTCGTCGCAGCTGGGATTCATCCATCCCCCGTGCCACACGCAGATTTCGTCACTACAACCACACACAAGACCCTCCGCGGCCCGCGTGGTGGACTCATCATGTGTAAAGAAGCACACGCGAAGAAGATCAACTCCGCTGTCTTCCCCGGCATTCAAGGTGGCCCACTCATGCACGTGATCGCAGCGAAGGCAGTCTGCTTCAAAGAAGCTGCCACCGAAGGCTTCAAGACTTACCAAAAGCAAGTCGCAGCCAATGCCAAGGCACTCGCCAACGCATTGACCGAGCGCGGCCACCACATCATCAGTGGCGGCACCGACAATCACCTGATGATGATTGACCTGCGCAAGAAAGATCCGGAACTCACTGGTAAAGTCGCCCAGATCGCACTGGACGCTGCCAATATCACCGCGAACAAAAACACCGTTCCCGGCGAAACACGCAGCCCCTTCCAGACCAGTGGCATCCGTCTTGGCACACCAGCCGTCACCAGCCGCGGCATGCTCGAAGCCGACATGGTGCGCATCGCTGAAGCGATCGATATGGTGCTCGATGCACCGACCGACGAGAGCGTGATCGCACAAGCTCGCACCATCGCTGAAGACCTCAGCGCGAAGTATCCACTGCCTTATCCCGCATAGGTCAACAGCAGCCGTGCAGTTATAAGTCTGCAACCTTTCTAATGAAGCCCACGTTCGCGTGGGCTTCTTTTTCCCACAGTGACACAGACATTGCTACGCCATCTCCGGCAGACCTCCGTCCTGTCTGTGCTGATAAAAACAGGCAGAAATGCCTGTGCCACACCCAAGAACAGGCAAAACTACCACCAATCAAAGGCAAAAAGAGTTGGACTTACTAAAACATACAGCATAAATTCAGTTCTTAATCTAATAGCTGATTCAGCTATCACACATACCCCCACGATTTTATTATAATCATGAATACAAAAAAATCCCCACGTTCAGGTTTCACCCTGATTGAACTCCTCACTGTTATCGCGATTATCGGCATCCTTGCTGGTATCCTTATACCCACCGTTGGTGCGGTGAAAAAGAAGGCCTCCATGGTCACATCTTCCAGTAACCTCAAGCAGGTTGCCATTGGCTATGCCACCTACTCCAACGCTGGCACACGCACACGCACCATTGCAAATGGCGCATGGTCGCAAACTAGCAACAAACAAGCCGCCGACATGAAAGACTGGGCAAAACTTCTAGCGTATCACTCGGAGCTAACCGACGCAGGCATCTGGTTTATCAGTTCCGACGAGAAAGTATCCAACTTCCCCGGCACATTACCACGCTCAATCGGTATCAAAAATGCAGATGGCTCTTTCTCAGAGTCCACCGAATGGTCAGCGATCCAAGAAGAAGTCATCAGCTACTCTGCAGTCGTTAATATGAATGCAAACGCATCTGGATCCACTCCTCTGATTTGGACCAAAGGCTTGGATAGCAACTCTGGAGTGTGGTCAATCACCTCTCCGTGGCAGGGCGAAGGTGGACACATCGCATTCATGGACGGTCACGTTGAATTCTTTCCAAATCTTGCAGATGACGAATACAAACTGGCTCCAGGGTCGGCTTCCGGTTCAAATGCATCGACTAGCTCCATTCTTACAGCGATTCAAACAACCAGCACGACTGACTACCTCCAGAAGTCTGTAAATGAGCAGCCTTAGCTAGCACCATTTCAAAAAACCCGAGCTCTCAGGAGCTCGGGTTTTTCTTTGCTCGGATGCCCGGACAACCTGTTGGCCCTTCTTTGTTGATCTTTGGAATTTTGGCATTGTTTGCAGCTCTGCTAATCGCTTAGTTAGCATTCATAATGCCCGACCCTATTTTCATCCTTGGCCACAAGAATCCCGATGCCGACGCGATTTGCTCTGCGCTCGCCTACGAAGCTTACAAACACGCCATCGGTGAAACCGAGTATATCGCGGCGCGTTGCGGCAACTCGAATGCACGGATCGACGCCATTCTCGAACGCTTCAAAGTGCCCCTGCCTCGCTTTATCGGCGACGTCACTCCTCGTGTAGAGAACATCATGCACTCCAAAGTGCGTTCGGTCACCAAAGAGAGCACCTGTGCCGAGGCACTGGAGCTCATCGATAAGTATGACGTGCGCGCCTTACCCGTCGTTGATGACAACGGCCACCTCGAGGGCATGATCTCCATTTTCCAATTGGGCGAATTCTTTATCCCCAAGCCGAGTGAACCGCGTAAAATGCGCCGCGTGCACAGCAGTATCCGCGCAATCATTCGCTCACTCAACGCGACGGTCCTCCACCAAGACCGGTCCGACGAAGTGGAAGAACTCTTCGTGCGTGTCGGTGCGATGGACATCCGTTCCTTTGGCAACAACCACAAAGAAGAAGGCACCAGCGCCAATACCAGCGTCATCGTAGTGGGCGACCGCTGGGACATCCAAGAGCGCTGCCTACAACTCGGCGTGCGCCTGCTCGTCATCACCGGTGGGCTCGACGTCGATGAGGACATGATCGAGCGTGCCAAAGAGCGCAACGTCTCCTTAATCGTCAGCCCCTACGACTCAGCATCCACCTCATGGATGATTCGCACTGCCACGCACATTGACTCGCTGATCGATACCGAGGTAAAGTGCTTCACCGCAGAAGACCGGATCGAATCCGTCAAACGCCGCATCGCGAATAGTAACGATCCGCTCTACATGGTGACCAACGAGCATAAGGATCTGCTCGGCGTCTTCTCCAAGAGTGACATCTTACGCCCCAGCCACACACGAATCGCCCTGGTGGATCACAACGAGCTCGGCCAAGCCGTCAACGGAGCCGAGCAAGTGCAGATCACGGAAATCCTAGATCACCACCGCCTCGGCAATATCCCGACAGATCAGCCAATTTTATTCATCAATCGCCCAGTCGGTTCGACCTGCTCGATTGTCGCCGATCTATTTCGTGCCCAGTCACTCACACCCTCACAAGGTATCGCAGGTATCATCATGGCAGGAATCATCTCTGATACACTGTTCCTGAATAGCCCAACAACCACCCCTCTCGAAGGCGAACTGCTCGATTGGCTCTCACCCATTGCCGGTATTAGCGCGGAAGATCTTGCAGAGCTCATCTTCTCCTCTGGCTCGGTGATTATCAACCATACGCCCGAGGAAGTCGTCAGCTCCGACTGTAAAAGCTACTCCGACGGCGAGATCACCTACTCGGTCTCTCAGATCGAAGAACTCGGCTTTGATAATTTCTGGAAGCACGAAGATGCCTTAGACGAAGCCCTCGAGGCCTACCGTCAGCAAGAAGAGCTGCTGTTCAGCTTCCTACTGGTGACTGACATCAATACTCAGGATTCACTCCTGATAGTAGCAGGCAGCGATGAGCTCAAGAGCCAGATCAACTACCCGCAACACGGTCAGAACAACATCTACGACCTACCGGGAATCGTCAGCCGTAAGAAGCAACTCATCCCCTACATTTCGACTCTCTTAAAAACCATGGGCATCGTAGGCTAAGACTTGTTGTTTCCCAGATTATGGCTACCATGGTGCCATTCTGAATGACGCCGCACAACCCCTGGCAGGCTATCCTCGAAAACTCCTGCTCTTAAGCCCCGATTCAAACGAAGAATCGGTCATTCGTGCGTCTTTATCCAAAGCGGAGGATGGTAAGTATGACCTCTTTCGGATCGATCATTTCGAAGACCTGAAGCACATCGACTTTGAGCATTCCTGCCACGCGATCCTGCTGGACATGCGGATCGAGACCAAGCAGGTGCTGGATACCATCCAATCTATCGGCGAAGTCAACGGCGCTGTCGCGTTGATATGCCTGTGCCGCAATCATGCACAACTGCGAGAGCACAAAGACATCATACATCTCGTGGATGACTATTTGTTGGCGGAGTCCCTAGTCGAAGGCGAACTCCCCACGCGCATTTCACATGCAATCCGGCGACGCCACAAAGAAGAACAACTGCTGGAAGAGCAGAATTTGCTCAAACAACTGCTCGAAAACATCCCCGATGCGATCTACTTCAAAGACACACGTAGCCGCTTCATTAAAGTGAGCAAGGCGATGAATCAGATCTACGGGTTTGCAGATCCCAACGAGATCCTAGGCAAGACCGACTTCGATCTCTTCACGACAGAGCATGCTCAGCCCGCGTATGATGACGAGAAAGCAATCATCCAAACCGGCAAGCCAATCATTGGTAAACTCGAAAAAGAGACCCTCCCCGACGGCAGGATCAATTGGGTATCCACCACCAAGGTTCCATTGCGCGATACACATAATCAAATCATCGGCACCATGGGAATGTCGCGATTCGTAACCGAACTCAAGCAGGCTCAAGATCAACTCGAACGAGAAGGTCGCTTGCTCAAGACTGTCGTCGACTACGCACTGGCCGGCATCTTCGTCAAAGACACGGAAGGTCGCTATCTGATAGTCAACCAGCGCCACGTCGACTACCTTGGAGCATCCACCGTCGAGGAAGTGATAGGAAAAACACTCCACGACTTTTTCGATCACCAAGAAGCCACTCGAATCAGCATCAATGACGCCAAGATCATGAAGACAGGCAAAGGGATCGAGTATATGGTCGACCACCGCATCAGCCTAAATAGCAAAGATCTGTGGCTACTTACCAGTAAAGTGCCGTTTTATGACAAAGACGGAGTCTGCATCGGTTTAGTCGGCATCTCACAAGACATCACGGGCCAAAAAGAGAGCGAACTGAAACTCAAGTCGACGATTCAAACATTGAAGACCACTCAACTTCAATTGATTGAAGCCGAGAAATTAAAAACCGTCGGTCGATTAGCAGCAGGCGTCGCACATGAGGTCAAAAACCCGCTGGCAGTCGTCACGCTAGGTATGGATTTCCTCAAGCAGCAACTCGCCGACTCAACAGACCTAATAGAGGTGCTGAATGATATGCAGACCGCGACGGAAAAAGCCAACCATGTGATCTTCGAACTGCTCGACTATTCCTCCCCCCACGAGATCAGCATGGTGCCCAAGGATATCAACGAACTGATCGAGCATGTGATCTCCTTCATGCGCCACAATTTCAATGAAGCACAGATCGAGCTACAACTAGAGCTCAGCCCCGACTTACCGCAAGTCTCAATGGACACTCAAAAAATGGAGCAGGTCTTCATTAACCTGTTTCTCAATGCAATCTCCGTGATGCCCGATGGCGGCGAACTGATCGTCCGCAGCTTCGAGCAGCGCATGCAACAAGCCGGCTCCAACGTATCCGGCAATATGACAGAATGCTTCCGCATTGGCGACCGCTTGGCAGTCATCGAAGTCAAAGACACTGGTGGGGGCCTTTCCTCGGAAGCACTCGATAAAGTATTCGACCCCTTCTACTCATCGAAATCAACTGGCGACGGCACCGGACTCGGACTCTCCGTAACACAAAGTATAGTTGATATGCACCGCGGTTTGATTACACTTGAAAATAGAACGACAACAGAGGGCGTATGCGCCCGCCTGACATTCCCAACGACCTCCGACCATGAAAATACATAGCAAAAGCGAACCCACCACCGAACCGCGACGCGTCTTGTTGATCGATGACGAAGCTGCCTTTACGCGCATGGTAAAGCTGAACTTGGAAGCGACAGGTAAATACGCAGTGCGCGTCGTCAACGAAAGCCCCACAGCACAGGCGGTCGCCAACGAATTCAAACCAGAGATCATCCTACTCGATGTCGTGATGCCCGAGGCCGACGGGGGCGACGTAGCCATTCAGCTGCGGCAGCACAAAATCACTCAAGACACCCCCATCATCTTTGTCTCCGCCATGGTTTCCCGCAAAGAGTCTGGCAGCGGCTTCTATAAAAGCGGCGGCGAGCACTTCCTCGCCAAACCCGTTACGACCGAATTACTGTCCCACTCAATTGAGAGCGTCTTGAATCAAAAAGAAGCGGATTAAATCCCCACGGAGACGAGCCATCACCCAAAGACCTGCCGACGCAGGCCTTGGATGACCGCTAGATCGCCCCAATCCGTGCCCTTCATCGTGTTGACCTTCGGCGGGTGCTTGCGTCCGCGGTCCATTTGCCAGGCTCCGGTAAATCCTCGCACAAATTCAGCTGAGCCCAAGATCGCCCCATCAGTAAAGTAACGCACCCGGCAGCGCAGCATCACAGCCTTCGGCAACTGGCCATCTTCCTGATCCAGCACCTTCAACGCACGTTTGCGCGTCATTTCAGAGAAGCCGTCAGATGCACGCTTACCGAAAATCAACGCTCTGTGAGCACGCAGGGCTGAATCGATCAGCTTCGCACCATGGTCACTCCAAATATGGATCAGCCCCTTCCTGGGCGCCACCACTCCAGCGACTGCCTCGGCATAGCCACAGAAACGGTAATCCTTCGGATCCTCGACTAATCCTGCACGCACCGGATTGAGATCGATATAAGCGGCCATCGTTTGCAATGGATTGCCCTGGCCCTCGACTAAGACCGATTTAAAACGGTCAGCCCACAGCGTGCCGTAGCGATTATGATTGCGATTATACCAAACTGAGAAGCGCTGCTTCACTGCCTTCATATATTCAGAGACGTCGCCCATCCGTGCCAGCAACTTCACGCGTAATTGCTCCGCGCCTTCCGAGTCCGCCTCAAGCTTGGAAGTCAGCACTTTCACCGAATCTGCCTGATATTTTGTAGGCTTAGGATACAGCACCTGATAGCGGCGCATTAATTCTTTATCGTCGACCTTCTGGCGGCCAGGGACGCGCAGCAACACATGAAAGTGGTTCGACATCACACAGTAGGTCAGCACCTGCACCCCGCAAAAATCCGCAACCTGCCAGATCATCTTACGCAACATTTCCTTCTCTCTGTCCCTGAACAAGCACTCACCATTCACCACGCGCGTCATGCAATGATAAATCGCATCCCTACCGTGTATCTTTGTCCGTCGAATTTTCATATCATCCTCCTACCCTACTAACTATCTACGCTTCGCACTCTCCAGTCAACCTATTTCTTATAGCCTGGTTAATTATTTAAATATTTGGTTAATTTAAATATTTAGTTGGGCGAGGATAACGGCGAGGCGTCAATAGCCAGGGGGCTTCCTCGGCGGAGTGCTTCGGTCGGGGCGGTTGATTGGCAGTTGGACTTCCGGACGACCGTTGCGCAGTGGATGAGTTGACCGGAGAAGCGGCTAAAATCAAAGAAGAGCAAACGACAATAGGTGAGTTATTCTATTTTCTACGTTCGACCCCTTTTTCAGTCCTCCTCTGTTGCCCGAGCAACTACTTTGACTTGGCGACTAGGGATTTGTGGGGGTTCACTTTCGTGCCGTCGGCTAAGATGATCTTGGAGAAGGTCACTTTCGCTGTCGTGGGCTTTGAAGTGGTGCTGATCGCGACTTTGAAGGTTTGGCTATCCTCGGCTTCGAGTGGCGCTTTCTGCGACGAATCCCCGCCTATGATCCATTGCGCCTGATTGCCGACCACCTTGCCCTCGGCGTCCATTAAAAAGACCCACGCGCGCGCATCCTTGATGCCCTGATCAAACGTATTCTTCGTATCCAGCTCTACCAGCGTCTTGTTGGTCGCACTCTCTAGCGACGCTACCGACACCTCAAGATTTGCGAACGCCGCGCTGCTCAAGAAGAACAAGGAAAATAGGATCGTTACTGTGTGTGAGTGTTTCATGGATTGTGGTCTTTAGATAAGGGGTGTCACTTCCCCTATTACACCTGCCTTGAATCGTCACCGTCTGTTCCTGCTGACTCCTGCTTCTTCTTTCCTGTGTATGAATTAACATCAGGATGCTTACGATAATACCACCATTCTAAAATGTAGCATATAGGAAAGATAAAGAATGTCGTTTTAATCATCGCCAAAGACATCGCCATTGCTGTTTCTGGCTGAAAAAGAGACGTCTTTGACGGCAATAAGACAAAACCCATTTCGAAATATTTCGCACACAGATATACAAATAAAAAATTCAATCCCACACCGATGCAAATGACTCCATTTTTATTTATACCGAGCCGATCACGAGCGAATTTCCAAGTTACTAAAAAAGCACATACAAAGCATAATATGTTCATTATCGCGGTCATGGCTTAATGTGTTTTCCTGTAGGATCTTGGATAGCATTTTGATTATTTAAACCTGTAAGAGAAAAAGTCGCAGCATTAGAGGAACTGGGGGTTTCATAAGAATCCAATTTTGCCATAAGTGCATTATATGCCTTAGAGGCGTTGCCACCCGCATCATAAATAAAAGTAGCTTTTTCTAGCGGCCCATAGTCAACCCCTGAAAAACCTCCTGTGTCAATAGTATCAGTAGCTGTTTGATCTGCGTAGAATCCAGCGCCAAATAGGCCATAAGCCCCCATACTAATGGCAGTCCCAGTAGCTTCCGCTCCAGCAGTTATCGACCAAACATAAGCACTCGTAGCAGCAGCTCCAGTAGCATCCATAGCTCCTTTAGCTGCAATCCCACCAGCAACTCCTCCACCAATGATATAAATGCCGGCTTGCTCAGCTACCGTAGTTGTCATTGTCCCAGTCATACCACTTGCTATAGTAATTTCGGTTCCTAATGCGACGGCCGTGGCGGTGCCTAGAGCAGCAACAGCTGAGGTGCCAATTGCACCTGCTGCAAAAACTGCATCTTCATGACTTCCTCCAGCCGCATACACTTGCCCTGAAAAACTCTTATCTTGGCTTGATTGAAAGAATCCACCCGAAACTTCTGAATCAAACGGAGCTGCCATCCAGCCGCTACCATAATCCATTGCACCCCAAAAAGCGGTTCCAAAGGTTCCAGGCATATTCATCAAAGTGCCACCAACATCGCCCCAATAGCCTTCATAAAAGCGCCCCGTCGGATCGACAAAGTTGATTGGATCGCCACCGGCATAAGAATACAGATCCGGAGTCGCACTGTGGCCGAACGGATCGGCACTCAAGAAGCGACCACTAAGTGGGTCGTAGCAACGGGCGCCCATTGCGAAGAAGCTGGTGGGATCGGGGAAGCGGGTTTGCCAGCCGAGCGAAGTCGCGAGGTCTTCGGTGACTTCGAGCGGTTGCTGCTGCGAACCAGGCAATGGGCCGTAGCCGCCGAATTGCTGCTCTTTGTAGCGGATGACGTCGTCGGCAGCGTTCGCTGGATCATCACCGAGATCGATGGTGGCGACGACATGGCCGTGCACGGTATCGACGATCGGGGTGGTTTTGCCGGTGGCTTCATCGACCAGTGCTTCAAGCCCACCGAGACCTTGAAAGCTGCCGTAGAAGGCATCCATATCCGGACCATGGACCAGCCACTCGCGCTTGCCGTGGTGCTCGACCGCGGCGGCCATGAACTCGACCTGCGGATCGAACCAGCACTGGATGCGGTTCTTGGCGATCGTGAAGGCGTTGGCTCCGGCTGGAATGTAATCGGTCTGAATACGGCGACCGAGCCCGTCATACTGTGCGCTCCAGACATAACTGCCTGCAGTGACAGTGCTGCCACTATCGACTTGATCGATCTGCAACAGCTTGCCCTTGGCATCCCAAGGAAGGTCTGCACTACAGCGCCGGTGGCCCATGAGCGGGTGGCGACGCGGCCATGGGCATCGTAAGTGGTGCTGATACTTTCCGGATCGGGCGCGGCGACAGTGAAGGTGCTACTGTCGGTGGCCTGAAACGTCGAATCCGGATGGATAGGTGCCCCGCGTGCTTCGAGTGTGTATTCCCCTGCAGGTAAGGTGAGCGGGGTCTGCAAGTTGCCATCGCCATATTCAACATCGGGATCGATGCGCTGCAGAAGATCGAAACTAGCGGGAGCTGCTCCCTCGCCTAGATAAAGCTCAAAGACTCCAGGGCCGGTGGTGCTGCCGCTGACTGTGAAGCTGCGCGTTTCAGATTGCTCGACTTCGGCTACGACGCGCTTGAAGGCATCGAGCCCCGTCGTGTCGGGATTGGGCACTTGCCATGCGGTGCTGGCTGGATTGTCGAGAGTAGCTTTCACTCGGACGCCGAGATCATCCGCATCGAACCGCACCTCCATTTTATTGCCTGGTAGTAAATCTTAAGTTGGAAGTAAATCTTCCGCCCAATACCATCGGAACCGTCAGCCAAAAACCACTCGCTTCCTCGGAACAAAACACATCCCCCAGAGTCTATAGTTGTAGATATTCCAAAGGGATCACAACAGAGCGGTCCCGCTAAAGAACGCGTTTCTCGTATGGGGAGCGCGTTTCTACATTAATGCTCAGTTCGACTCCCGCTGCCTGAGGTCATCGTAGAAAGCTGCGAAAGCGGCCAACATGTAAACGGTCGACCACAGCATCCCTATACCCAGCGCAAGAAAACCGAGGATGTGCCAGCCAGTAAATGTCAGGCTCAAAATGCACAGTCGGACTTTATGGCCATCCATCATTTCGCAGCTCTGTTTCATCGCGTCCAGCACGCCGATCTCAGGATTATCATTCGCAATGAAGTAAATCATTGAATAGCGCAGCCAAAAATAGGTTCCGACGAGCACGGCAGGCATCATCGCAGCAAAGAGTGCGATTAATAGGAACGGATTTTCTTCAGGACGAGCGGAGCTATCCGAGATGACATATCCAACAAAAAAGCCACCTGGTATCGCTGCGAAAATCGAAGCAAACACGATGATCATAGTCGTCACGAAAAAGAGCGCAAAACCCTGTCCCCATCGTTCAAATCCCTTAAAGAGCGTGCCGACCTCAACCGACTCTCGACGGATCACCCCCTGAAAGAATCCATGATACCCCAACTGCAATGGCCCAGCAATCGCCCACGATACAAAGACACCGAGGAAAGGCACTGCCACGGCGACCTGCTGCAATAACCCATATACGAAAGTCACCAATACCCCTGACCACCAATTACCGGACAAGGCCTCGCGCGCCTCGCGCCGTAGCCCACTACAAGAAGCATCCGAAATCGCCCGCTGCGGTGCCCCGAATGAAGTTTCCTCAGGAAAGACAGACGCATACGCAACCCAATCTCCCATCCCCTCGCGCCACACTAGATTACTCACCACCAGATCACCTGCAGCGATCAAAGCTTTCAACGCGTCCTCAGAGATCGGCCCGTGTTGCGAACCATTTTTTTCATAATACCATTCCATAGTGTTTCCCTCAATCAGTGGTTATTCTCCCTGCGCCTGTTAATCAATTTCAACAGTGGTTCTTTCTCCACTGCGGCCATTTTCGAATCACTCACCGCATCATACGCAGCATCGGGATCGTCCTTCACCCACTTCTGCACGGTCTGTCTCAAGCTATTTTTTCGGGCATCTGCATCGGCGATCGTTTCCGACCAAATAAAGCCCGCCTCTGGGTCTGTTTTAGAAATATTACCCACCAAAGTCTTCACAGACGCATCCCGCGCTGGCCCATCGTCGAGCGTGGAGATCCACTCCGAAGCGGCCATGGGATCGTGCTGCACATACGCCTGCGCGACACGATTATAAATATCCGCCTCCTTCACCTTCTCAGAGTCAGGCAATTGAGCCAAACCAGCCACCGCCGCCTCCGGGTCTTGACGGGCCCATTGCGAATAGGCGGAACTCAAATTTGAGCTCAAACGATTTTCTGGCAGATCATTGACCATGTAACTGATCGCCTCACTAGGCTCCGATTGTATCCAATGATTCAACACCTGCCCGACTGAACTATTACGCGCTTGCTCATCCGAAAGGCTCTCGACCCACGCCAACGCACCCTGCCGATCATATTTCGTCCACTCGCCGACCATCTGGCTCGCGACTTTGCGTTGCAGCATCGGATCCTCGCTATTCAGAATCAAAGCACGCGCTGCCTCGCCTCCATTACGCGAGAGCTGCCAGCCCATACTCCCCAAAGCCCGCTCTCGCTCGTCCTCATATTCTAAGCTCTGCGCAAAGGCCAACGCCCCTGCTGGGTCACGCTCTGCCATCATGCTGGCAATCGAACTGAGCGCATTCATGCGCGCACTTCCCGGACGCATTTGTTGCATAAACTCCATCGCTCGATTCGGATCGGCCTCTGCCATACTACGCACGACATCACCCACTTTTTGATCATAGGTCGAGCCAGTCGCAACCGAGCCCACCCAATCGAACAATGACTCAATCTCTTCGTAGCTCTTGTTCCACGCGAAACTTTGAAAATGCAAATTACTGAGAATGTCACGTCGTTGCACGGGGTCTGCCTCAGACTCAATAAACGTCTTCGCAGTGTCCAGGTCCTGATTCAACAAACGCCGGAACACCTCCTTGCGCGAATTATAGACCGAACCATCCACTGGCAGTGAGTCCAACCATTTCAGGGCCTCCATCGGCTCACTCGCCACCCACTCTTGCATCGCACCCGAGAGCGCTTGCACTTTCATCGGGCTATCCTGCATAGCCAATGCCGCTTGCCGTGCCGCAGCACCATCCTTCATCGCCCACTGCGAGAAAATCTGCGAATATACATACTGCGCATTACGCAGCTGCCCCGAATCAGTCTGCTCGTCCGCCAAGCGCAAGGCCTCCTGCGGATCTTTGGCAGCAACCGTTCGAATGATCGCCTGAACCGCATGGCTACGCAGTCGCCGGTCGTCCATCTGTTGCACCATCTCCATTGCGCGAGTCGGGCTCTCTGCCGCAACGGTGCGAACCACTGCCTGCATCGCCGAGTTACGCATGCTCGAATCACCAAGCGCTGCCGCCGCAGCATAGGCTGCATTCACATCAGTCTTCGCCCACGAGCCAAATAACGCATGCTGCATGCCCCAGCGCTTCTGCTGCGGCATCGACTCCAAATGCGCCAACATCCCCTGCGGATCACTCTCCGCCCACTTCGTCGCCAATAAACTACCCATGACCCAATTCGTCACCTGATTCGAATCATCCATCGAATCCAACAACTTCGGAAAGTCCTCGTCCGAGAGTCCCTGCACCCGCGCATGCAAGGCACCGATCTGATCAAACTGGCTCTTCGATTTGAGCGACGCCAACCATGCCTCACTGATGCCAGAGTTTGGCACGATCTCTTCGTCGGACGCAACCGGAGCACCCGCCTCGACCTCGACAGGCAACACTGGCGAACCATCTTCAGCCAGCGGCGATTCGAGCGCAGTGGAACTACGACTCGTCCACTCATGCTGCGGCGAGAGGACAAAACCACCCGCCAAACCGACAGCGAGCGCAACAACAAGAGGCAACCATTTCATAGAATCCCAAACCTAGAAATCGCGAGGCAAAGCGCAAGCGCAGGTTTGCGACATCACTCCATCGCCAACTCGTCGCCGTCCATCGTGAAACGGACTGTCGATTGCTCGGCGACTTGGCCACTGAGAATGCCGCGAGCCAGGCGCGTCTCGACTTGCTTTTGTAAGAAGCGCTTGAGTGGACGCGCGCCGTAAACCGGATCGTAACCTTTCTCGCCGATCCACTTGCTCGCTGCTTTGTCGAACTCGATGGTGATCTGACGATCTGCCAAGCGTGCGTTCAAGTGAGCGAGCAACAAGTCTACGATCTTGGTGATCTCTTCGAGCGTGAGTGGCTTGAACAAAATGACGTCGTCGATACGATTCAAGAACTCCGGCCGGAAGCCTTGGCGCAGCTCAGCCATCACCGACTCACGCACATTCTCGGGAATCTCATCGCCAGAGACGCCTTCGGTTAAGTAGCGACTGCCGACATTAGAGGTCATAATGATCACCGTGTTTTTAAAATCGACCGTGTGCCCCTGCGAATCGGTAATGCGTCCATCGTCCATCACTTGGAGGAGCACGTTGAATACATCCGGATGCGCCTTCTCGATCTCGTCGAAAAGCACGACGCTATATGGCTTGCGACGCACGGCTTCGGTGAGTTGGCCGCCTTCATCGTAACCGACGTAGCCCGGAGGCGCTCCGATTAGACGAGCAACCGAGTGCTTCTCCATGTATTCCGACATGTCGAGGCGCACGATGTTATCCGCCGAATCAAACAAGGTCTCCGCCAAGGTGCGGGCGAGTTCGGTCTTGCCGACGCCCGTGGGGCCGAGAAACAGAAAGCTACCAATCGGACGGCGGGGATCCTTGATCCCCGCACGCGCACGCAGGATCGCTTCCGAGACCAGCGTCACCGCTTCGTCTTGGCCGACGACACTCTCGTGCAACACCTCGCCGAGGCGCAGGAGCTTCTCACGCTCGCCTTCGACGAGTCGTGTGACAGGCACACCGGTCCACTTCGAGACAATGTCGGCAATCTCTTCCTGAGAGACTTCCTCTTTCAAGAGTGCGCCCTCCTTCGCCTCCACGGCTTCGAGCGCCTGCAGCTTTTCTTCAAGCTCCGGCATCTTACCATGGCGCAGTTGCGCAACCGCATTGAGATCGTATTCGCGCTCTGCCTTCTCCATGGCAATGCGAGTCGCATCGAGCTCCTCACGCACAGCGCGGATCTCGTCAATGGCGCCCTTCTCGTTGTCCCATTGCGATCGGAACACGGCTTCTTCCTCGCGAATATTGGCGAGCTCTTTCGAGAGCGTTTTGAGACGTGCCTTCGAGGCATCGTCCTTTTCGTTCTTGAGCGCGGCTTCTTCGATTTCGAGTTGCAAACCACGCCGCGTGAGGGCGTCAAGTTCTTGCGGCATGCTGTCCATCTCCGTGCGAATCATCGCACAGGCTTCGTCGACGAGGTCGATTGCTTTATCAGGAAGGAAGCGATCGGTGATGTAGCGATGCGACAGCACAGCAGCTTGCACGAGCGCATTATCCTGAATGCGCACCCCGTGGAACAGCTCGAAGCGTTCGCGGATACCGCGCAGGATCGAGATCGTATCTTCAACGTTCGGCTGATCCACCTGCACGGGCTGGAAACGACGTTCAAGCGCCGCGTCCTTTTCGATGTATTTCCGATACTCATCGAGCGTAGTCGCACCGACACAGTGCAGCTCCCCGCGGGCGAGCATAGGCTTGAGCATGTTGCCCGCATCCATCGCCCCTTCGGACTTACCGGCACCGACAATCGTATGCAGCTCGTCAATAAACAGGAGAATGCGCCCTTCGCTGGATTTGACCTCTGCGAGGACGGCCTTGAGACGTTCTTCAAACTCACCGCGATACTTCGCGCCCGCAATCAACGAGCCCATATCGAGCGCAAAAATGGTCTTATCCTTGAGTCCTTCGGAAACATCACCACGCACGATACGTTGCGCGAGGCCTTCGATGATGGCGGTCTTACCGACACCAGGCTCACCGATCAGCACGGGGTTGTTTTTGGTCTTGCGCGAGAGAATACGAATGACGCGGCGGATCTCCTCATCACGTCCGATCACGGGGTCCATCTTGCCCTTACGCGCCTGCTCGACCAGATCGATGCCGTATTTCTCCAGCGCCTCGAAGGTCGTCTCCGGGTTGCGACTCGTTACGCTTTGACCGCCACGTAACGATTTAAGCACTTCAAGCACCTTATCGCGGTCGAGTGTGAACTGCTGAAAGAACTGTCCGAGTTTGCCCTTCGGATCTGCCGCCAACAAACCGAGGAACAAGTGCTCGGTGCTGACGAATTCATCCTTCAATGCGGCTTTCTCTTTGTCCGCCTGAGTGATCGCCTTCTGCAGTGCCGACGAGACATAGACCTGACTGACGTTCATGCTACCAGTCGCCTTGGGCAGCTTGTCGATCTCGCGCTCAGTGGCGAGTTGCACCGCCGAAGGTGTGATTTGTAAGCGCTCCAAGAGACTGGGCACGATGCCGTCTTCCTGTTGAACAAGTGCAAGGAGGAGATGCCAGACGTCGATCTCCTGTTGACCGTGACTACGCGCAAGGTTCTGCGCCTCCTGCACGGCAAAGGCAGATTTCTCTGTAAAGGTGTTAAAATCAATATTCATACCCTTAACCTTGCACAACTCGTTCCAGCTCACAACACAGCTCCACGAATATCGCAACATACTAATTAACAGCTATTTACAAACACAGACCAGGAATTAAACATTCATCCACACCTGCAGAACAGAGACAATCTGCCACTCGAAGCGACAAAATGTCCCATCAAATACCAGCGAATGGCACTCGGCAAGGGTTCAAGCTCTCACAACTTGTACGGCAAGTATGTTTCGACTAACACAAACCGCCTCCACCTATCTAAGTGCCACACTCCTCGTGGTCGCGGGTTGCCAGCTGTCCGCCTTTGAGCAGGGCACCTACTTCATCTTTCAACTCGTTGATCAAGCCGAAGACACGAAAGTCATCGATCAGCGACTCGCACTCGATAGTAAGCTGTTCGTCGAAGCAAAAAAGGCACAAACAACCTCTGCTCCTGCAACAGAGAAGAGTTCCGAGTTCGAAATGGACTACAGTTCCTTGGGCACGACTAACAGTTCAGGCTTTGAAAGCACCTTCTCTACCACCAGCGAAACAACGGGCACGAGCGATACCTCGTCCTTCAATCTCAGCACCGAGAAGAACACGACCTCCCTATTCGGCAACTGATCGGAGCACTTGAACAGCGAGGGCATATCCCCTTCCCTCACCATTGAATTAAGAAAATCGTCGGGTGCGCGCTTGCGCGTCACCTGCCGAGCCTAAGCCCCGACCGACGCAGGAAATCGAAAACACCGCAGGGCATCTGCAAGCAGAGCCCCCACCATAGCTCACCTCACAAGCTAAGCTTTCTTAATTTTCGGAACTCGCTTGCGGTTCGGATACAGCGTCCGACACATTTCGCACACCGTGCCATCGCACCCACGAGCCGAGCAATGCTCACGCCCGTAGTAGATAATCTGTAGGTGCAAGGCGTTCCAACTCGTCTCCGGAAAGAGCCGTTTCAAATCGCGTTCGGTCTGCACCACACTCTTACCATCCGTCAGCCCCCAGCGCTGCGCAAGTCGATGGATGTGCGTATCGACCGGAAAGGCTGGCACGCCAAATGCCTGCGACATGACGACCGACGCCGTCTTATGCCCCACAGAAGGGAAAGTCTCCAAAGTCGCCATATCGGCAGGCACCACACCGCCATGATCATCGACCAGCATCCGCGAAAGACCAGCAATGCCTTTCGACTTCATCGGTGAGAGTCCACACGGGCGAATGATCTCGCGAATCTCCTCCACCGGCACTGTAACCATCGCCTCCGGCGTATCCGCCCGGGCAAACAGTGTCGGCGTAATTTGATTCACCCGCACGTCGGTGCACTGCGCGGAAAGCAAGACCGCGATCAGCAACGTATAGGGGTCTTTATGATCCAACGGAATCGGCGGATTGGAATACAGCGCCTCCAACCGATTCAGCACATGAGCCGCGCGTTCTTTTTTAGTCATCGCTTCTACTTGAATACGAAAAAAGCCGCCCTTGAAAGGACGGCTTTTTGAAAATCAAAAGAACGGCGGTCTAGAACCAGCCTTTTTTGCCGTTAATATAAGTCGCAACGAAATCTTCGTCCGTCTTGGTCAAGTAGATGATACCTTCAATCAGGCCGATGAGCCCTGTGATGAAACCAAGCATACCCAGACTAATAATAGTCAAAACTAGCATGATGACTCCCTCTTTCGTGTAGCCCAGAATGAACTTATGGATACCAAAGGCTCCAAGGAGAATCCCCAAGATGCCGGCTGCGATTTTCTTTTCTGACCCTGCTGGTTTGTCTGACATAATAATAAGTAATGTTTGGATTAATGACGCAGTTGAAGAACTATCCAAAGATAAGGTCTTTGATCCAGATAAAAATGCCTCCCCGAGCTCGATTAGTGACTCAGCGAAAATTCGATGCGCCATGAGTATTTCGCGCTCACGGCTTGGCCATTTCGTATCGGCGTGGAAAATCGTGTCGTCGCAGCGCCAGCCTTTGCCGGAGCGATGAACTCCTTATGTGAGTAGTTCAGTACCTCCTGCACTTCCACGCGCCCGCTTGGATCAATAAAAACAAGTAATTGCACATAGCCCTCCACCCTTCGACGCTGGAGCTGCACGGGATATTGAATACGGCCATAACGCGTGACGTGGGGCACTTCATCGAGATCATCGAAACCATAGCGGCTCATCAGTTGCTCGGCGGACTCGACCTGAAAGTTTAGATCCAAACTGTCGCCAATCGTCAACTCCCCGCCCACTCCGGGATTCAAGCTCAACTCCAATTGCTCCAAACTCGGCAGCGGTGGGGGGGTGTCGAGTTCCGGTGGCGGTTCCTCTTCCTTCTCAGGCGGAGGCGGTGGCGGATCGCTCGGTGGTGGCGGTGGAGGTGACACTGCCAACACCAGTTCGTCGATCGGTTCAGCCGTTGCTGGCTGCACTTCGCTGAACTGCACCAGAGGGATCAACAGGAAGATTAGCAAAGCGACCACCACGCCCAACACCATGCTAACAGCAAGGTTGGAGCCTTTTTTGGGTGGTTGATACAAGCGCGTCATAAGAAACCGCGCATATTCTACGCTTTTATCTTTCTGTCAAAGTCCGAGCAACGGGAAGCACCACTAATTCGCATTCTCGATACTCTCATCGAGAACGCGATCCCGCTTCTCGACCTGACTCTCACCGGCATCTATCACACTAAGTATCATCTGAGCGCCATATTGCAGGCACATTCCAGCAAGCCCTGCCAGCACCAACGCAATGATCGCGGGAACCTTGCTGAAATCCCATAATTTGGAAGAGACAAACATCCCCGCCAACACAAACACGATGCCAAAGGTCGCCCACGGCAGGTATTGCGTCGCCCACTCTGCCTTAATCTCAGGCAAGGCATACAGCTCAACCGCCACATAGCCCAACGCTGCCAATAACAATGGAATCATCACCGCAAAAGCAGCGACTACGATCCCCTTCGAACTACCGAAGACGCCCGAAAGTAAACGAGCCACAACCAACATGCCGCCTACCGCAGATCCAATCACGATATAAAAACCGGAAGTGCCGACTTCGAAAGGAAACACCATCTCAAGGAAGGCGATTAGAGAATCTAGGATGGGTTTTAGCATAAGGGTGAGAGTTAGAGAGAATGAATGAGGTCGAGTTTACGTTATGAAAGTCACAACAGATTGCGACCTCATTTTACTCCCCACAGGGTGGTGCAACAAATTGTCTGTAAATTGAGTCGAGCCTAGGCGAGACGCCAGTTCCTGTATCAGGAGTTGAAGGCGTCTGGCCAAAGCTGGAAGCTAAGGGTGCTAAATCCAAACAAAGCACCAACAATGACCAGACACCA
>CAJQOS010000101.1 GCA_905479975.1 uncultured Puniceicoccaceae bacterium | reverse complement strand
GGGGCTCAACCTCAAGATTAATATGGGTATCAGAAAAGCATACGGATATCGAAGCTTTGATATCATGAAAGTTGCTCTATTGCATCAACTTGGAGACTTGCCTGAGCCGAAGTTCACCCATAGATTTTGCTGAAGAGCCACTTTTTTAAGCACTTCAATTTCGTCAGTCAGAGGGTTATATCCAATATCCTGATAATACAGATCGATCTCTTTCTCTAGATCCGAGTCGATGTTCAGCTCCATGATACGCGCCTCGACCAAAATCTGCGGCACCGGTTGATCCAAACGATCAATAATCGATTTCAGCATCTCGATCTGATCCGAACGCTCCGAAAGGACGAGCTGATCCGATTCAAGACTTTCCGAAACCATACCATCTGAACTGATAAATTCCTCCAACACACGACGCAACGTCGATGCCTGAACATACTTGCAGTCGTAAACAAACAACTCCTTCTCAAACACCGCACGATTCTGGGAGACCACTTGTTTGAACTCCTCCAAACGCTCGCCATGCGCATCCTTCAAGACCTCGTCTAAAGTGCCCGTCGGTTCCACCTCAGCAGCCAGCAAAACAGCCGCCGCCGATAAGAACGCACAAGTAAAAAGCCCGATTCGGGCAAAGATGGGCTTCAGTCGAAATCTCGAAGCATTCAGGGTATGATTAAAAATAAACATAGATGAAAACAGAAACAATGCAGAGACGAGTCACTGCACATTCAATGCGTACGTCAAACTATCATTTTCAGTGAATAGGATTGAAATATGAACAAATAAAGAAAGCGCGACCAAAGTCACCAAAAGGAGACAAGTAACACAAATTGATCAGAAAAAACGGTAAATTCAATGGGAACTCAAGTCAGTTTCCAGAATCTCAGAACCAAGGTTCACCGATAAGCTACACCGGATACATATAAAAGACCCAACAAAGACAAATAAACTAATATATTATTGACTGAAAATAAGCCTAGCTTATCAAAGTCCGCATAACCTTGCTCTCTCTCGAACTCTCATACAGTTCATTCTGCGATCATCGTTACAGTTAAAGAAACGAGTTATGGACATCTCAATTTACCAAAACTCACATTAATTAGAAATCGAAAAAAATCCACTTATGGAATTCAAGACACAACTAGGCCTACATCCAGACACCGCAGACTCGGTTTACGACAACAAGTCATTACTTGAGTATGTAAACTTAAAGCTCACCTCCATCGGTCAACCTGTTTTTGGTGACCTGGCCGACTCCGAGTTCTTCGGACTCAGCAAATCCCTCCTTGAGAGCTACCAAGAAAAGTCACGCCTCCTCGCGGACTACCTGCCTCCTTGTGACCAACGAATCCAAAGCTTCCTTGCTGAATATTTCTCCGACCTCGACTTGTCAGAGATGCCACATCTGCCTAACAGCACGTTGGTGTTGGATCGTCATGGCGTGGCACGCACACTCTCGCTTCCTGCGAAAGGCGACCACTTCTCGTCAGACATCATCGACTCTTACCGCATCCAACAGGGTGTGCTGCACAACCCGAAGAGCGACCGCCGCACCACAAAGGGCGTTTTCCACGTCACAGAAGGTGGCCTGCCAATTCCAAACGACAAGAAGGCAGTGCCTCAAATCGCAGCCGCACGTCTGTTCCAAAAGGCACTCACAATGGCGCCTGAGTCACTGACAACACTCCCTTTCTTAGCAAACGAAGCGACCCCGGCAAAATCATGGGTATCACTCTTGCTCCGCCCTGTCGTTGTGCCTGAAGTCGATGGTTTCTCGAAAGAGAAGACCATGGAAGTTCGCTTCTTCGCTCCAGGCAGCATGGTCAGTAACCTCGACTTCGTTGAGTCCATTTTCGGCAACGGCGGCGATCCCTTCGTATCTGAAAACGACGCCGGCCTCGATCCCGCGCATTGGACAGGCACCAGCGGCTGCGTGATCCTCGCACCACACCTAATGGGCACCACCAAGAAAGAACTTGGCCTGCCAAACATCAAAGATGCCACAGAACGCCAAAAGCGCGACGGCATGTGCTGGGAGAAGGAAGACGAAATCTATAACGATGGCGGCGCTTTCAAGATCACTTGCCGCGACGCATCTGGTTGCGTTGTCACAGCAATCGCGGATAACTACTTCGGCTACTGCAAGAAGGAAGTGAAGACCCAAATCGGCTTCTCAGCCAACCTCATCGGCCTCGCCGAAGAAGAGCACGCAGGTGGCACACTCGCATTCACCGGTTACGATCTGGGCGAAGACTTCGAACTGAACCACGTTTATAAGAACATCGATCACAGCTTCGAAGACGTCATCGCCAACTACAGCGACCGCATCAACCTGATGCCTGAAGGTTACGCAGCTGATAAAAACTACGGCAACATCCTGTACCTCCCACAAGACGCTCATTTCGAGCTGAACACCCAGAAGATCATGTGGACTAAGGATGGCGCAGAGCAAACCATCAAACTCCTGCCAAATATCACCTATGTGCTTCCAACAGGCTACAAGGTGCAGATGGTTCAACCCGCAGAAGGCCGTCGCTGGCGCCTCGTCGGCCATACACCTGAAAGCCGCGTGTGCCACAAGCCTTCGACAGTTTCTGGTGGTGGTAAATCCGAAATCTCAAAGCCAATTACCGACGCTATCATTACTGGCCCAATCTTTGTCAAAGACTTCGTGAAAGACTTCGACCTTGCTGAAGACATCATCGGTAAAGACTTCGGTCAGCGCTTCGCAGACAAGTCCGAATACCACGACAACTCACGCTTGATTCTCAGCAAAGAGCGTTCGCTCGGATCTGTCATCAAGCTACTCACTCCATCCAGTGATTTCAACGACGCATACAACAATTGGGTCAACGAGATCCCACAGCAAGTCAAGGAACTCGTCCTTATTATCAAGCGCTTCTACAAAGAAGACTGGGGCAGCGATTGGCGTAAGCGTTTCAGCGTCGATCTGATCAACGGTGAGTTCGGCAACGTCTTGCGCTACCGCGGCAATCCAATGCTTACGCAATACCTACGTGTTGGTTACACCGACGACGGTTCATGGCGCACATTCGGCCTGCGCAAGGACTTCATGCCTGCGACCAAGATCTCGCTCGAAGACGACATCACAGCATCGGTCGTGGCACCTTCCGATCAAATCAAGAGCCTGCCGCCGGGTTGGACTGCACCGTCCTCCAAGTTCGTGCACAACTGTGAATACCGCTTCTTCCAACGTCCGGACGACGCGATCATCCGCGGCTACGACAAGCAAGCCGAAGCTGACCTCAGCTCCGACGGAAGCTTCCTAAGTAACTACGAGCCACTCGATGCCGAGCACGGCAAAAACGAAGTCGAAAACACCATCCGCTTTGGCCAATACACACAGCCAATGCAAGACATGGTCACCAACTTCGTCGAGCGTCCAAACAGTGATTACTATTCGACTCCAGCGTATCCACGCATGGTAGACGGCGCGCCAACCAAGAACCCACGCTACCTTCAAGTCCGCCCGGACATCAAGGATCAACGCGGTCTCTACTTGGCCGACATCAGCTCTCGCCTGTTCCGCAAGCAGGACTCGCAATCTCCATTACTTCGCCCTGTTACATCGATCCTTCCAGGTCGCCGCAACAACCCAGCCGAGCCCGAAGCGGGCGTATCAGCACTTTGCATGTTCAGCCCGATCCACCACATGGAGCTCCCTGAGCTCTTCATGGAATACATCGCGTCGATCACTGGTAAATCACCGTCTACGACAGGAGCCGGTTCCGAAGGTGCGCTCACCAAGGGGCCATTCAACGCCCTCTTACCGATCTACGACATGAACAATGCACTCGTGTCCTACCTCGCAACTGAGCAGCCAGCCTTCATCACCGCAGCTGGATACGTCGGCCCGAACTACCGCGTCGATCACGACGTGAGCCTCCTCGTCCCTGAAATCTGGTGCCGCATGCGCCCAGAAGAAGCGGATCCACAGTGGATGATCAAGCACGGCTACCTCGAAAAGGTAGAGGACTTTGAGCACAACGGCAAAACAGTGAAGGCCAGCCTCCTCGGCTACCGCATCACTGCCAAGTTCGTGCGCATCTTCTTCGGCCGCGTCTTCAACAACCCAGAGACCGTCCTCAACGAAGAGATGCTCAAGCCTGAGCTACAAGACGTTGACGCATTCGTCGAAGGAATGAACACCACCCTAGCCGCTCACAAGCAGGCTGCTGAGAACTACTTCGCCGATGGTTCGATCGATGAAGCCTGCCCACCACTCAAGGCACTGCTCAACATCATGGCTTATGGCGAATACGAAGGTAAGGGCCTCGACTCCGAAGAAGTCCGCAGCCTCTTCACCCGCGAGTCGATGCTCAACAGCGATTGGTATAAGGCACGTCTCGAAAGCCAACAAGAGCAGGACATCAAGTCATGGACATCAAACGTGAACTACTTGACACACTTCATGTCCAAGCAGTCACACACTAGCGTCGCTGAACGTCTCGACATCGGAAGCCGCCTCACAGCCGCCAAGAAGGAACTCGAGCGAGTCAGCGCCGAAGGCTACACCAACGAACTCGTAGGCACCTTAGGTCGCCACCCGATCAAGTAGTCAGCTAGTCAGTTCAAGCTTCACGCAAAACCCGGAAAAGCTCACGTAGCTTCTCCGGGTTTTTTATGCCCGGAGCACTCTCTACGCCGCTATTCACATCCACTCGCTCAGCAGTGGAGCGTATGACCGCGTCCAACACATTCGATGGATTCAACCCACCGGCAAGTATCCACTGAGTATCCTCAAACTGCTGCTTCAAACTAGCAAAGCGCCCAAAATCGCCCGTATGCCCCGTGCCACCGACCTGATCCTTCGAATACGTATCCAGAAGCACCGTATCGACATACTCCAGCACCGAGGCCGGAAAGACATCCGTCGGCGAGACACGCGGCGCCAACCATAAACGATCACGCCAAGCAATCTCAGACCAGCGAGCCAAGCGCGCCTCATCAATCGGCAAGGTCGCATGAATCTGAAAGCGATCAAAGCCCGCATCGCAGTAGCGCTGCAAATCATCTGGGCTCGACTCCACATCGACGATCACACGCTTCCCCTCAGGCACAACAGCGGCCAACTCCTTAGCTCGCGCTAGAGTGATCCCCCGCGGCGACTTCGGATAAACGATAAAACCGAGAAAATCCACCCCCAGCGACAGCGCCAGCTCCACATCCTCCTCACGGGTCATCCCACAAAGCTTAATATCAACATGTTGATTCATGAGGCACAATCTATGTAAAGCCGAACCATAGGCAAATTTTATAGGTATACTAATACGGCACAGACTTAACAAATCAGAACCTAATCTGTCAAATCCCGGTAAACATCACACTCACAAGGAACAAAACAGGTAAAAGGCACTCAGATAAACAAACGATCAAAGCATTCAACCCATTTGCAGACGTCACCTTATAAAACGACACACACATTCCCCCTCCGACATACAACCACAATTCACCGATAATTAAGTATAAAATCGCATAACGTTTGTCTTGCAGAAAAATGACGTCTATGCACATATTCCCTTTCACTGATTAATAAACCGAGATTTTCTTAAGCTCACGTTTGATAATTCAGATTCACAACATAGGTTACTAGCATTCCCATAAAAACTAATAACCCTCAACCACAGCCCTCCTCAATATTATGGCACGATCAAAAGCAAATAAAGGCATCAGCCGCATCGACTCCGGTTCAACACACGGATGGTTCGTTCGCGGTTATCGCAACGGCAAGACATACTCAAAACTCTTTAGCGACCGCAAGTGCGGCGGTAAGGGCAAAGCTCAGAAACTCGCGAAAGTGTATCGCGATGAGCTCAACGAGGAACTCGAAGCCATTCCGAAAAAACCACGTCAACGTCGAATTGTCGTCTCTGATTCGCGCAACACCACTGGTGAACTCGGCGTATCACGCACCACCAAGATTGGCCCCAACGGCACGAAGCACGAATGTTACTCCGTCAGCTGGCGCCCAGAACCTGGTGTGCAAAAATGCACCTCTTTCTCCATCAAAAAATATGGCGAAAAGAAATCCTTCAAAATGGCAGTCGAGCATCGCCGTAAGATGATGCGCGAAATCCACGGCCCGAACTTCTACAAGAAGCTCAGCAAGCAAAAGAAGGCTCGCGAAGCATAAGCAGAGAAAATTAAGAAATATCCTTTCTTAACGGCTTGACCAACAAAGCGCAGCTTCCATGCTGCGCTTTTTCTTTTGGGATTCTGGGCTCATGGTGTAATGGTAGCACTAAGGTTTCTGATACCTTCAGTCGGGGTTCAAATCCCTGTGAGCCTACCAAAAGATTTAAGCCCCTCAGCAATGAGGGGCTTTTTTATGCGGCTCTGCTACGCTCCGCGAAACTGAGTCGGCGAATGCCCGGTAATCCGCTTAAAGGAGCGATTAAACTGCGAAATCGATTCGAAGCCCGTCCCAAATGCAATCTCACTCACACGTAGATGTGGATTCCCCAAGAGCAGCTTGGCCTGCTCGACCCCGAACGCGTGCCAAATAATCAGTAAACGTCATCCCCGTCGCACTCTTAAAGACCTTACAAAAATGGGTTCTTCACGGATTTCGGACAAGAGTCGCCTGAAGTCTACTTTCTTTGCCGCATATCTGGCTGGAACTCGAGGCGTCAATGAGTCCGCTCATTGTAGTGATTTAGAGGGTTGAGAAGGTGCTGGTTGTCGTTTTGCTG
>CAJQOS010000100.1 GCA_905479975.1 uncultured Puniceicoccaceae bacterium | reverse complement strand
AGATAAACCCATTCCGGTGCAAGGCAAAATAGGGAATCTGGCGGCCCGTCTATGATTCCGGGTATGTCGCATCTCGCTTCGGCGGGAACTTCGCTTCGGCGGGGTAGATAAATGAACGCACAGCCAAACGCTTCGGCGGGAGGCGGACAAAATCCGGCTTATAGCATGTCGAGGTCGACACCTCTTTATAAGAGACTTGCACCCAAGGGCATAATAAAGGGCTGAGTGGGGAGGCCTGATGCTCGTTCTCAGAATTAACTCTCTTGTGCCGGATTCGGCACTTTTCTCGCTTGACAGTTGTTTTTCTAGAATCCACTTTCCCGCCTCTTAACTTTTTTATAGACATGGCTAATACCAAATCAGCACTCAAATACATCCGTAAAACGGAGACTCGCACTATCCGCAACCGTCAGGTCAAGACTCGTCTCAAGACACTTGCCAAGAAGGTTCAAACCGCTGTTGAAGCAAAGGACAAGGACGCACTCATTGCTGCGTCTAAGGAGTATATCTCCGCCCTTGATAAGGCCGGCAAGATCGGCTTGGTGCATCACAATAAGATTGCTCGTCACAAAGCACGTTGTGCTGCGTTGATCGCTGCGTAAATTCTTTGATCTCTTTTAAATGCCCTCGAATCGCTTGTCGGTTCGGGGGCATTTTGTATCAGTAGGTGAATTCTTTATCATGAGTCAGGCACGTAAGCAAAATTCGATTGGGTTTCCTCCGGGGATGCTGGGCGATGCGCCCCTGCGTATGCCTGTGGTTGGCGAGGCCGAGGGGTGGATCGCGGTTGAGAAGCCGGCTGGTGTCGGTGTGCGTGAGTATCCGTGGGACGCGGGCGTGCCGGATATGGACACGGCCTTGAATAAGCAATTGCAGGCAGAGAAGCCCGAACTGGTGAAGCGTGGAGCGACCTTGTTTGGCTCGGCGTATTATCTGGACCCTGCGATTTCGGGTGTGGGGTTGTTTGCAAAGAATCGTGAGAGCCTGACTGAGTTGAAGAATCTGGTGGGCTCTGCGGAGTTGCGATACCGGTTTTTGTTTGTGACGAAGGCTCGAGCCGCTGGCGGTGTCAGGGTAGTCGCCGCGGATGCGCCTTTGCTGCCGCATAACACTAAGCCGAAGATGATTCCTTCCACGGCTAAGGGTAAGAAGACGAAGACCGAATTTAAACTGCTGTCTGAGTCGAAGTTGGGCTGGGCCTTGTGGGAGGCGACTACTGCGTTCCTCCGGCCGCACCAGATTCGGGCGCATGCAGCGGTGCATGAACTGTCGATTCTAGGCGATGTGCTGTATGGCGGGCCTGAAGCGCCGCTGTTGAGCGAACTGTTACCTAATAAGCGCACTTCGGGAATTCGGTTCCCTGTTTTTAGTGATCTCGCACTGCATTTACGCGAGGTGACTTTGCCGGTGGAGGGCGAAGCGTCTTCGGGAGCTGTTTCGCTGCGTGCGGAGCTTCCGCGCCACTTTCGAGTGATGTTGCAGCGGATGCAGTTGACGGACCCAGATGAGAAGCCGCCTGAGTCGTAATCTCTGTATTCTCAGAAAACGCTTTACACGGGGGCATTTTGTTGGCTCTTTAGCACTTTTCTCAATTAACACAGTATAAATATTTCCAATGGGTAACCTTAAAAAGAAACGTCGTCTCAAGATGAACAACCACAAACGTCGTAAGCGTTTGAAGTCCAATCGCCACAAGAAGAAGGTCTGGTAATTCGTTTTTCGATCGTCGAGTGATTCACTCGTCACATATTTTCAAAGCGGCTCTCTGTATTCAGGGAGCCGCTTTTTTGTGTGTATGCCGAGTGTCGATGGGTTTGATACGTGTATTTACGTAGCATGCTCTGTGGGGGGCTTTGTTTACTCGTGTCGGGGTTCTACTCACTGGCTTGTAAATATCCTTTTATTCGGGGTTGACTGAGGGCTTTGATGGCTTTTATACTTGCTCGATGATACGTGGAGTGGCTGAATTGTCCTTAGTTAATGCGCCCTATCTACTTATTCTAACCTCCAGTATGCTTAAACCTAAACCTAAAGCTAAAGGTCTCTATATAGATGTCTCTGAGTTCTCGATCCTCGCCGTGAGGACGTCCGGTTACAAGCTGCCTATCGTCGTTGAGGAGGTTGCTGAATTTCCGATTGCAGCGGATTGTCATCCTGAGGATGTGCGTGCGTTTTTAGAGCAGCTCGTTGATTTTAAAGGCGCTAGCTATTATATTTCGCGTTGTGGTGTTTACCCTAAGGATCGTTTTTTGCGCTACTATGAGGCGGAGACGATGAATAAGGTGAAGAATCCGAGCTTTTTGTCGGAGATACTCCAGTCGGAGTTTAATGTCGATCCGGCGACTAATCGCGTGTCGATTTTGGATGCACGGGATGGCTCGGACTTTGATTTCGAGAAAGGTTTAAGTAAGCAGCTTATTTTTTGTGGAGGATCTTCGGCAGCCTTTCAAGAGGTGCAGGATCAGTTGCTATCATACGGAGTCTATCCTGATCGCTTGGAGTTGTCTTCAGTGACAACGTTGGGAGGTGTGTGTGACTATGCTCGGTTCAATCGGCTCGATTCGCCGATTTTGTGCGTGGAACTCACTTCAGAGGCCGCAAACGTATTTATTCTAAATCGTGGTCGGGTTGAGGTGGCGCGTCCAGTGCCGTTTGGGTTGGATAGTATTTACCCGCTCTTGCAGCGCGAGTTGGGGCTGAAGGATGAGGCATCTGCGCGGAAGTTGTTCTATTCCAATACGTTTGATTTTGCGGAGATGGGGCCGAAGTTGCTCCGACGCATGGTCAAAGAGTTGCAGGCAACTTCAGGGTTTTATGAGGTGCAGACTGGGCAGACCATTGACCGTGTTTTCCTCAGTGTATTACCGAAGAATTTGAGCTGGATCGCCAAAACCGTATCGGATTCTCTGGGGCTGGAGATCATGCAGCCGAACATCGAGGCATGGTTGGAGAGCCTCAATGTGAAGTTTGCAGATGGAGTTGAGGTGACGAACTTTGATTCCAGGTGGCTCGGTGTATTTAGTCTGATGGGAGAATTTCACTTAAGGGAGGAGGTTGCAGGGTGAGCAGTAAACGTGAAATGCAGCCATATTGGCGCCCTGACTTTAAGGATCAGTCGACACTTCCTGATATTAAGGTCGTCCGCACTGATTTTATTATTAATTGCATGGCAGTTGCGTTGATGCTGATCGCCGTGTTTGTGCTGTTACAGAGCGAATATCGGGCTCATGTCTTGCGCGGCTCAATTGCCAACATGGAGCAAAGCATCCGGATTTCGGAGGCAGATGATAATTTAAACTTGAAGGAGAGTGAGCGCTTTCGCGGGGCAGCTCAGAGTGTGGAGGAGTTGCAGCGCTTCTTCCGTGCGCCCTTTGTGGTGCATGAGCTTTTGGTTGAGGTGGCATCACATAAGCCTGAAGGTTTAATTTTCTCTCGCGTGATTTTTTCTGAATCGCTCAGCAAGCAGAAGGGCAAGGGTGCTGCGAAAATGGCATACACGATTAATATAGCAGGAGATGTTGAGGAATTGACCGTTTTGGCCGAGTTTAAAGGAGCATTGCAAGCATCCCCATCGCTAAGTCCCGAAGGTTTTGCAGTTGTTGTGGATGAACTTATGCAGCAGCGTGATACGAAGACGGGCATTACGCCATTCCAGGTTACGATCTCATTGGTGTCCGACGCGAGTGCGACTTCACGCAAGGGAGGTAAGAAATGAACCAAGTTATGGATAAGTTGAAGCAATATCCGGTGGCAGTGATTGGTGTGATCGTGCTTCTTTTGTGTGCAGGAGTTACTTTTTTACGAAGTGGTCTGATCGAGGAGTTGACGGTTCAGGAGGATGAGCTGGCTGCTCGTATTCAAACGATCAACGGAAATGCTAAGAACTCGAAGGATCTAGAGCAAGACGTCGCGGCTTTGGATGCTTATGTTGTTTCGATCAATGAGCGTTTATTTGATCGGAAGCAGCGTTCGATTAATACCGATTTTTTCTACTCCTTTGAGGACAGACTCGATATCGTCATTTCGAGTGTGAATCAGTTGGCAGCGGAGAACCCCGCGCTCATGAAGGGGGGGCCGAATGAGCTGAAGCGGTATTCCGCAGTATCCTACGATATCGACGTGAGCGGGAGCTTTCAGGAAATTCTAGCATTCTTATATGAAATTCATAGCATGAGAGGCGCTCTCATGCGTGTTGCCGAATTTCAGGTAGACGTTGCGGCTGGTCAAGGGGCGACGCCCGGATCTCTCTCTGCGAAGCTGCGCCTCGTGGTTCTTGCTCAAAAGGAATGAAAAAGGGAGCGTTATGAAAAAAATATACTTTCTATTACTTTCTGCTGAATTGTTTCTCGGAGCCTATGCATTTGCCGCAACTCCGGAAATTAAACTGTCAGGGCGCAAGGACCGAGTGTTGGCATCCAATATGCGTGCGATCGTCTTGGATGCCGCTGAGGCCTACCTGAATCCGGAGAATACAGGCTTCATCGCCATGGCAGAGACGCTTGAAAGTCCCTACGCCTCTAAAGAGGGGCAGGTTGAAGAGGGGGGCATTGCTGTCGAGGTGAAGGAGCCCGAGATTGTCACAGCAGCGGTCGTTTACGATGATGCCTCGATCCTTAAAGTCATCGGCGTCAGCTTTGCGAAGCAAGTGCGTGGCACGCTGGAAAAGGGAGGTCGTAGCTACCTGCAACTGCAAGGTGGTGGCTTGTTGAAGTCCGGCACTAGTTTTCCTGCTACGATCCCTGATATTAAGGATCAGACTTTCAATGTTACCGTTTCAGGCATCACCTCTCGTGGATACACTCTAAAGATGGGCGAGAGCACTTTGCCGGTCTTTTTCAACGAGTCCGCGGGTGCGACCAAAGACTCTGTCCAGTAGTTGAATCTTTCATTCTAGTATATATAATCAGTCATCGTTTACCTTGTCCTCAATTAATCCTCCAATCTTATGAAAAAATACCATCAGATAACCATATTGCTTCTTGCCCCACTTGCTTTGTGGGCGCAGACGCCTTCATCTAGCGACATTGATTTATCAGATGTTGCTATTGTCGAAGAGACCAGCGCGCTCTCATCCGCAGATCTCGTTCCTTTAACAGAGATAGCAGATGATGCAGCTCTCGTTCCTCTTGCAGAAATCGCAGATGATGCAGATGTCCCCGATGATGGGCCTGTGTTTGGTAAGATTGAGGCGATTCGGGCGGATGCGGAATCTACGGTTCCGACTGTCGACGAAGTGTCTTCTATCGAGCCCGTTGAAACGTATGCGCCAGAGACTGTCGCGGTGGTTGAAATTCCTGATGCCTCGATTGAGGGAGTCTCCATTGTTGTTGCAGAGCCTGACATCTCAGGAGTCGAGACAAGCGTGCTACCGAGCGGTAGTGAGGTGGTGTTGGAATTGCCCGGGCAAGAAGCTGGATCCGGAACTGCTACAATGGCAGAAGAAGAGACGATCTCAGTGGACTTTCCCGACGAAGACGTGCGCACGATACTACGTAACGTTGCTGATCTATTCGATTTGAATGTAGTTATTCCTGATACGCTCCAAGGTCGCACATCTATTAAGCTGCGTAATATTACTTGGAGGCAGGTGTATGAAGTTGTGCTGGAGCCTCTGGGCTTCACCTATGTCGAGGATCGCAATATTATTCGAATTAAGAGTGTCGAGGACTTGGTCACCGAGCCAGTTGATACACGTGTGTTTATTCTTAACTACGCGCAAGCTGGCGAAATTCAGGGCTCGATCTCTCCTTTGATTGATCCTGCGGCAGGTGGCCGCATTCAAGTGGATGCGCGCAGCAATGCGCTTGTCATCACGGAGCGTCCGTCACGTATGAACAAGATTCAGGAGATCATTGACTCGCTGGACCGCGTCACGGATCAGGTGATGATTGAATCTAAATTTATCGAAGTCTCAAAGGGCGATCTGAAAGATATCGGGGTCGACTGGACTTACATGAATGAGAACGAAGGTGACCTTTTGGGCGGTAGTGGTGCGGGTTCTGGTAATCCTGGATTTACCCCACAACCGCTTCCTACCGATGAGGGTTTTACTCCAAAACCTCAGAACGGAGAAGTTATTGGTGGCGGGAACACTTATGCTGATGGTTTGGCCAACTTATTAGGGAGTGGCTCTTCCGGTGGCCTCGTTGCGGTGTTCTCGAGTTCGCAGTTTGCTGCGACGTTGACTGCCATCCAAACGGAAAACCGTTCGAAGCTGGTCTCCAACCCAACAGTGGTCGTGATGAATAACCAGAAGGCAGTCTTCCAAGTCGGCCAAGATTATCCGGTCCGTGAGTTCTCCGTGAATGACCAAACAGGACAGTTGGAAACTGGGGAAATCGACTATCGCTTTGTTGGTATTGAATTGGACGTCACTCCGACGGTCAATGCCGCCGGCATGATTACACTGGATGTGAATCCGGTCGTGAGCGAGTTGGGTGATACCGTGAAAACAAATGTGAGCGGCTCTATTTTGGAGGACCAGATCTTCCTGAAACGTGATGCCAAAACTCAGGTGACAATTAAAGATGGCTATACCATTGCTTTGGGTGGTCTGACTCGTGAAGTCGAAGATGATGATGAGTCTAAAGTCCCATTCTTGGGCGACCTGCCTTATTTGGGACAGTTGTTCCGTCATGATGTGACGACCCAGGTATCCACCAACTTGATCATTTTCCTGACGGCTAAGACCCTCAATCCGGATGGTAGCACCTATAAGGATGTGATTGATCCACGTCAGTTGGAGGTCATGGAGTTAACGCCGTCGCAAATCCCAGGCTATGAAGTGCCTGCGGATCAGATTGAGTTGATTAATACGATTGAGGCGAAGCGTGCAGCCGAAGCATCAAGCGAATATAAGGTTCGAATCAATGCAGACCTGGATGGGGCAGAGGCAGCATCTGATGCGAAGGCGACGTGGATGCGTTAAACTTTGAAGTGAGCCATTCCCATGGCCCATACTAGTCGAATCGTTATTTGAACAAGAGGCACGGGGCGACCCGTGCCTCTTTTGCTTCTAGACTTTGGTCGACCGCGCTGGCGCGTGGTCGCTATGGTGGCTGTGCTGTCGGATTGGTGGTAGCGATGCGACGCCAGTCGTGTCGATCTGTGCGCTTGGCTGCCCTGTCGTGTGACCGCGCTGGCGCGTGGTCGCTACGGTGGCTG
>CAJQOS010000099.1 GCA_905479975.1 uncultured Puniceicoccaceae bacterium | reverse complement strand
GCTACGATTCAGTGTAACGGAACCCGTGATGCGGTTACGGTCGGTGCTGTGCCTTAGGCTGATGCGGTCGAAATGGCTTCGCCAGTCCGCTACGGATAATGCGGTGATATTGACACAAAAAATTCCGCACGCCCAGCGTGTTCCGATTCAGTGTAGCGGAACCCGTGATGCGGTTACGGTCGGTGCTGTGCCTTAGGCTGATGCGGTCGAAATGGCTTCGCCAGTCCGCCACGGATAATGCGGTGATATTGACACAAAAAATTCCGCACGCCCAGCGTGCTACGATTCAGTGTAACGGAACCCGTGATGCGGTTACGGTCGGTGCTGTGCCTTAGGCTGATGCGGTCGAAATGGCTTCGCCAGTCCGCTACGGATAATGCGGTGATATTGACACAAAAAATTCCGCACGCCCAGCGTGCTACGATTCAGTGTAGCGGAACCCGTGATGCGGTTACGGTCGGTGCTGTGCCTTAGGCTGATGCGGTCGAAATGGCTTCGCCAGTCCGCTACGGATAATGCGGTGATATTGACACAAAAAAGCCGCACGCCCAGCGTGTTGCGATTCAGTGTAGCGGATCCCGTGATGCGGTTACGGTCGGTACTGTGCCTTAGGCTGATGCGGTCGAAATGGCTTCGCCAGTCCGCTACAGATAATGCGGTGATATTGACACAAAAAAGCCGCCACACCCCAAATAGAGTGCGGCGGCTTTGTAAAAAAACTTAGCTTTCGTCTACTTCGCTAGGGCCTGTAAGTGACTCACCTCCACGGACATGGACTTTATCCATAATCAGTTTTGTCAACTCATCTGCTAGGTCTGCATGATCCTTAATGTGCTGTTTTGCTGCTTCACGGCCTTGCCCAATCATCTCTCCTTTATAGGAAATCCAAGAGCCCTTCTTATCCAGAAGCTTATGCTCAACACCCAGATCAACAAGTGATCCTGAGTGAGAAATCCCTTCGTTATACATGATATCAAACTCAGTCTCCGTGAAGGGGGGAGCGACCTTGTTTTTAACCATCTTGATGCGAGTGCGATTACCGACGACTTTACCAGCAGACTCTTTAATCTGACCAATACGACGGATGTCCATACGAACAGAGGAGAAGAACTTCAATGCACGTCCGCCTGGTTGTGTTTCTGGGCTGCCAAACATGACTCCAATCTTCTCGCGGATCTGATTAGTAAAGAGCACCACGCACTGTGATTTGCTAATGCAAGCTGTCAAGCGACGCATCGCCTGGCTCATCATACGAGCTTGTGAACCAACAGTCACGTCACCCATCTGACCATCGAGCTCATTCTTCGAAACCAATGCTGCAACCGAATCGATCACAATAATGTCGACCGCACCAGATCGAATCAGGGTTTCAGTAATGTTCAGCGCGTCTTCACCACTCTCGGGCTGGGAAACCATCAGATTGTCCAAGTCGACGCCGACGACTTTCGCATAGCGTGGGTCGAGCGAGTGCTCCACATCGATGAAGACCGCGTTGCCGCCTTGCTTTTGGGCCTGAGCGATAATGCTCAAACAAAATGTCGTCTTACCGGAACTCTCCGGGCCATAAATTTCGCAGATACGACCACGCGGTAGACCACCGATACCAATCGCGAGATCGATCGCGATGGAACCCGTCGAGATGACATCGATTTCCATCTTCGTCGCTTCGCCGAGGCGCATAATCGCACCATTGCCGAATTGCTTGTTAATACCAGAAATCGCTAAATCCAAGTTCTTGCGATCTGCTTCCGGGTTACGTTGGACTTTTTTAATTTGTGCTTTTGCGGCCATATCAGTAATGAGTTAGTGGTTACGTGTTGATTGGATATCAGATTGGAGACTCGAAAGACCATGGCAAGTTTAAATGATAATTTGTTCACTACATTAGTGAACTACACTACTACCCGAGAATTTGGCTGTTCTCTTCAGACCCGCTGGGGTGCACTCAAAGTAAACATCACCCCAAGGGGCTTGGAAGCGCTTGCGTTTGAAGACGACACACGCCCCGAGACCACCGACGACAGCGTTTTCCGAGTCCCTTTTATGGATTGGCTACGAGCCTTCCTAAGTATGTCAACAGATGAGCAGTGGAGTGCTCTAAGTCCACAAGGCACTGATTTCCAACAGTCTGTGTGGCGTGCACTACTCGACATCTCGATTGGGACCCAGATGACCTACAAGCAGATCGCCGCGAACATTGGTCAGCCAACTGCGAGTCGAGCAGTCGGCAGTGCAATCGCTGCAAACCCCATCGCACTGCTCATACCATGTCACCGCGTCGTCCCTCAATCTGGCGGAACGGGTAACTATCGCTGGGGACCAGACCGTAAATTAGCCCTTCTCGAAGCCGAACAAATCGCAGGCACGAGCCTCGATCAACTCTTTCAATAAAACTATGCCGACCGACGAACCAAACTCACAAGTGCCCGAAGGTGTGCGCTATGCCCGCTGGGCTGGCAATGCACTCGGCTCAGTCTTAATCCTTATTGGCGTTGTAGCCCTCATGGAAGGAGTCAGCGACGGCTTTAATATCTTTAAGTCCTGCTACTTCATCGTTTTTGGTCTCGTCTTGAACATTCCATATCGGTCGATCTCTGATACTGGTTGGAAATGGGCATACGGCGTGCTCATCGCCTGCTCGGTCGCCTTCGTCTTTGTCATCGTGATATCCGTGATGTATAACTACATGGAAGCCGCAGAGCGTGGTGAACGACTTGGCGTGCCGGGCCTAGAGGGCACCTTGATCTTTATCGCCCTGCTACAAGTGCCTGCGGTGCTCTTTCAGCGTAAGCCCAACCTGCTCGACTAGATGGGAGCACACTATAAACACGCCATTTGGGATTGGAATGGCACCTTACTCAATGATACATGGCTTTGCGTCGAGGTGCTCAATGGCCTACTCGCAAGACGGGGCAGGGCACCGATCTCCGAAGAGGACTATCGTGAGAATTTCGGTTTCCCTGTCGTGCATTTCTACGACTATCTCGGCTTCGATACCGATACAGATAGCTTTGATCAGATCAGCCGTGAATTTATCGGTGACTACGAAGCGCGCTGGTTTGAGGAATGCCAATTACACCCCGAGGCCTCAGACGTGCTGTCTGATCTTGCAGAGCTTGGCATGACCCATTCGGTGCTTTCAGCTGCGAAACAGGAAGCGCTGAACGCTGGCATTCAACACTTTGGTATTCGTGAACATTTCATGGGCCTAGTCGGCACGGATAATATCTATGCCGAAGGCAAGATCGCACAAGGTCGGCGCTGGATCGAGCAATTGCACTGGCGACCCGAAGAAGTCGTGCTAATTGGTGATACCTTGCACGATTTCGAAGTGGCCGAAGCGATCGGCACACGCTGCATACTGATGGGGCACGGCCACCACACGACGGAACGACTCACCGAAACGGGTGCGCCAGTCGTCCAGTCGCTGCGTGAGTTGGTTCAGCGGCTAAGAGTCACTAACAGGTAACTTTAATTTCCTAGTGATCGTGGCCCTCCTCCACTGCATCACCATGAGAGTGCCCCTCATCGGCTCCTCCCTTCATTGGTAGCGTGTAAATACCAACGATGATCGCAACTCCCAGCCCTAGACCCAGCCACAGACGCCACGCATACGATTTTGAGGCAATCTTCTTCAGCCACTGCCAATTTAGCAGCAAGTGAGCCACCGTCATCGCAATAAATACGACTCCGAGCCAGAAGTGAATATCACCCCAGTCATGTCTGCCCATGTCCAGCACACTCAAACCACGCCCCCCGCGTGATCCGGGCACCAACCTCCAAGTGAGCAGTGCCCCCGTGCCGGCTAAGCCGCAAAAGGAAAGATACAGGAGAAAATTGATTGTCCGCATGAGCGGATTCTTAAGTCCAGGTTTCATAATAATACGCATTGTAAAAAGAAACCGTATGCGGAACAGGGAAAGTTACCGAATCTCCGCTCATATAAGCGCGGCTTGATCACCTTGAAAGCAAATCGGTCGAGAACACGAAATGGTGCACCTCTTGGGAAAAATACCATTGCCTCAAATCTGGATAGCCAAACCTTCAGAGTCGCAATCTCCACCACCTCAAAGCCCGCCACCGCCAAAGTGACCTTCTCTAAAGTCTCATTTTAACACAAAAAACCATTGCCACCAGTTGGTTTAGAACGTGCTCTAGCCGACTTATTGAAAACGGCGCTGTTAACGCCTAACAAGCAAACCCCTCTCACGCGTCTTTGACGAACCCCACGACGGGCGTTCTCCGCGAGCAGAGCCACTTTCACCATTTTATGGACATTGCAATTGTCACTGGAGCTGAGACTCCTCTCGGCCTTCGCCTGATCGAAGACCTTATCCGCCAAGGGTGCCGCGTGCACGGCATCGGTAACAACTTCTCAAACGTCACCTTCGCTGATAAACACTTTATCGCGCATGCCATCGACTTGAGCGACCTCGAAGCAGTCGCCCACACCGCTGAAGCCATCCTCGAAAAGGAAAAGGCGATCCACATCCTGATTCATGCCATCGATGTGACCCCTGGCGCCGCCTTTGAGCAACTGCCGATCGGCAACCTCGAAGCCATCCTCAAGGTCGGACTACTCGGCCCTGTCATGCTCACCCGCATGGCACTGCCAAACCTTCTACGCTTCCGTGGACAGCTGATAAACATCATTCCAGCCAACAAGAGCGGTCATCTTGCCAGTGCAGTCAACGCCTTGATCGAAGGCGGCCTGCGTGAAATGAATACCGCTCTGTTTGACCAAGCCCGTGATGCCGGCCTGCGCGTTACCAATCTCATCCTTCGCCAAAATACAGTGACGGATGACGCAACATTCGCAGACAAACACCTGCAGACGCACATCGACCCAGAGCACGTGGCCCGCACGGTGGAGCAGCTCCTCAACCCGAACGAGCCGAACGTCCCCAACGAGATCACACTGTATCCGCGCCTCAGCGGTGCAGCCGAAGAAGTGCTTCCAGAGAGCGCACTACCAATCGATCCGTATAATGCAGTCGTGCTTCCTCCTCAGGAATACTGCCCGCCAGAGCAAGAGGCGATTGTCACCAGAGAGCCCGATCAGATTGAGCGCACCATTCCTTACACTGATGAAGAAATGGAAGAGAAAATCGCCTCTGCCATCGAAGACTACGAGTCGCAACCTGAGCGCCACGAGGAGCCAAAGAAGAACAAAAAGAATAAGAATAAGCGCAAAGATCGTGAGCCAAAACACTCGCGCTCCGAACCAAGCGCTCAATCTACCGATTCTGATACGACAGACTCAGCGCAAGGCACTGAACAAGACAACGAACAGTCCGACCAACCGAAATCGCGCCGTGGCCGTCGTCGTGGCGGACGCAATCGTAATAAGAATCGCGAGCAACAAGAGGATCACACCTCAACACGTAGCGATAATCGCAATAAATCAGACTCCAAGGATCAGTCGTCCCCTATCGGTGACAAAAATCCATCGATAGAACCGAAAACGGACCATAAACCAGAGAAGGCACCACGTATCGGCCGTAATCGCAGTCGTAAGCCAGTCGTTCGTCCCGAAGAAAAATACGCTGCTTACGAGCAACCAAGCGTACCAGCACGTGAACCCAGCAAACCACTTTCAGACCAACCGAAACAGGGTTCATTCCAACCTCGGGAAGTCACCATCGAAGCCCCAAAACCTAAAAAGAAGAAAGAGTCTGCCAAGACCAAGCCGAAGAAGGCTCCAGTTGCTAAACCACAACAGCTCGAATTAACTGCTGAGGCACCTAAGGTGAAGAAAAGGGCTACCAAGAAGGCCGCAAAAAAAGCGACCAAGAAAGTAGCCACCAAAAAAGTGCCAGCCAAGAAAGCGGCTAAAAAAGTCGCGACCCAAAAAGCCGTCAAAAAAACCGCCACCAAAAAGGCGGCAAAAAAAGCGACTAAGAAAGCCGTTAAGAAAACAGCTAAAAAAGCCGAATAGGGCAGGGCGCTTCAGTTACCATTCAAAGCCGACTGCATTGAGAAATGCACTGGCTATAATGTTATGCCCGACGGCATTGGGGTGCACCCGATCGCCGCAAAGCTGTAACGTATGGTTGTGAGCCAGCCATGCATCGAAGGCAGCCTGCACATCGACAAAACGTAGCCCATTGCGCTCAGCAATCGCTCGCGCAGCAGCGCCATAGCGATCCATCAGTGCACGCATCGGCTCATCGAGATTCGACTCCAAGAAGAACGGCGACATCACGATCATCCCCTCAACCTTGGGCAATGTCGCTTGGATCAAAGCCTCCAACTTTTCGCGATACGCTTCCAGTGAGACCTGCTCCACCAGTGGATTGTCAAACTGACGCCAAACATCGTTAATTCCAATCATCACAGATACCCAATCCGGCTGGTGTGCCAATACATCGACATCCCAACGTGCCTCCAAATCCGTGACACGATTACCGGAGATACCAGTATTCAAATAACGAATCTGTAAGTCTGGATGATGCGCGCCCAATAAGGCCTGCACCTGTGCAACATAACCCGATCCAAGGTCAGCTCCATTAGTGTCGCGGTCACGACCACAATCAGTGATTGAGTCGCCAACAAAAAGTAAGGTCGTAGGTTTGGTAAACAGCACAGAAATTGAAAAACTTAAAAATCAAAACACCGCAAGCGATGAATCACAATTCAGAAGCCGGAGACCAGAAGCCGGAATTGATTGTCAAGGAGTTATGAGATAGCTAGAGCCGATACCACTGTAGAATCACTAATTCTCAACCTCTGACCTCTTAAGATTCAGTCTATCGGCCAATGACCATCTTCTATCCGCATGCCTGAAAATCGTTGAAAAGTCGCCTCTGTCATTTCGTAAGCCCACACCTGACCAAGTGGCTCCCCCTCAGGACTGAAACAATCGACTCGCAACCGTAGGTATTCGTTTTCTTCCGCAGTCCGTCTTGGCTCGAAGCCTTCCAATACATCGAGCTGTGCAAAGTCACGCGTGCGCGGAAATGTCAACACAGTGCCTTGAATCCAGCCATCGCCACGCAGAAACACACCCGGATACCCGACATGTAGATCATAGAGCTCACCGCGTATCTTAGCCGGCACCACATCCGACACCTTTCCCTCACAAAACTGCGGCCAATAGTGCCCGCCAGGCTTAAGCGTGCCATACACGAAGACTGATTGATCCGAAAGCATCTCTGAACGAAGCCACTATTCGAACCAAAAAGCTAGCGCTTAATGCCACATAAATCCTCTGCGCAGGCCAAAGCATCTTCGAGTGGCCACGTCGCTTTCAGATTTTGCGCTTCGGTCATTGCCCCCGAATACAGGAGGAAAATTGCAGTCCCGATGCGTTGAGCATCACGCTCCTCAACCAGCGTCTTAGCGACCTCGACGAAAAACTTGCGCTGCCCACGCTTAAATTGATCAATCAAATGAACCAGATCTTCCTCATCAGCGCTGATACTCGCAGCCGTGTTGGCAAATTGGCAGGAGCGAAAGCCATTCGCTTCCACCCAGCTACGCATCGAATAGAAATACTTACGCAGACGGCGGTCACGATCTCCAGGCTTATCCAAAAAGCTCTGCTGCATGATCGACATGCCCCTCGTTAAACGCTCCAGCCATGCACAACCTAATTTTTCCTTAGAGTTGTAGTTTTGATGAAATGCCGCATTCGACAAGCCCGTCGACGCGATAATCTCTTCGACCGTAACTGCTCCATATCCACGGAGATGAAAAAGTTCTCCGGCTTTGGCCAGAATGAGTTCACGTGGAGGCATTTTCGACATCTCTTAAAAACAATCGACTGATAGAATGGGGGCAAGTTTACACCATGACCTACGGGACTTTTAAACTTTTCTAACAACTCTCCACGATTTGGAGGCGACTTCTAGGTTTACAATCCGCTCTACCTCAACATTCTCCGCACTCCTCATGAATCGGGTCTATATCAAAACCTACGGGTGCCAAATGAACGAACGAGATTCCGAAGCGGTTGCGGCCATGCTTCGGGGGAAAGGCTATGCCCTCGTCGATAACGAGAAAGAGGCCGACGTCGTTCTTCTCAATACCTGTAGCGTGCGCGACCAGGCCGAACAAAAGGCCATCGGTAAGGCCGGTCACCTTGGTAAGCGTAAGCGTAAAGATCCCAATTTCATTATCGGTGTCATGGGCTGCATGGCTCAAAATCGTGGCAGTGCGCTACTCGATAGCCTCCCGGATCTGGATCTCATCATCGGCACGCAGAAGTTTCACCGCGTCCCCGATCATTTGACGAATATGATCGCGACGATGCAGGGACAGGGCCCACGTCCGACTTCGATCGTTGATCTCGGAGAAGAGGTTGATTCTCAAAACACCATTAAGTCTCATACCAGTGACACACGTCAAGTGACCGCCTTCGTCAGCATCATGCAAGGCTGCAACATGAAGTGCTCCTACTGCATTGTTCCCAAAACCCGTGGGGTCGAGCGCGGTCGTCCCATGGACGAAATCATTGATGAAGTCAAAACACTGGCTGCCAATGGCACCAGAGAAGTCACATTGCTAGGCCAGATCGTCAATCAATACGGCATTCGAGAGTTTCCATTCGTCGATAAGAAAAGCCCCTTCGTGCAACTGCTAGAAAAGGTGCACGAAATCGAAGGGATCGATCGTATTCGCTTTACCAGCCCGCACCCGGTCGGCTTTAAGCAAGACTTGATCGACTGCTACGGGCGTCTTCCGAAACTCGTTGAATACATCCACTTCCCAATGCAAAGCGGCAGTAACCGCATTCTCAAAGCGATGCGCCGACCATATAGCATCGAGAAATTCCACGAAATCATCGGCAAGCTCCGCGCCGTGCGGCCGGATATGTATATTTCGACCGATATCATCGTCGGGTTTCCGGGTGAGACTGAGGAAGATTTCGAGCTCACGCGTCAGCATTTCGAGGAAGTCGGTTTCGATATGGCCTATCTCTTCAAATACAGCGTGCGCCCTGACACAACAGCCGAACCACTCGGCGACCCGATTACCAAAGAACAAAAAGAAGAGCGCAATCAGGTCTTATTGGAAAGCTTACGTAAAAGTTCCTTAGCCCGAAACGAATCACTCGTGGGTAAAGTCGAAGATGTGCTGTTTGAAGGCCCCGCAAAGAAGGGTGAAAACATGTTCCAAGGGCGAACTCCCGGAAATCGCCTAGTATTGGTCAAAGCCAGCACACGTCTAGTCGGTCAAATCGTGCCCGTCCGCTTCACTCGCGTCACCGCAAGCACACTGTTTGGTGAGCTCGTGCTAGAGGGCGTAGAAGAGGAAGCAGTTGAAGCAGCAACAACTGACGCTTAAGCGGAGTAATTGCTTCCTACATTTGAAATTTAGGTGTTTTTTTGTTCACTTGTTTTAAGTGTATCAATAATACTATTTCAAGTTCTACTTTTTCAGCTAGATTTCCCCCGTGCGCACCCCTCAACAGATCCAAAAACATGCTGAGCAACTAAAATGCAAAGCGCCGCATCATCTCGTCACTTCACAACTGCCACACGCAGACAGTTCGGTTGACGAAACGATCCATGCTCTGACTGTGCGCGTCTTCCGTATTTTTCACCTTTTTCGAACGGTCTAATGAGTTCAACTGCTGCTGCGCCCGATTCGGATTCCTTGAATTGTCGCTCGTCGCCAGCTGAAAAGATCGCCTGTATCAGCTCCCTCTTTCATGGACGCATCGATGTCTTTCCGCAGCGCTTTGAAAGCAAAAAGACAGGTCGTGCCGGTTATTCACCCGCTTGCAGCAACGAATGGATACGCGGAGTCTGTGAGAAGCCCCGTATCAAATGCTCGAACTGCTCACATCAAGACTGGATACCAGTCACGGAGCGCAGCCTAAAATGGCACCTCTCTGGCAAAGACTCCAGCGGCTACCCTTTTGTAATGGGCGTCTATCCCATGCTTTTAGATGAATCCTGTCATTTTCTAGCAATTGATCTGGATGGCGAAGGTTGGCAGGAGGACTCGCAGGCGCTAATCGCAGTGGTTAAAAAGCTGAACCTACCCATCGTGCTCGAACGCTCCCGTTCCGGTCATGGCGGGCACCTTTGGTTTTTCTTTGAACACAGCATTCCTGCGATTCAAGCGCGGCGCTTCGGAACCCATTTACTGACTGAGGCCATCGAACTCGACGGCTCTCAGCATTTGCAAGATGAAGCCGCGTGGCGGTGTGACCGACAAAAAGATCTCCTCCTACAAAGGCACGGTTATCTGGTGATGCGATTTCTCACAACAGATCTATCAAAGGAATTAAACACTACTCTAGACTCCATACTTGCGACACTCGCCCATTGTAATCGGAAGGTGCTAAAGCCATCGGAATAGGGCGAAACCTGAACGGCTACTCGCCAAGGGAATGACTCTCTTTGGCCACATAACCACCGTCTCTGAACTCCGAGAAATAGCTTCCGAGTCGGGGATGATTGATCGGTTGGCCGCTTACATCACACTCTAAATTGGATTGGGCAACATAGGTGCTGAGCCCACCGGTCTCATGCACTAACACATGATACCATGGCTGATCACGTGACGGCTGGGTCTTGTTAGCCTCATACCATTTATCGCCTGCTGCACATTGCATATCATGCGCCACAATCACTCCCCGATAGTGATAAAGCTTGTGTTTAACTACCATACCGAGCGGAAAATCAACGCTTGTTGCGCCGCCTCCCTCAAAGTCTGTAATTCTGATTAACATACCTATAAGCTAATCGAATATGTTAATTCCTCAAGTCTCTGACTTAAATGCTTCGAGAATTGATTCAATCGGCCGAATCGATTCAGCAGGGAAAAAACTGTTAATTTTATGAATGACTTGCTGGATCACTCCATCCGGGCAGGACGCGCCACCAGTAAGTAGAATACGCTTTGCTTGTGCTGTCGTCTCAAGAAAAGGACGCACGACATCGCTGACTTGTGGCGTCTCAGTCAGCTGATAGGGAAAAATATAATGCTGGATTGATTCTGAAGAGAGTATGTTGGCCTCTGATTGAATATAATGCGCATTCTCTCCGAAACGTTTTTCACAGACGCGATAAAGCTGAAAGGTATTTGAACTATTTTTTCCACCGACAACTAGTGCAGCATCGATCGGCTGCTCGACTGCTTTTTGTAAGGCATCCTGGTTCACTTGAGTCGCATAGCAGAGCGTATCGCCCTTGCCCTTAGACCATAAATGTTCAGCTACCTGCGCTTCGCCATAGCGTTGAACCATGAACGCACGCAAAAAATCGATAATACTCAGCGTCTCGTTTCGAAGTAGGGTGGTTTGATTCACGACCGCCAATTTCTGAAGATCTTTTTTCGGATCGAAGCCCTTGGAATATAAGCCTTTAAACGAGTCTTCAAAGAGACGTGTTTTTTCAGCGCCTTCTGCTTGAATCACTTGGGTCAAGAGTCTGGCATGCTCCATATTGCGAATCATCAAAGCCGGACCATGTGCTGAACTATTCGAAAAAGTCGCCTTTGTTTCCTCATGCTCTGACTTACCATGAATGATCACGGTAAAGCCTGCTTCGGCATACCGCCGAGCCGCTTTCCATACCTTTTCAACCAGCATGCACGTGGCATCATTTTCGCGAATACTGAGCCCACGGCGCAATAAGCGGACTTTATCCTCATTCGTCGCTCCGAATGCAGGGATGATGACAATATCATCAGCGGTTAATTGATTCCATAGCGCATTCGAGTCGCTTGGATCTGAGGTCACACTACCGTCCTTACAGATCGATAAACCCTTATCAGTCTGCAAGTAACGAAGTCCACGCGCCAACAAATCTTCATTCACAAATGGATTATGAATCAATTCACTGAGCATAAATACGCGTTTTGTCGGATTAGAAGCCACGGTCTCATAAGCACGCTCGATTGCATTTTGCACACCGAGGCAAAATCCAAAATGGCTCGGAATCACGTAGCTCACGGCACCGAAATCCAACACGGCCGGTGCGCCCGATTTTTTCTCCTTTGTGCGACGAGCCACCTTAATTGCGCGGCACAGCTCACTTTGATACAACACTTCTGATTGCTGATCGACATACACTCCACGATTTCGCTCCTTCGCGGTTCGGAATCGATAGATATACTCAGTCTCACTAAAATCCAGATATGGAATACGAACCAAATGCGGTTCAATCGCCTTCAATACTTCCACCAATACAGGCGACGGTAGGATTTCTTCGACTTTAATTTTTTGGTCGAGTTGATCCAAGCTGTAGTAATCCCCCTCAGCTATGCCTTCGCTATGAAGTGCACAATAAATATCAACGACCTTACTATCGATATTGGCTTGGGTTAATAAATGCGCCTTTCCAGGCACTCCGATTACTTTTTCAACCAGATCAACGGTGGGATTCTCAAACCCATCCTTCTCGCTATAATAGGTCGGTCCAGAGAAACCACTTGGTGACAACTTGACCAAGAGCCGATTGTTTGCATCAAATGCAAGAAATACCAGAGAAGAAGACATCGTCATAAGCTTTTATCTATGATTTACTTCCAGTGAAAATGGATTGGTTTTTCAATTTCTGGATTCAAGCTGTGGTGTACCGGGCAATTCTTGGCCGCGATCTCAACTTTCCATTTTTGGTCATCGTCCAGCTCAATCGGAAGCCACACGTCTGTCGTTAATTTGGCAATGCGTCGCGGCAAACTTTCTGACATCTCTTTCTGCACTTCGATCCGCATACCTGACAAATCCAAGCCCAAGGCCTCCATCTGCATACCAACAATCGTCGCGATGCAGGATCCAAGCGCCGACGCACACAAATCGGTAGGCGAAAAGCTCTCTCCCTTACCATTATTATCCACTGGTGCATCCGTTTGAAACGTTTTGCCGGATTTTTCGTGTTCGAGCTCACAGCGCAGCCCACCCTCATAATTAATTTTTACTTTTACCATATCGGAAGCACATTGCGCAGCCACGCCCTTGGGGTCAACTTCCCGTAACAACTCAATGAAGTGTATTCTGCGATTGCACACCGCTAGATCGGTTCTAATCTACGTTTCTTTAATAAAAAGGCTAGGCGCGCCATATATCATTATGTTTCAGGTCAATTTCAGTGAACAAAGCATGCACGAGCTCAACCAGCTCGATACTCGCTCACAGATGCTCCTCGTCGAGGTCGTCAGTAGTCTAACACAAGAGCAACTCGATCATCCCAATGATGAACTCGGGAGCTTTCATCGTAATGGTAAAACATACTATCGTGTGCGAGCTGGCGAATTTCGCATCTACTTCGAGCAAGATAAAGATGGATTATTCGCGCATTATATTCTCCATAAAAACACTTTGTCCGATTTCATCTTTCGATTCAAACTCCCTGTAACAGAAGAGTTTATGGTCGAACAACATGATTCCTTTTGGAAGTATCTTGAATCCATTCGTCACAAGGATGACGCGGCCGAATAACAGTCACCACTGAATGTCTGAATCTGAACAAAAGTCCCCCCATCAGTATGCCGACTCGGGAGAGGCGAGCCATATTTACCTCCTCCCAAATAGCTTAACTGCTGGAAATCTATTTTTTGGATTTTTAGCAATTATGCGCTGCATCGAGGCAAACTACGCGACTGATCCCACTATAGTTAACGCGCATTTTACCCAAGCGGTTTGGTTTATTTTCTTCGGTGTCGTCTGTGATGCCTTTGATGGCCGTGTCGCACGTATGGGTGGACGTGAATCACTTTTCGGTATCGAATTTGATTCGATTGCCGATGTTATCTCGTTTGGAGTGGCCCCGGCGATGATGATGATCTTCCTGATTCTCAAGCCAACCGAGCAATATGAAGGCGTCCTACCTGTCAGCCAATTGATCGGCTTCATTTATCTGCTCTGTGCCGCAGTGCGCTTAGCACGGTTCAATGTCTTAACGCATCCGATGTTGACTCCTTCGGAACGCTTAAAAGGCACGAAGGACTTTCTCGGCCTACCAGTGCCCGCCGCAGCTGGTATGGTTGCCTCGCTCGTATTGGTTTACACGAGTTTTGAAAAGTATGGCTATGAGATGCATGGTTTCGAATTACTCATGCCGCCATTGATGTTAGCCGTCGCTTTTCTGATGATTAGCAACATCCCGTATCCTAGCTTCAAAGAGATCGATTGGCAGACCAGCACACGCGTGCGCACCTTTATTTTGCTCATATTTGCCCTTGGGGTGGCCTTCATCTTTAAGGAGCTATTCTTCGCGATCCTAGCCTTTACTTACATCAGCTATGGACCTGTCCGCTACCTATTCCGACAATACCGTGCTAGAAAGCGCTTAAATCGCGCAAAATAAACATTTGGTGAATAACTCGTGAATAACTGTGAAGATCGTGTGTAAGAAAAAAAACTTCTTCAAATCATTCACCACTCTACCGAACTCTTCACCACTCTGTTCACACAAAAAATCACTCCTAAACGCTTATTAAATAATTACTTATTGAGTTATTATATCTCATCCACACATATATTAAGAAGAAGAGATTTATATATTAAAAAAGACTCTAATATATAAGCATTGCCAGTAACTCCAAAATCCCCGAAAAATTTAAACCATGAAGTTCAAGATCAACCAGGATCACTTTAGCAACGGCCTACAACAAGTTCTCAATGTTGTCGGTTCGCGTGCCACCATGCCAATTCTCAGCAATGTGCTGATCGAAGCAGAGGAGGGTCACATTTCGTTGACGACCACCAACCTCGATCTCGGCATCCGCTGCCGAATCAAAGCAGACGTCTCTGAGCCAGGTGGCATCACACTTCCAGTTCGTAAGTTGGCCACGATTATTCGTGAATTGCCTCAAAACGAAATCTTTCTTGAAACCGGTGATAACAACCAAGCCAAGATCACTTCCGGTGGCTCACTCTTCAAAATTATGGGCATCAGCACGGAAGAATTTCCACCGCTGCCATCGTTTGAAAATCGTAATGTCTTCGAGCTCTCTCAGGCTGAAATCGTAAACATGCTCAAGAGCGTGTCATATGGTCAATCAAACGACGAAAATCGCTACATCCTCAACGGTGTGTATTTCAACTTTGCGGATGAAAAACTCACACTCGTGGCCACAGACGGTCGCCGTCTCGCGTTAACCGCGCTTGATACTGAAATCAGCGAAGACAACGCAGGAAGCCTGATTCTACCAGCTAAGACAGTCGCTGAGCTTGAGCGTCTGATGGGCAAGGGCGAGAAAGTGAAGATTGCGTTCAATGATCGTCAGGCAGCTTTTGAAATTGGCATCGACGATTCCAGCGACGCGGGCTTGGTCGATCATCTCTATCTCGTCTCAAAGATTGTTGAAGGGAACTACCCGAACTATCGCCAAGTCATTCCCAAAGAGACAGAGCATCGCGTCAAAATTGAGCGTGAGTTGATGTTGGAGTGCGTGCACCGTGCCGCTCTCGTTACTTCGGACAAGAGCAACTCAGTGAAGCTCAAGGTCAGCAAAAACCTACTCGAAATTTCCGGATCAAGTTCTGAATACGGTGATTCTCATGAATCCATGGCGATCGCATATGATGGTCCTGAAGTTCAGGTCGCATTCAACCCTCAGTTCCTCATGGATCCGCTCAAAGCACTGACTAAAGACGAAGTATTCTTTGAATTTAAGGATGAGTTGAGCCCAGGTCTATTCAAGACGCTTGATAACTTCATCTGCGTCATCATGCCATTGCGCTTGAACTAAGCAGTAGGCTAATTGGCCTCTTATAGTTATAACTTTATCGCCGAGCGAGTGAGCTATTGTCTCACTCGCTCGTTTGTGTTTAAAAGGCAGATGAGAATAGAAGATGGAACAAGCGCTGATTCTTAGGATCATAACAACCAAGCTTTTATACTAAAACTTAGATAGATTTATTCATGTTTAACATCACATCATCGACATTCGAAGGCATCCTTTTTGCCGTCGCGATTATAACCGTCGTATTGCCTAAAATTGGGCTCAGCAAAGGCATTCCTATGTTTGTCGTGGTCGGGCGCTGGTTGCGTTGGGCTTTATTTGGCTGTGTATTTGCGTTTATTCTAAGGGCGATGGAGATTTCATATCGCCCGGATTGGGTGCATTTTGTGACTGGTTTAGCTGTTTGGTTTATACTGGAAACAGGCTATTACTGGATTGCGATCAAAGCACTCAGTCGCAGTGAAATACCGCTGTTTCCAAGCTTTAAAATGAACACTGATGGCGATGAATGGCCGGCTGATCCACTGTTGATCAAGGTGCGTGAATGGCTTCGGAAAGAAGATTTTAAGCGTCTCAGTGCATTGAAAGCAGAGCTGTTTGAAGGCACATTTCTACGCGCCTCGATTTATGAAAGCGCGGATCAACTGACTCGGCTTCAAATTCTATTTATCCCAAAGCGTAAAGGCGGCGCAAACGCATGCTATACACTCAGCACGAATGGTGAAAATGATAGCCGACTGATCACTGATAACTTGTTTTTACCATTTGGTGGGTATTATCCAGAGGGCTGGAATATGATGCGTAAGCCTTTGATCGGTTCGCTTAAGCGTCTGCTTAAATTACATCGCCAACGTTTACTCAAAAGCAGCCTGAAACCAATACCGTTCGAGGATGAACCACTCGAAGAATTGAACGATCAGCAACGCATTTTGGAGCGTCTTAATTTAGAATCCGGTTTCTTAACCCCGCATCAGTTCCAAGAAGAAATTGGTAAAATCTCCTACGATGGACGCTATCGTCTTTGGAAGGAAATGTGGCTGCTCGCGTATCTTGGTCGGCCAGTATCGTAAATTTTTTCTATGACTGAATAAGAGGGACAAGTCCCTTAGCATCCCTTACACACAGCCCATGAAAAAGACATTTCCTATAAAGGTTTCGAACAATGCCCCTGCACGTGTGGTGGATGCGATCAAATCCGAGCTACGCAAATATCTAAAACGTGAGCGTAAGAAAAAGCTTCCCGAAGGTGTGGATTTTTGGGACTTCGACTGCAAGGTCGGTGAAAATGCCGAAGTGGCCACGGAGCTACATGTGGCGGAGATCAATGAAGCGATCGACCATGCCCTCGCTGAAGATTGGGATGGCGTGTATTTCGAAATTCTGGCGAAGCCGGGCATTCGCACTCACAAGCCGAAATCATAAGAAAAAAGCCTCCCGATCACTCGGGAGGCTTTTTGCATTCAATCTCTGGAACTGCGGATTAGAGGAAAAGTTTTTCCAACTCTTCTTCAGTGCCGACGTAGTTGCCGTCCTTATAGATTTGTGGCGCAGTTTCATCGCCACAGACAGCCTTCAAGCCAGCGAGTGTGATGTCTTTACCAACGATCACTTCTTCGAACGGGTAGCACTGCTCTTTGAGGAGTGCCTTGGCGCGCTCACAGTGTGGGCAGCCAATCTTGGTGAAGATCGTCAGAGGCTCCTGCACTGTAACTTGCGGAGCGAGATACTGTAGCATGGTGTCTGCATCCGAAACTTCGAAGGGATCGCCTTCAACCTCTGGCTCGATAAACATCTTTTTGATGACGCCATCGCTGACATACATCGAGTAGCGCCATGAGCGCTTGCCGAAACCGAGTGCTGCCTTGTCGACTAGCATGCCCATCTTCTCGGAGAACTCACCATTGCCGTCTGGGATCACTGTAATGTTTTCAGCTTCCTGATCTTCCTGCCACGCATTCATGACGAAGCTGTCGTTCACGGAAACGCAGACGATTTCATCAACGCCCTGTTCTTTAAACAGGCTCGCGAGTTGGTTATAGCGCGGCAAGTGAGACGATGAGCAAGTCGGTGTGAATGCACCGGGCAGTGAGAATACCACGACGTTTTTGCCTGCGAACAGGCTGTCGCTGTTAACATCAAGCCAATCGTTGCCATTACGTGTGCGGAATGTGACGGATGGGATTTGTGATCCTTCTTTATTTTCTAGTTTCATATTAAATAAGTGCTGTGTCGGTGATGACAGGTGCTTGTGAGTCGTAGAGTGCTGTCTCTATTTCCCAAAAAATCAAATTCTCAGTTCTAATATTTGAGTATTAGTTCCAGTAATTCGGTCGATCAGCAGACACAAAAAAGACTTCGATTGCTAGCAGACTTTTTCAAAGTGTCGATTTTTTATGGTAACTGCCTTTGAATGAAAAGGCGCAAGAAGGGATTGTTAAAATATATCTCTTGCGCTGACTGTTAAAGGCAAAAAGCACGTTGGTGCTATACTCCAGAAACATTGCCGTATCCTTAGTGAAGAAGAGATCGATGAGTAGGAATAGTCGCTTCGGGTGCTGCTTGGCGGTGTTTAAAACCAGCGAACTCTTGCCGACGCGCCGCCGTCCATAGAGGACGACTTTTCCAAATATAAATGGATTAATGTGTGAGTTGAACTCATCTGTTCAGTCATACCCTATTATATTCCGCCCGCCGCTTAAAACGCTTCGCGCACGCGGCAGGCTTCGCTTGAGGACGCTGAGTCCGAGGGTAGCGAAGAAGGAAGCGGGTGGGGCAAATGCTGCTGCATCCAGAATCACAAATAATGATGTGCGCCAGCATCTTTTCAAAAAAAAAGCCTCCCGTTTCCGGGAGGCCTTTTGAAAGGTGTAGGGGCGTGCCTTGGCGCGCCCGCCGATTCGTTTGATTCTAAGACCTCAAATTTCAGGTTTCAGATCTCAGGTTTCGAACCTGACTACATGTCCAGCTGCGGGCGGTCTGCCTTTGGCCAGTCGATGTGGTAGAACTTGCCGCGAGGCTCGTCGGTGCGCTCGTAAGTGTGTGCGCCGAAGAAGTCGCGCTGTGCTTGCAGAAGATTCTGCGGTAGGCGTGCGGTGCGGTAACCATCGTAGTAAGACAGCGCGGAGCTGAAGGTTGGGATGGCTACGCCGTGTGTCGCAGCGAGTGCCACGACCTTGCGCCAGCTGGCTTGTGCTTTGTTGATCGCACCGGTGAAGTAGGGATCAAGCAGCAAGTTAGCGAGCTCAGGGTCACGAGCGAAGGCTTCGGTGATCTTCTGTAGGAAGGCGGCACGGATGATGCAACCGCCGCGGAAGATCTGAGCGATCTCGCCGAAGTTGAGCTCCCAGTTGTATTCCTTCTGTGCTTCACGCATGAGCTGGAAGCCCTGTGCGTAGGAGCAGATCTTGGAGGCATAGAGTGCTTCGCGGATCGCTTCGACCATCTCAGTCTTGTCACCGGTGAAGGCTGTTGCTTCTGGGCCGCTGAGGATCTTGGAAGCCGCGACACGCTCGTCCTTCACTGCAGAGATGCAACGTGCGAACACGGCTTCGGCAACAGTCGGTGCCGGTGTGCCCATGTCGAGTGCGTTGACCGAAGTCCATTTACCTGTGCCTTTTTGGCCAGCTGTATCGAGCACGATGTCGACGAATGGCTTGCCAGTCACTGGGTCTGTTTGCTTGAGAATGTCGGCTGTGATCTCGATTAGGAAGGAGTCGAGGTCGCCCTTGTTCCAGTCTGTGAAAATGTCGCCCATTTCGGCTGGAGTTAGGCCGAGCACGTTCTGCATGAGATCGTAGGCTTCGCAAATCATCTGCATATCGCCGTATTCGATACCGTTGTGCACCATCTTTACGTAGTGACCCGCGCCGTCCGGGCCGATGTAAGCGGTGCAGCTGAAACCACCTTCGACTGGTTTACCAGCTTCAGCGCCTTCGAGTGGCTTACCTGTGTCAGGATCCACCTTAGCAGCGATCGCTTTCCAAATTGGCTCGAGGTGTGACCATGCTTCCTTGGAACCACCTGGCATGAGGGAAGGGCCGAATCGCGCGCCTTCTTCACCACCGGAAACACCGGAACCGATGAAGCGGAGGCCCTTTGCGGTGAGCTCTTTTTCGCGGCGGATGGTGTCGTCCCACTTCGCGTTGCCGCCATCGATGATGATGTCGCCTTCTTCCATGAGTTCCACGAGGCCTTCGATCACTTTGTCAGTCGCCCAGCCCGCTTGCACGAGGATGATGACCTTGCGCGGACGCTTCAGTGAAGCGACGAAACCTTCGAGGGTTTCACAACCAACGAGGCCGCCCGGTGTGTTTGGGTTGGCCGAGACGAACTCTTCCATCTTGGAAGTGGTCCGATTGTAAACGGAAATTTTAAAGCCGTGGTCGGCGACGTTGAGAGCCAAGTTCTGGCCCATGACTGCGAGGCCGATCAGGCCGATTTCGGATGTAGCTTCTGGCATAATTTGTGTTTTGGTTAAAAAGTAGGGAGGAAATTTACTCCGCCTGCTGAGGCAAGGTTAGAGTCTGATATCTCCTTGAATAATAGTCATGTAAGCCATGAGGCGAATAGAAACAGCAACTTTAGCCGATACCGGCGATGGACTAAAATTGTAAAATCGGGAAAATATTTGCAGGAATGCGCAACGCGGATGGAGCGTTTCTAGTTAACTCGGGAGGGTGAACACTCCTGTCCATCAATTCATCTGCACCGATCTGACGGGATCAGAGTGTCCCGGCTCCTGGGGGAGCGCACATCTCTTAATTCGGTCTCTGCACAAAGGCTCACATGAGTATAGGCGGGCACCGTTCTCGTTGGCTGGCAATCGATTAGAAAGCTTACCGTTTCGTTGAATTTGCCTCAAGCCACAGGGTCAGTTCTTTGTCACTCAATCGACAATCCGCGAGTGCTAGGATGTGCAGGGCTGCTGTTTCCTCGGTGGCTTCAAGTTGATAACCGTTAATGCCTAAAAAGGTGTAGGCTGCCATGAATCCCGTGCGCTTATTTCCATCGATAAAGGGATGACTTTTCACGATCCCGGAACAGTAAATGGCTGCAAGTTCGAAGATGCCAGGAGGCGGATCTCCATAGGTGAAATGCTGTAATGGGCGATTGAGCGATGCTTCTAGGGCCTTCTGATCACGCAGGCCATCGCCACCTCCAAAGCGCGCGATGGATAGACTATGTATGCCATGAATCGCCTCGCGACTAAGCCAATTCGGTTGGCTCATTTTGCCAGTTCTCGCATCGTATTACGATAGCGCTGCATACCTTCTTCAGCAACGCGCATGACTTCATCAAACCCCGGGCTCTCGGGGTTCATGTTTAGCGTATTATTCGGAGCCTCCGTCAAATACACGGTGGCACCTTCTTCGACCTTCAGAGCTTGAAGGGCTTCTTTCGGCAGCACGATACCGTAGGAGTTGCCGATTTTGCGGATTTTGGTTTTGATGGGCATTGTTATAACATTTGTTATTATTTAACGTTTTGCAAGCCGAGCTTGCCATTCTAGGAAATGCTAAGGGCTCAGCTTCTCACGGCGCATTGAAAAATCATTTCAAGTGCAGCGGCATCCGCGAAGCGGTTTCGATCTGTGCTAAAACGGGAAATGTGAAGATTTACGGAATGCCCTGTTGTGGATTCCAAGAAAGGCAAATCTAACTTGCTATACACGTATATCAATGCAATCTATGATCATATGTTAGCCATTCGATTAGATAAGGAAGTCGAAAGCCGTCTTGAGCGATTAGCCAAGAAGACTGGACGCACCAAGACTTACTACGCAAGGGAAGCCATCCTCGAACATCTCGAGGACATGGAAGATTACTATCTGGCTGTCGAGGCAATCCAGAACCCGGGCAAGATCTACAGCTCCGAAGAAGCGAAACGTGAGCTGGGATTATAGTATTTCAGGCAAGGCGATTAAACAGCTAAAGAAGCTGGATAAACAAGCCGCCAAACAGATCTTCGATTTCCTTGATGAACGCATCAAGGGTGCCGAAGATCCCCGCCAATGGGGCAAGCAACTCAAGGGCGAGCTGAACAACGTCTGGCGCTACCGCAGTGGTGATGACCGCATCCTTTGCCAGCTTCAGGATGAAGTGTTCGTGGTGCTCGTGCTCGAAGTCGGCCACCGCAAGGACATTGACAAGTAACCCTACCTGCGCAGTTTCGTCGTCGTAGGTGTAGTATCTTAGTAAACGTTGGTCGTTTCTTGGCTGATAATCGGCTCGCTGAGGAAGTCGGCACTGAAGCTCATCGATGCGCGCCCTGGGCCAATCTTGGCGCCCTTTGCGGTGATGCTGAGGGTGGTGTCCTTGCCTGGCTCCAGTGTGGTGCGTGGGAAGGTGACGGTTTGGCCATTAATTGTGCCTTGTGCATCGCCTGCGACGGCGACTGGCTTAATTGAATCGTTGAAAGTCACGGTGACAGTGCCGGTGACGGGCTCGAATTTACCTTGGTTGCTGACTGCGATCTTGTAGATCGTCTCTTCCTTCACGCGGACAGGGTCTTTGGTGTCGGTGATGGAGACGGTCACGCCAGGAACGGCGAGCCAGTTGGTCTTCACCGCATCGCTGGCTTCGAGGCCATTTTCGGTCAGCACTTTGACGGTATTGGTGGACTTGCCCTTGCGAGTGGCAGCGATCTCGGTGGTGATCAGCTGGCTGGATCCTGCTGGGAGATTTGGAATCATCCAGCCGATGGCATTGCCGCTGACGCGTCCGCGGCCGTTGTCAGCTACTGAGCTGCCCTTTGGCAGGATGTCGGTGATGCGGACGTTTGTGAGGTCGGTATCGCCGGTATTTTCGATCGTAATATTAAACACAACTGGTTTGAAGACGTAGGCTTCGGCAGGGCCGGTCTTACGAATACGAATGCCAGACTGCACGACGGTGATCGGTGCGCTGCTCTCGCCAGCGATGGCGGGGCCACCGTCGTAAGTCGCGACGGCGTGGTTACGGAATTCACCTTGAGCGATGGCTTTGGCGCTGTATTCGACGATGCGGGTTTCACCCGGTGTGACTGTGCCGATTTCCTGGCGGAGTTTTGTGGTGGGCTTAAATGCTTCGGGAAGTTTGTCAGTTACGACGACGCCAGTGGCATCGGCCGAGCCGTTGTTGGTCACGGTGACCGTCCACGTGGCGATTTCGCCGAGCTCGATGCTCGCGGGGCCTTGCTTGACGACGTCGAGTTTCGGTTGGCCAGAGAATAGATTGAGGCAGAATGCGTTGTCGACCGATACGGTGGAGCAAATCTGGTGGTCGCCTTCTTTGGTGGGGCTGACGGTAACGTCGATGTTTTGAGTTTTCCCCTTCTTCATCGAAGGAAAGACCCAAGAGGCATTGTTGCCTGAAAGGGAGGTCGTCGGTTTGGCCGATTTAAATTGAATGCCTGCTGGCATAGTCTCGGTCACGCGCACAGTGCTGACGTCTTCGAGTGCTTGGATTTGAATGCGGTATTTGATGGTGCCACCGACAGAGGCGGATTCGAGCACGCTCTTAGAGACTTTGATTTGGTTGCTCTTAAAGATGACGTCGGAGTCTTCACGAACCGCTACATGTTTCGCGGGAGCAGGTTGGTTGGGAGCTGCTTGCCACTGTGTTTTAGCGGGCTGCGCGGGGGCAGAATAACCACGATCCACTTGGGAGGGGGCAGGCGTTTGGCAGCCGGTGAAAGCGAGAGTGGCAAAGCCAAGAACAAGGGCGAGGGTCGATAAAAGGCGATTCATACCTACGTTCTAACGCATCGTCATAACATGTAAAGCACTAGAGGTGTTTTGCCCCTTAAAGCCCGAGTGCGATCAAGCCGCCGATGAGTCCGGCGACGCCTCCGAAGATGATATGTCCAACGAGGTGAAGGAGTCCTTCTTCCAACGTGGCTTTGCGGTAGGCCTCGATGGGGTGGCGCTCACTGGCGATAAACATGAGGCAGTAGCTCATGATGAGCCCATGAAAAAATCCGAATCCAAGGCCTAAAAAGATGGAATACGGGGCAATCAACCCATTCATCGCGTTCATGATCAGGAAATACAGCACTCCGAATATAATCCCAGCGATACTGTGAATGAGCGTGCCGAGCGTTGCGGCGTTATCAGTCGTGCCGGTAAAAAAGCTACCGAGCGCGATGACCATATCCACCCGTTTGCTGTAGGCGCTACTCACAGTGCGCATGAATAGGTTCATGGCAAATGCGCCAATTAAACCGCAGATGACACCTAACACGATTACAGTTATTATACTCATAAGTTTCCTTTAGGAATTACTTTAGCACAGCTTATGTTTTTTAAAAGTAATGCGGGCACTTTGTGGGCGGAGCTTGTGTCAGCCTGAGCAAGCTCAGACCCTACTGTTTGGTGCTTAGAACAACTCAGCTTGCGGTGCGTCTTTTGCCTTCTCTGCCTCCGGTTCGTCGTCGTCATGTAGATGACGCGGTGCCTTGCCGACATTTTGGGAGAGCGACTCTTCGCATTCGTCCACGATGTTATTGCAGATTTGGCGCACATGCATGCGTAGCCATTTGGCGGTGGTGCTCTTCTCGGTATAGTCGGCGGGGCCGTAGGCGTGGATGCGCCCAGCGTGGAGGAGGGCGTCGTTTTGGGCAAACTCGGCTTCGCTGTCGGGGTTGAAGACGGCGTAGGCCTTGCCGCCATTGCTTTTGACCACTGAGAACACGGGCACATCGCTGGGGCCGTCGGCGGTGTAAATCATGCGATCAATCGGGATGCGGCGGTCGATGCGTGACATCGAGGCATTGACGTCGATTTCCGAGTTCTTGTTGCTGCCCTTGTTGATCTCGAAAATGAAGCGTGTCTTGATGGTATTATCGACGATCGCGCCGATTTGGCTGATCTCGAACTCCATGTGCAGCGGCAGTTCGTTTTGATTGGAAAAGTTCGGTGGTAGCGGCGCTTCGATAAATTCGCAGCCGAAGATGCCGTCCACATGCGGTGCGATGCTGCTGCCGCGGATCATTTCTGCTAATCCAGTGCTGATGATGTAGTGTTCCAGAGTGATATTGTGCTTACGATATTCTGGGCGCGATTGGACGACGGCCTTGAGCTGATCAAAAAGATCGGGAAGGCCAGCGTAGAAGGTCAGCTCTTTGCCGAGTTCGCGCAGGCGCTGGTTGGTCAGCCCCTTGAGGCAGCCGTTTTTCACGAAGCTGAGTAAATGATTCAGATAGATCGTGTCACGAGAGACGCGGGAGCCCCGCTGGGCATAGATTTCCGGCAGTTGGTTGACCTCTTTCCAGAACGCGTCTTCGTCGATTCCATAGGCCTCGAAGATGGGCGCTTGCATGTAGCCGGGGATGAGCGTCTTGTCGAAATCCCAGATGCAGGCGACTACGTTTTGGCGATGGAGATTTTTTTTCGTCATTGCAGGTAGATCTCGACTGTTGTCAGGGTGTCGCTTTTCTGCAACGCATTAAAGAAATCATTCACTGGTCCTATGCATAAAATTCCTGATATCGCTCCATTTCGCGCCAAGCTTGCCAGTTTGGACGCTCAAGTCGCCGAGCCCAATTTCTACTCCGATCAACGCCGTGCTGCCGAAGTGGGGCGCGAGCACCAGCGTGTCAGCAGTCTGATCGAAAAATTTGAGGCCTTCAATTTGGCGAATAAAGAGATCGCCGAAAATGAGGCGATGATTGCGGACAAGGAAACGGATGAAGAAATTCGCGAAATGGCGGAAGAAGAGCTCGTCGAGCTTCGAGCACAGATCGAGACTTTGGAAAACGATGTGTTACGCGCGATGATTCCACCCGATCCCACGGATAGTCGTAACTCGGTGATGGAAATTCGCGGTGGTGCGGGCGGTGATGAGGCCAACATCTTTGCCGGTGACCTTTTTCGTATGTATAGCCGTTACGCAGAGCGCCGCGGCTGGAAGGTGGAAGTGATGAGCACCAATTTGGCCGATACGGGCGGGTATCGTGAAATCATCTTCAACATGACCGGAGAAGATGCCTACAAGTATTTGAAATTTGAAAGTGGTGTGCACCGTGTCCAGCGCGTGCCAGTTACGGAAACACAAGGCCGCATCCACACCTCCACGGCCACGGTGGCCGTGCTACCGGAAGCGGAAGAAGTCGATATTGAAGTGCGTCCACAGGATTTGGATATCGCTACGATGCGCGCATCCGGTGCGGGTGGTCAGCACGTGAACACCACAGACTCCGCCGTGATGATGACCCACATCCCAACCGGTGTGACGGTGTATTGCGCCGATGAGCGCTCGCAGATTAAAAATCGGGCCAAAGCGTTGACGGTGATGCGTTCTCGTTTGCTCAAAGCGAAGGAGGAGGAGGAGCACGCGAAATACGCTGCTGAGCGTAAGGGCCAGATCGGCACCGGTGACCGTTCCGAGCGCATCCGCACCTATAACTACCCGCAAGGCCGTCTCACTGATCACCGCATTGGCCTAAGCCTGTCGTTGCCGTCCGTCATCGATGGCGATCTTGAGGATGTGATCGATGGTCTGCAGAATTACGATTACGATGCCCGTATTCAGAATCTGTTGAAGGCGCAGGTAGAGGACTGAGACTTGAGAGAGGAGACCTGAGGGTTGAGACCTGAGACCTGAGGGTTGAGACCTGAGACCTGAAAATAAATACAACGCACTGATGTCACTTTTAACGATCCGCGAAATCAAGGAACGCACGGAGACTTTTTTTAAGTCCAAAGGCGTGCCCAACGCGCGACTGGATACGGACACGCTGATTGCGCATTCGCTAGGGATGAAGCGACTTGAGCTGTATCTTGATTTGGATCGTCCGCTGACCGAGGCACAGCTTGTAGAGCTGCGGCCACTGGTCAAACGCCGCGCTGATCGCGAGCCGTTGCAATACATCGTCGGCACGGTGGATTTTTGTGACATGGAGTTGAAGGTCGACGCGCGTGCATTGATTCCACGCTATGAGACCGAAGAATTGGTCGAGCTCGTTAGTGAGACTTTATCTGAAACACCTAACATAATATTAGACCTCGGAACTGGGTCCGGCGCGTTAGCTTTAGCATTTGCGAAAAAGTATCCTGAAGCGTCCGTCGATGCCGTTGATTGCAGTGCTAAAGCGCTTTCGCTAGCAAAGGAGAACGCGCAGGCGCAGGCGCTTGAGGCGCGCGTTACCCTACATGAGGGTAGTTGGTTTAGTCCTTTGGGACTAGGTGAGCAACGTTACGACCTAATTGTCTCAAATCCTCCGTATTTGACGGAAGAAGAAATGACCACCGCCGAACCGGAAGTCGTCGCCCACGAGCCGCATTCGGCTCTGGTTTCTGGAGGTGATGGGCTGGATGACTTGCGACTGATTTTTAAAGACGCCTCTTCGCATTTGAAGCCAGGCGGCTTGCTCGCCTTAGAGACTGGCATCGCTCAAACGGAAGCCTTGAATACGCTCTGTGAAGCGGCAGGTTTGAAGGGGGAGAGCTTGGAAGATCTTTCTGGCCGCCCACGCTTCTACTTCGCGCGGAAGGGGTAGGGCTACGCTAGAGCTCCCAGAGTTTAGAGATGGGCACCGCGTAGAGGTTAAGCGCACTTTAGATTTAAGCCAGTTCTCAAGAAAGCGCCCCCAAGCACTCTCTTTTTCTGATTCGGAGAGGGTGTGTAGTTCGATACACTCCATTCGTCCAGCCAGTGAATCTGCGAGTCGTGGCAATTGTAGCAAATTGGCGGAGCCAGTGAGGAGGAAACGTCCAGTCGTTCGGTGTGCCCGGCCCTACGCCTGTCGCTTAAACGCCACGGCCAGCCCCATGAGTGTCAGGTCTTCGACGAATAGACTCTTCTGTGCCCAGTCTTGTGTGAGGTTGGCGATGCTGCCACCGGTGGAGAGCACGATGGGCTCGGCTTCGCCGCGGGCTTTGAGTTCGGCTAGGACGCGGGCGCGCAGG
>CAJQOS010000098.1 GCA_905479975.1 uncultured Puniceicoccaceae bacterium | reverse complement strand
AAAGTGGACATGTGATTCTCTTTAACAGAAGATCATTGAAGAGTTGGAGGCGAGCAATCCAGCCTCAGCGTCGAGCCCCAAGAAGGTGGTCGCTGAGATCGCCGAGCTTCGCAAGGATCTGGCGAAGTCCGTGCGGAGCATTAGCCGTAGCTGCGTGTGTATGCCCTTCAGGGTACTTCAGCCGCAGTTCCGCAGTGCCAGTGTGCGGTGTTGTGCGGACGCGGTCTAAAGCACCGCGCTACGCTTTACTTACGTTCGGATCATGAGCGTAGCTGCGTGTGTATGCCCTTTATGGGTGTGTATGCCCTTCGGGGTGTTTCAGCCGCAGTTTTTCATTGGGTGCGTGCGGTGTTGGTCGGGACGCGGGCTGAAGCACCGCGCTACGCTTTACTTGCGTGCAGAGCCTTTTTGCCGGACATTCACATCGGCCACCGCGATGGCGCGGTTCGTGGGGGGAGCTCTTGCTGACTCTCGCCGAGAGCGATCAGTTTTTTTAGCCATGCTCTGTAACGAGGCGACTGTGCTGTGCTGATAGTTGCATTTCAGAGGTGCCCTTTACTGTGAAATCCCTTATAGTTGCTTAATGTTTCATTACAACCTTGACGCTGTTGCTAAAGAAAGAGTTTATTCGCGTTGGCTTCAGTCATGATTCGCCGCCGCCGATAGTCGCTAATTTTTCATAGAGTATATTCCATCTGAAATATACTATTATTAGGGGAAGGGGCATCTCTGGGGAGAGGTGCCCCGTTTTCGTGCTGGGTGAGGAGCAACGTAGGGAATTTTGCTGATTGGATCACTTTCTAGGCAAAAAAGCTTTTTGAGATTGCTAGTGCAATAAGTGTCAATTTAGTTTGTTTGTTAATTAAACATCATATGGAGGGGCACTTCTACGAAACTAGGCTCAAATCCAACGAACTGATAAATATGCCTCAACGAATCGCTCATACCTCACGTCGCCACTTTCTCAAATCCTCAGCCGCTTTCGGCGCATTGACGATTCTGCCGTCCTACATCGCCCTCGGCAATAAATCCTCCACTGGCCTCGCTCCCAGCGAAAAGGTCAATCTCGCCGTCATCGGCATCGGCAATCAAGGCGGCAGCGACCTCAAAGTATTATTTGGCTCAGGCCACTGCAACGTCGTCGCCCTCTGCGACATCGACCTCGAAGGGAACCATACACAAGAGTCCCTGGCAGCACATCCGGATGCACCTCGCTACAACGACTTTCGCGTCATGTTCGACAAAATGGGGGATCAAATCGATGCCGTGCTGATCGCACTGCCCGACCACTCGCACTTCGCCGCGACCATGCTAGCCATGTCGCTCGGCAAACACGTCTACGTCGAAAAACCACTCGCGCACACCTTCGGGCAGAGCGAGCGCCTGATGCGCATGGCAGCCAAGCACCCTGAGCTCGCCACTCAAATGGGCAACCAAGGCCACTCGGGGCCCAACTATTTTCAATTTAAAGCGTGGGTCGAAGCGGGTGTCATTAAAGACGTCACACGTATCACTGCCCACATGAACTGGAAACGCCGTTGGCATGGCTGGGGCAGTCAAACCACCAAATACCCAAGCGAACCGCTGCCCGCCGGCGTCGGTTGGGAGCAGTGGATGGATACCGTTGCTCAACCGCACCCCTACAGTCGCAAGCTCCACCCTCAGGAATGGCGCAGTTGGTATGACTACGGCAGCGGTTGCTTCGGCGACTGGGGGCCACACCTCCTCGACACCAGCCACCGCTTTTTAAAGCTCGGCCTTCCGGAAAAGATCACTGCCGTCCACCGCGATGGTGTCAATAATAGCGATCTAATCTACCCTGAATCCTCCACCATCAAATTTGACTTCCCCGAACGCGGACCAGGCATGCCAGCCTGCGCAATCACTTGGTATGACGGCGTCAACAACACGCCACAACTGGAAGCCGAATACAGTGAGCCAGTCTCCGACAAGGAAACCGGCGAAGTCACGCACGGCCCCACAACACCCACTCAACCCGGCAAAATGCTCTACAGCAAGGAACTCGTTTTCCAGGGCAACTCCCACGGTAGCCCACTCAAAATCGTCCCCCGCGAAAAATACAAAGCGATGCGGGACTCACTCCCAAAGTTCTCACAAAAGAACTCCAACCACTACGCCAACTTCCTGCTCGCTTGTAAGGGCGAAGAAGAAACACGCTCTCCCTTCAGCGTCAGCGGCGAACTGACCCAGGTATTCAACCTCGGCGTGCTCTCGCAACGCTTCGGCGGCGAACTGGAATTTGACCGCACGCGAAAGCAGATCACCAACAACAAAGCGGCCAATACGCTACTCGACCCCGTGCCACGCAAAGGTTGGGAAGAGTTCTATCGCCTGTAAGAACGGACAGGGCGAAGCTCATTTCCGCAACATCAGGGGCAAGCCGAACCAATCAAATCTAAAAATCAGTCACTCCAACCATTCGGAAATCGGGTCAAACCGAACTAGGATCAATTCATTATGAGCAATACGAAACAATCTAACCCGCGCCGTCAAAACGGTCTTTTCAGAGGTGCCC
>CAJQOS010000097.1 GCA_905479975.1 uncultured Puniceicoccaceae bacterium | reverse complement strand
CGGTCTTCTCAGCGGTCAAACGAAAAGCCAGAGGATTTAGAAACCCAGATAACTTAATCACTATGCTATACTTCGTTGCCGGGAAAATTGATATTTTGAAGAATAAACAAGCTACCCACTGAAAATCTCGAAGAACCTAATCTAATGTTTTAAGTCTATGGTTTGCAGCTCTTTGTGGTTTTGTGTCAATTGTTGGCATGGCACATGTTTAGTAAGAGTGGTTATGAAAAATAATACATACATATCACTCACTCGCACCGGACGTCGTTGGATCAGTGGATTACTGGTCGCTACCGTTTCGGTTTTTCCTGTTATTGGCTCAGCCGCCGGCATTCTAACTCCTGTTGGAAGCGCGGATCAACCCATTGAGATTCTCGATCACCATGTGGATGTCCGCATTACTGATGGTTTTGCCCGCACTGTGGTGCAGCAGACGTTTTCAAATCCAAACCCGCACGATGTGGAGGCGCTGTATGCTTTTCCCGTTCCCGAGTCCGCGAGCTTGTCTGAGATTACGATTCACTCCGGTGAGACGTTGCTAGAAGGCGAAGTGATTCCACGCTCCGATGCCGAGCGTATTTATGAAGAAGAGAAGTCGAAGGGCAACGACGTGGGAATGGGCTCGAAGGAAAGTTATGAGCGCTTCGAGTTTCGCGTCTTTCCGATTCGCCCTGGGGTGGAGACTTCGATTGAGGTGGTTTACTACCAGCCGTTGAAAATTGATCTTGGGGTGGGGCGCTATGTCTATCCGATCGAAGAGGGCGGCACGGACGATGAGGGCGAGTCGTTTTGGACGCGTAATGACAAAGTGAAGCGCGCGTTCTCTGCTGAGCTCACGGTGCATTCCGGGTATCCGCTCGATGATGTGAGGATCAAGGGCTTTCCCGGCGATCCAGTTCCGGAGGGCTCCAATACGTTTAAATGGTCTTACGATGCACCGAGCGGCACACTCAATCAGGATTTGGTGGTGTATTATCGTTTAGCGCAGGATTTGCCAGGACGTGTGGATCTATTGACCTATAAGCCGGAAGGAGCCGAGCCAGGTTACTTCTTGATGACGTTGACTCCGGGTGTGGATCTTGAACCGATTACGCAAGGTGCGGATTATATGTTTATCTTAGACCTCTCGAGTAGCATGACTGGCAAGCTTGCAACGCTGACGGCTGGCGTGGAAAAAGCGATCGGGCATCTGCGCCCTGAAGACCGGGTGCATGTCGTGACCTTTTCGAGCCGCGCCCGTAATATGACGCGCGATTGGGTGAATTTGACGCCTGAGAATGTGGATAAACTACTGAAGAAGGTCTCAAAGTTAAAAGTGAACGGCGGCACGAATCTGTATGCTGGATTGCGCCTTGGGCTGAAATCGATCGATGATGATCGCCCGACGAATGTCATTCTGGTGACGGATGGTGTGACCAATACAGGCTCCATTGATCCTGCTGATTTCCATGCGTTGATGAAGCAGCATGATGTGCGTCTGTTCGGTTTTCTGATGGGCAATAGTGCCAACTGGCCGTTGATGCGCACGATATGCGAGGCTTCGGATGGTTTCTATACTTCGGTTTCGAATGCAGATGACATTGTGGGAAAAATCCTGATGTCGAAGGAGAAGATTGCTTACGAAGCATTGCTCAATGTCGATCTGAAGGTGAAGGGTTTACGCGTGAGCGAGTTGACACAGGACTTTTCGGGGAAGGTCTTTCGTGGACAGCAGCTCTCGGTGTTTGGGCGCTATGCAGATGGCGGGCCGGCCGATTTAACATTGAAGGCCAGCAAGAGCACCGGGGATCAGGTGTATGAAACTACGGTTGATTTCCCAAAGCAGAGCACGGGATATCCTGAGCTGGCTCGGCTGTGGGCCATGAGCCAGATCGAGCACATCGAGCTCGACCGCAGTATCGGTAAGGTCAGTGAGAAGGAATCTAAGGATAGTGTGCGCGATCTCGGCGTCGCCTATCAATTGGTTACGGATGAAACTTCTATGATTGTGCTGTCGAGCGAAGGCTTTCAGCGCCATGGCATTGATCGTAAGAATCAAGACCGTGTCGCAAAGGAGCGTGCCGCTCAGGCTCAGCGCCAGCAAGGTGGTGGCGATACTTCGACAGTGACTTCCAGCCGAGTCGATCAAGCGAAGCCGATGTTCTCGGGTCAGTCTCCACGAATCGGTGGCGGCGGAGGCGGTGCGTTGGGTGTCGAGTCTGTGTTGCTGGTTGGTTTCGTCGGAGTCGGGGTTTGGTTGCGTCGTCGTGGTCGAAACTAAGTAAGCATGCATAACTCACTAAATATCATGTCCCGGGCTCCAGCTGGAGTTCGGGGCATTGCTCGTCAATCAACTCGTTGGGGTTGGTTGACTTGTTTGCTGCTGCCCTTCATTGGCTTGTTTGTGTTACAACCGATTCCGGGCAGTGCGCTGACGGTCGATGCTTTGGTCGCTCATCAGTGGCACGCACTGTGGACAGGACACTTGCTGCATTACACTGCCGAGCATTTTATGTGGGACGCGCTGATGTTTGTGGTCTTTGCCGGATTACTGTGGGAGCAGGAGGGCGCGCGTCTGTGGCTCTGGTTGCTACTGGCTGCGCCGTTAATATCTGTGTTTGTGTTTCTGGTGGAGCCTGCGCTGCTGGAATATCGCGGCTTATCCGCGTTGGACACGATGCTGTTTACTCGGTATTGCTTGGGGCTGTGTCGGCGGGGGGGACTGTTAGATCGCTGGGTGTTCGGTGTGCTGCCCGTTGTCGGGGTGTCATTGAAAATCGGCTACGAATTTTTGAGCGGTGCAACCTTGTTTGTCAGTGATCTCGGAGCTGGGGTCGTGGCGTTGCCGTCGGCCCATTTGGCAGGTTTGTTGTTGGGCTGCGTGTGGACTTTGGCTCAGCTTCGCTTTAGTCGCTGAAGCCGAGGGCTTCGCAGTCGAACTCCATGTCGGCGACGCGGGTGGCGGGGCCGGTCATGCGGACTGCAAAGTCGTCGCCAATCTCGATCGCGATCTTACCGCCGGGCATGTGCACGGTGATGTCGCGGTCGCAGAGGCCGATGCGGTGTGCGACGGCTGCGGAGGCGCTGCTGCTGGAGCCGGAGGCGAGGGTGTAGCCTGCGCCGCGTTCCCAGATCTCGATCTGAATGTTGTTGCGGTCGATGACTTTGAGGAATTGCACGTTGGTGCGATTTGGGAAGGTGGGATCGACTTCGATGGCTGCGCCGTCTTTGCAGGCCAGCTCTGCGGAGATCTCGGGGAGCGGCACGACGCAGTGCGGGTTGCCGATGTCGGCGAGATACACGGTGGTGTCGGTGCCGTTGATGCTGAGCTGTTGACCGATGTCTTGGTCGGCTTGCTCGGGGCCATCGACAGGGATGTGATCCATCGCAAAGCTGACTTTTCCCATATCGACGGTGATGGAAGCCGCGCCCTCGCTGATCTTGCAGGTGACGACTCCGCCGAGCGTATCGACGGTAAAGGCGTCGTGTTTGACTTTGCCGATGTCGTAGAGGTAGCGGGCGAAGATGCGCAGACCGTTGCCGCTCTTTTCGGCTTCGCTGCCGTCGGGGTTCATGATGCGCAGGCCGAAGTCGGCTTTGTCGGTGGGCAGTGGGCCGTAGAGGATGCCGTCGGAGCCGAGGCCGAAGTTGCGGTGGCAGATGCGCACGGTGTCTTGTTCGTTGGGTAACTGAGCGGCGTCTTTAGGATCGAGGACGAGGTAGTCGTTCCCGAGAGCGTGGTATTTTGTGAATTTCATAATGATTAGAGTTTATTGGTAAGGAGGTCTGTTTCAACCTGCGTGGTGCGGTAGAAGGCCTGATAACTGAGTGTGGCTAAAGGCTTGCGGAAAGTGCGCTTATCTTGAATGCTTTGTTTTCGGATAATTTGTCAAGATCAGCGAACAGTATGAAGCGAATAAAGGTGCCAGAATCGACCGTCTCGGAAAAGCTGAGCACGAGCTACTTTGGTAGGGCAGAGTGGGGGATGGTCTTTGTGGTGTTCCCTTTGTTCCTCGCCTTGGTATTTTATTCGATGGGCTATGGGGGCGCGTTGGAACCATTAATGCTGCCATTTGCGTTGATGATCGCGATTGGTGCTGGGTTGCGGCTTCGATTCGCAGGGGCCGTGGGTGTCTCGGTCATGTTACTGTTGGTCGTGATCTATGCGTGGCTGCGCGGGGTGGGCGTGTTTGCTGAGGGCTCTTTTTGGGAGCATCTGCTCTTTGCGGCGGGCTTGTTGGTATTGTTCATCTCCGCTACGTTTTTCTGTGCGATTGTCGCCGGGTATCACTTACGCAGCGCAGAGATTGCGGATGAACGTGAGTATTTGATGCATCGGGTGTTGGACGCGTTGCCGATTGGCGTGTGGGTGCGATCGCCCGAAGGTCGGACGATTTTTGTGAATGAGCGTTGGGCGAGTTTCTCTTCGTTGACTGCGACAGAGATTATGAGCTCAGGTTCGGAGGAGCCTCCGGTGGATCTCGGTGAAGAATGGGAGGCTGCGCGGCAGGGATTGTTAAACTCGGATGATGGTGTGATTCGTTATCAGCATGTGGACTTGGTAGATAACCGTGGCCGATCGAGCTCGATGACCTTGCTCACTTTGAGAGTCTATATTGATGACTCCGAGGGTGTGGGCACTTTGTCGCTATTGGTCGATGAGACTGCATTGCGCCTGTATGAAGAGCAGATTCGAGTCAGTGAGCATCGCTTGCGGATGGCTTTGGATACTGTGGAGATGGGCTTTTGGGAACAGGATCTGAGCACACGGGAAATCTATCGAGATGCGAATTGGTATCGTATCCTCGGAGTGGATATCGAGGATGTTCTGGATGAGAAGAAAGAGTGGCAGGGGCGGATTCATCCCGATGATCGCGAACGTGTGTTGGGAGCGTATGTGGACTTTTTACGTGATGGAGCGAAACTGCTGGAGATCGATTATCGTATCCGAAAGGGGGCAATTGATTATATCTGGGTGCAGGATCGTGTGATCGTGGAGGATCGGGACGTGGTCGGGCGACCGACCCGTATGATGGGGACGATGCAGGATATCTCCGTGCGTAAGCAAATCGAACTCGACTTGAAGCACGCGAAGGATCGTGCGGAAGCGGGCAACCAGGCGAAGGGGCACTTCATCGCAACGATCTCTCATGAGATCCGCACGCCTCTGAATGCGATTATTGGATTATCCAGTTTCTTAAATGAGAGTGAGATGACTGAGGAGCAACTAGACTTGTCAGAGACGATTTATTCGAGTGGTAAGAGCTTACTGTTTCTGGTGAATGATATTTTGGACTTCTCTAAGATCGAGGCCGGGCGTTTGGATTTGGAAATGCAGGAGTTCCCGCTGCATCTATGTTTTGAGGATTGCGTGAAGTTGTTTAAGATTCGGGCGGCGGAGCGGAACGTGGAGCTTCAGTTGTCTTTGGATTCGTCGCTGCCCGAGTTTGCCGTGGGCGACATGGAGCGACTGCGGCAGGTGGTTCAAAATCTCTTGGCGAATGCCTTGAAGTTTACAGATTCGGGTAAAGTTGAGATTTCGGTGCGACCGGTGAAGTTGAATGAATTGCCGTTAGAGCGGCGCCCGGATGAACTCGAACCGATCGGTTATCTGGATCAGATCGACCATGATTATTTAGAAGTATTGGTTCGCGACAGTGGCATTGGTATTCCGGAAGATCGTCAGCATCTGCTCTTCGAGGCATTTAGCCAAGTGGATGCATCGACGACGCGTAAGTATGGTGGCACGGGCCTGGGCCTCGCGATCTGCAAGCGTTTAGTCCAGGCGATGGGGGGGCAGATCTGGTTGGAGAGTCGCGAGGGCACGGGTGCTGTCTTTGGCTTTGTCGTGCGGACGAAGTTGATCGAAGAGGTTGCGTCTGAGCCTGCTGGAGCTGTGGAGCAAGCGGAGCGCATCGTCGAGCAGCACCCTTGTGACATTTTGGTGGTGGGGGGGCGTGATGAGACGGCAGCTCTGTTACAGGCTTGCCGCCAGTTGGGCTATGCGCCGCATCATGCGCCGAGTTATGATTTAAGTGCGAGTGCCTTCCAGCGTCGCCGTTACAATATCGTCTTTATCGGGATGGGGGCCGAGGCCGAGGGGCTCGAACTCTCTCGGCAGATTTGTGCGTCATCGGGAGCGAAGCGCCCGCAGGCCATTTTGGGTGTCGTGCCAGAGGGGCAGAGCGTCTCGAAAGAGCGCTGCAAACTGGTCGGAATACAGCGCCTCATCGAGGGGGATCAGGGCTCTGCGACTATCCGAGGGGTGATTCTGGATGTGCTGCATGGGCACGGTTGAACGCACTCACGAGTGCATGTAGGCCAGCTAGCTCGATATTGGCGTCGATCCCGCAACCGTAGTAGATGGAGCCATTGCTGTGCTTGATCTGGATGTAGGCTGCGGCAGTCGTCTTGGAGCCTCCGCCGATGGAATGCTGGCGATAGTCGAGTAGTGTGAAGTCTTTCCAGCCTTTCGCTTGGAGGGCATCTACAAATGCACTGATGGGCCCGTTTCCTTGACCCGCGATGCTGTATGGCTGGCCTTGGTAATTGATTTGAGCTTGGATGCGCACGTCGCCTGTTTGACTGAAGTCCTCGCGTTCGATAGAGATCAATTGCAGCGGTGTGCCTAGGTTGACGTATTCGCGTTGGAAGATTGCGTGCACTTCGGCCGACTTTAACTCGCGGCTACCTTTGTCGGCTGCGGCGTTGATGACGTCGCCGACTTCGGGGTGCATGACTTTGGGCAAATCGAGGCCGAATTCACGGGACAAGATATAAGCGACGCCGCCTTTGCCGCTCTGGCTATTGATGCGAATGATGGCTTCGTAGTCGCGGCCGATGTCTGCTGGATCGATTAACAAATAGGGGACTTGCCAATGCGCGTCGGGCTCGGCCTCTTTTTCGCGCAAGTCCATGCCTTTCTTGATCGCATCTTGGTGTGAGCCGGAGAATGCGGTGAAGACCAAGTCGCCTGCGTAAGGGTGCCGCTCGGGCACGTGCATGCTTGTCACACGCTCATAGATCGTGCGGGTGCGCTCCAAATTACTGAAATCGAGCTCGGGATCGACGCCTTGCGTGTAAAGATTCAACGCGACGGTTACTAGGTCGAGGTTGCCGGTGCGCTCGCCATTGCCGAAGAGTGTGCCTTCGACGCGGTCTGCGCCGGCCATCAAGCCGAGTTCGGTGGCTGCCACGCCTGTGCCGCGGTCATTGTGTGTGTGCAACGAGATGATCGCGGTGTGACGCGCTCTCAAATTACGGCAGAACCATTCGATTTGGTCGGCGTGCACATTCGGCGTCGCCACTTCGACGGTGGCGGGCAGGTTCAAGATGATCTTGTTGGCTTTGGTCGGTTGCCAGACATCGATGACCGCTTCGCAAATTTCCAATGCATACTCAACCTCGGTGTCGGAGAAGCTCTCCGGCGAATACTGCAAGCGCACGTTGGTGCCAGGAAGTGTGGAGACGAGGCCTTTGATCAATTTCGCGCCGTCGATGGCGATTTGTTTGATCTCCTCCTTGCTCTTGTTGAAGGTGACGCGGCGCTGAAGCGGCGAGGTCGAGTTATACAAGTGCACGATGGCATTGGGCACACCCTCCAAGCTTTCGAAGGTGCGACGGATCAAATGCTCACGGGCTTGCACGAGCACCTGCACGGTTACGTCCTCTGGAATACGCTGTTCTTCCACCAAGCGGCGGATGAAGTTAAACTCGGTGTCGCTGGCGGAGGGGAAGCCGACTTCGATTTCTTTGAATCCTGTGGCGACCAACAATTCAAAGAAGTCGATTTTTTCGTCGACGGTCATGGGGATCGCAAGCGCTTGGTTGCCATCGCGCAGGTCGACGCTCGCCCAGATCGGGGCGGTTTGGATCGTTTTGTCCGGCCAGGTACGGTCGGGCAAGTTGATTTGCTGAAAGGGGCGATACTTGGTGATGGTGCCTTTTTGCATGGTCGTGGTATGGAAAAATCGGATTTGCACTCTGTCAAGCGCGTGCTTGCTTCGAGCACTGTCGAACGTGTATTACTTGAGCCTTGTTTGTTAGAGGTATTCCCCCCAGATTTCAATGACTGTGGCAGATATGAATTTAGACTTAAAAGATCGCACCATTATTTTGGGTGTGACCGGATCGATTGCGGCCTACAAGGCTGCGGATATTACCAGTCGCTTGACCGAAGCGGGTGCGAAGGTGTTTCCGGTGATGACGTCGTCGGCCTGCCGGTTTATACAGCCGCTTACTTTGCAAGTGCTCTCGCGTAATCCGGTGGCATCGGACATGTGGAAGGAGGGCGAGGGCTGGCAGCCCGGCCATATCGAACTGGCGGATCAGGCAGATCTCCTTCTGGTCGCTCCAGCCACGGCACATTGCCTCGCACTGTTTGCTCAAGGGCTGGCTCCAGATCTACTCTCGTCGATTCATTTGGCGACACCCGCATCGGTGATGCTCGCACCTGCGATGAATGGCAAGATGTTGGCGCATGCGGCGACGCAGGCGAATATCGAGACGCTTCGTTCGCGCGGGTATCATTTCATTGCGCCGCAAAGTGGTATGCTCGCTTGTGGCTATGAGGGCGATGGCAAGCTCGCGGCCGTTGATACGATTGTGCAATCGGTCAAAGATTTTTTCGCAAACGCTTGATCATACTGAATGAATAACGAGGACACGCAGTCCGGATCGGCTTCAGTTGATTCGCACAAAGAACGTTTGAAGCACCGGATTCTCAAGCCCGGAGAAAGCTTCGGCAATTTTCGTGTGGTTCGGTGCATCAGCTCGAGCTTGTTGGCGAATTATTACCACATGCAGCATGTGCGAGATTTGCATGATGTGACGCTGTGTCTCTTTCACCCTCGAACGATTGAGGATCCGAGATGCTTAAAGCGGTTAGGGTGCTTGCAGGCGATGCTCAAAACGATGGATCACGAGGGTATCCCGAAGATTCAGGATTGTGCGGAAGTGAATAATCGGCACTGCATCTTTATGGAGCCTGTCCTCGGGCAAAGCTTGAGCGAGTATTTTGCGGAACATGCCCAGCCCGGCGAGGTTGGCGTCGGAGTGGAAGAGACGACGCTTATCGTGGCGCGATTGTTGGGGCTATTGGGCTATGCGCATGCGCAGGGCGTGGATCATCGCGATCTGGATACGGATCTGATTTTTATTCAGGGGGATGGCTCGATTAAGATACTTGGCCTCGGAGTGAAGGCGACCTTGGGGGGCGATTTATTTGAATCGGTCGTGTCGGCATCCGTTTCTCCATTGGTTTCGAATGAGGCTCCAGCGCGAATCAATTCGTTTGATGTGATGAGTCCAGAGTATCGGCGCGGCATTACTGAAGATTCTCGGGTGGATATTCTTGCTTCGGGCTATATCGCGTATTGGCTTTTGACGGGAGTGAAAGCGGATCTGTCTAATTATAAGGCTCCGTCATCTCTGGTTAAGGACTTGCCGAAGGCGTGGAATACATTGGTCGAGAAGGCCCTTAAGCGAAGTAGTGACGCTCGTTACCAAACGTGTAAGAGTGTGTTAGTCGATCTGAAGGAGACGGAGGAAACGCCGGAATCGGTGCGGGCTGGATTGATTCAACGACAGATTGATTGTGTCCCAGTTCCCAAGGGAATCGTCGATCGTGGTGAACTCGCGACTCGAATCTATCGATTGTCGGTGATTGGTTTGGTCGGGGTGACTTTGACGGCATTGGCTGCGTCCTATTTGCATTCGATGTTTGAGGGGGAGCCGGGTGCGCCGAAGGTGGTCTTAGTGGCAACTGAGGGGGTCTCGCCTAATTTCAGCCTGAGTCTCACGCCTGCGGTAGCAAAGGTTCGGTTTGTCGGTGCCGATGGTGTGTTTAGCACGAAGTCGGGTAAGCTTGATTTGGTGGTGCAGCCCGGTCATTATGAAGTGCGCATTACAGCTCCGCAGTATGTCGAGCAGCAGTTGTCGGTGACTGTCGGGGATGTGACCTTGCCGACTGTGGACGTTGAGCTTGAGCGAGCGTTGGCGGATCTGGATATTCAGACGTACGCGGGTGCTACGATAGTAATGCTGGATGAGGAAGACCAAGAAGTTGAACTGGGCACGACGGATGCCGAGGGGCGGTTTACTTTAAAGCGCGGTGAGCTTTTAGGCACATACCGTATCGCGATTCGGAAGCTGGGTTATTCGCCCCTGATCGTGGAGGATCTGAGCGGCGAACGGGTGGAGGCTACGTTGGTGGTGCTGCCATCGGGGTTGACGGTGCGCACGCAACCTGCGGGCGCTCGTGTGTTGGTCAATGATGTCGAGGTGGGGCGTTCGCCTGTTACGATTGATGCTTCGACGGGGGATGGCGGCTATAGGGTGGTCGTTAACCATGATGGTTACCGGTCTGTGGGACGGCGTATTCAAGTGGACTTAGGGGAGCATGAAGTGCTCGATTTCGGTGAATTAGTCGGTTGTTCGGCGGCGCTTGATTTTTCGGTTACGTTTGTAGATGCTCCGGAACGGGACGTCGCCAGATTGATGGGAGACTTGGAGGTTGAGCTCGATGGGCAACAATTACAACTGGATGCGGCTCAACTGCAAGTGGTGCCGGAAGGCCCACATTCGGTGCGACTGCTGCACTCGGTTTATACTTCAGAGCTACAATCTGTAGTCGTAACGGATCGGGAGGATCAAACGCTGACCTATGCGATGTACCCACTGCCAGGTCGGATTGAGTTGGGGTTACCTTTGGGCTTGGAGGCGGATGTTCGCGTGAATGGAGAGAGCGTTGATGTGGTCGATGGAGAGATTTCTGTGGCAGTAAATCAACGTGTTGAAGTCGAGTTGAGTGTCAAAGACTACCTGACGATGATGCGGCGTTTTGAGCTGAAGCCCAATGAGCAGGTGGAGTGGGATGTGGCACCAGTGCCTATTCCCGGCCCCGAAGTCGGGGCTGGGTGGCTGCTGCCCTACGATGCATTGAGGCTAGCGTGGATCGAGGCGGGGCAATTTTCTATGGGCAGTCCGATGCGGGAGGCAGGTCGCTTGCCGAATGAGGGGCCTCAGACTCAGGTTCGTTTTAGCCAGGGATTTTGGGCTGGAATATATGAGGTGACTCAGGCGCAATATTTCAAAGTGATGGAGCACAATCCTGCCTCAGTGGCTGGTGCGAGTTTACCTGTGGATAATGTGACGTGGGCAGATGCGAAGCGGTATTGTCAGTTGCTCACGAAGCAGGAAAAAACAGCAGGTCGCTTGCCGGAAGGTTATGTATATCGCTTGCCCACTGAGGCAGAGTGGGAGTATTTGGCTCGGGCTGACAGCGCTTTGCCATTTTCTTTTGGTGATCGAGCAGATACTTCGGATGGGAATTTTCAGGGAGTTTATCCGAGGGATCTAGAGCATGAGTCGAGGGTGCCCGACCATTACGGTTCATTGCCTGTTGGCTCGTATGCGCCAAATGCATACGGCCTGCATGATGCGCATGGTAATGTTGCCGAGTGGACTTTAGATCGCTATAATGGTCGCCTTCCCGGAGGTTCACATGTGGATCTGCGTCCTCGGGCAGAGGGCCGACGTGTGGTTGTTCGTGGAGGAAGTTGGGAGGACTTCACGGTTCGGGTGCGTTCCGCCGCTCGCGCTGAGATCCGCGCGGATATGACGAGTAATGCCATCGGATTTCGGGTGGTCTTGGCATCCGCGCTTTAGGGGAGCACACAAAGTGCAATGCTTGGGCCGATGAGTAAGGCACTGTCCGTGAGCACGCGATAGGTCTCAACGCAAAGTCGTTTCTGACAGGCGTGAATGATCAGCAGCGCTCCTAGTGATAGACCGATTGGCAGTGCCCACTCTCGTGTGAGTAAACAAAGGGTGAGGGCGCAGCCGATCTCAAGGGCGCGGATGAGTTGCACGGGGAGTCGTGTCATCGAGCGCACTTGTAGCACCGCATCAATGTGCTGTTCCTTTGATCCGATCATTAAGCAATTGATCAAACAAAGTAGTGCCAGCGCGCTCGCCGGTGCCCAGAGGTCTGTATTGGGGAGTAGGAATACGATCACACCACCGGTATAGATGAGCGCGACGCAGAGCTCCTTCGGGAAGAAGCGGCGGGAGAGTGCCTGATTCAGTGCGGTGTAGAGTAGGCAAAGTGCGAGGAGTATCGCACCGTTCCGGAGCTCATTAATTGAAAGTCCTGTCAGTGCGAGCCCGATGTTTAGGAGCAGGATGCAGCCCCAAAGTGCCCAGAGTGCGCGCGCGTGTTGTTTCGCAAAACGGTGTCGAATGGCGTGTAACTGTTGAAGTGGGCGTTTGGCGACATCGAATAGTCGGTCCGCCATGTAGGTCAACCAGACGGACAGACCCAGCACGATTTGTGCAGTCGCGCTGACTTCGTGTCCGAGTGCCGCTGCAAAGGCCGCCTGCCAGACGAGCGCAATCAGCGCCGCATCGAGTGCGAGGAGGTTGGGCCATTGCCAGATGCGGATTGGTAGCATGTTTCGAGCATGCGAGCGAAACGAAGCAAAGCGCAAACCCGAAGCAGCGCCTCGCTGAATTGTTCGAGCCATGCGGTGTTTTTCATTGAACGCACATTTTTTATTGACGGACACCGAGGCATATCCATTTTTCCAACTTTCCCTTGAGGGGCATTAGCTCAGTTGGTAGAGCGCTTGCATGGCATGCAAGAGGTCAGGAGTTCGACTCTCCTATGCTCCATGGGTTTAATTAGGCCGCAAGCCACTGTTAATCAGCCTTGCGGCCTTTTTTGTGTTTGGGTGGCAGTCTCACCCAGTCTCAATAAATCTCATCGAATCTCACGAAAACCCCTTATTTCGGGCAACTATTTGGGCAACTTTTTATAGCTCTGTGTCCCTTGAAGTGCTCTCAGTATTTATTGTATGGTCCCCTTTTTGTGGTGACTGAGGACATGTGGGATGAAATGTTTCTGCCTAATGGATGATATTTTTGTTCGCAGAGAGGAGCTTCTTCAGATGTTCGACCCCGCACCTTCACGTGCCACGTTCTTCAGGTGGGTGGGGCAAGGGAAGGTCAAACAGGCGAGGGACCTGGATGGCTGGTATTTGCTGAATGCTACACGAGTTCACCAAGGGATGAAGCCGATAGATGTCTCCCAGAGAGTCGCTGAGCGAATGGCATCGTCACTACTACTTCGTGAGGGGCAGGTGCTCTACCTGTCTATACTGAGTATCGATGAGCGCTTCTGTTACTCGCATCCGACATTTGCGTTACCTAGCATGCTTTCGCCGACGGAAATAGAAAAGATGGTGAATGTGATGAAGCATCATTGTAGCGTATTGGAGGCCATCGTGGATTCGACTGAGCGTGCAACTTACTGTCAGGGGTATCTTGATGCGGTAGAGGCGCTGGTAAAATCTGTTGATGGAAGCTGAGGGCCGTATCGCCCCAGCATTTCTGCAAAACTATCCAGAAATGCGTTATATATAAGTGATAGTAACACACCGTTGTTATCAGAACCCAGCTAAGCCTGACCGCTCTCTGGGGTTCTTTGTATATAGGTCACAACGAAAGGACGCAGCATGGCGATTACGCTAGAAGCAAACTATTCGAAGAAGCTGGGGCTACCTCAGTATTCTTCACACCAGTATTCAATTACTGTTCGCACCGAAGTCAGCAATCTCTCCAAGATCGAGGCCGCAAGTGCACATTTGTATCAACAATTACAGGAAGCTGTTGACCGCGAGATCCAGAGCCCAGGCTTCTTGCCTGGTGCTGAGCCTCGTAAAGTAGTGCCCTTCAATCGAGGCGGCACAGGATCACCGCCACCAGCAGCAGCCAACAATAATGCGGCCCCTACAGCAGCATGGAACTGCAGTGAGAAGCAGCAGGGACTCATAGAGAAGTTAATGAAAGAAAATGACATAGCCTTCGAGTCGCTCGACGAGCTTGCGCACCACCGCTTCAATACTGGGTTGAAGGCGCTGAACAAAATGAGTGCAAGCGGTCTGATAGACGAGCTGTTCGATACCTACCGCTCTAAACCAAAGGGTGGTGGTAACTACACAGAAAGGGGGCGTCGATCATGATCCAGCCACTCGAACCCAAACGAAACGGGCGGTGTGAAGTCATGGCATTGCCGGTCAGGAGCAGTGATGGGGCGCTCACTCATATCTCTGCTTCTTCGCTGAAGCTCTACCTGGGCTGTAGCCTCAAATACTACTTCAAAAAGATCCTAAAGCTGGAGGAACCAACGAGTCCAGCGTTCCATCTCGGTAAGGCAGTCCATGCGGGGCTACAGGCCTATCATCTGGGCAGGTGGCACGGGAAGTCTCACGATGAAGTGGTAGTCCTTGAGGCCTACTATACGGCCCTTGCTGAGCAGGAGGTTACAGATCCAGTTGAGTATAAGAAAGGCGAGCAGGAGAAGCTCCTTGAGAAAGGTGAGAACATCCTAAAAGCCTACCTGCAATCGGATCATGCGATGATGGCTGACATCCCTCTCGGGGTTGAGGTCAAACTCGAAGAAGAGTTCGCCGAACTGCCGTCTCCGCTTCTTGGATACGTGGACCTTGTCCGTCGGGGAAATGTCCCTGTCGACTTCAAGACCTGCGCCGCCACACCGAACGTGGAGCTTGAGGCATTCAACCATGAGCTGCAGTTAACAGCCTACCAGCTGTTGATCGAGGAAGCTACTGGTCAAAAGGTCGAAGGTCGTGAGCTGGTGTTCCTGGTGAAGACTGCGAAGCCTAAGATCATCGTGCACCGTCTACCGCCAGCAACGGAGGCAGATAAGGCACGGTTCTGGTCTGTTGCCCAGGCAGCAATAGACGGCATCTACCATGAGCGCTTCTACCCACAGCCGGGTATGGCCTGCTCTTGGTGCTCGTTCCGTGAGGAATGCAAGAGCTGGAATGGGGGTGCGCTGTGATCCCGTATATCATCATCACAGTCATCGGTATCGGTGCGGGCGTGCTTCTCTCCGGAGACGATGAACCGCCTACACCACCACCAGTGGTGTCTCAGGAATCACCATCCTTCGAGCCCTTGGCAGATGCCATGTTCTGGGTCGGAGGCTGTTCCGTTGCATGTTCCCTTATCTGGGGGTCGTGCATCGTCTACACCGCCAGACTCAAACGAAAGGATAACCGATGAGCCTAATTATGAAACTCATTATGGTCGGACTGAGCTGTTACACGGTGGGCACTTTGGCAGGCCCAGTTGCCGTCGGCGCAGTCCAAGAAAGTAAGGAGACGTTTAGTCCGTTCATGTTCATCTCTGCGGCGATACTTATTGCGAGTACCGGCTACGCGGTGGGCGCGATCAGACGTTCACCTTATGTCGGAGGGAATCAGCACCCGCCTCGCGGTGAAGGAGGGTATTACGAATGATGGTGCACGAAGCCAGTCTCAGCTTCCGCGTGATCCGTGAGGGTGTCGTGGAGGCGCTTGATACGGTTGAGAGGGTCACTGCCTATCTGGCAGGGGCCTTTGATGCCGACCCGACTGTGGAGTGGTTTATTGTCATTCCATTGAATCGTAAGAACATGCCCTTTGGTCGTGTCCTTATTTCCAAGGGGACTGCCAGCAGCTGCCTGGTGAATCCGCGTGAAGTTCTGCGGCCCTGTATCCTCAGCAACGCCAGTGGCTTCATTGTTGCGCACAACCATCCCAGTGGCGATACCGATCCAAGTCGGGCGGATATTCAGATCACGCGGGCATTACGTGAGGCAGGCAAGACCATGGGCATGCCGCTGATTGATCATGTGATCGTCGGCGATAGCTACTCCGAGCCTTACAGCTTCAGTGAAGCTGGACTCGTTTAGCGAGGCGGGCTTGGTTTAAACTGAAGATCTGCACCACGAAAGGACATTTCCTCTATATGTAGTATATAGGCGTTTTGTTGTTTCGTGGTGCACTTTTTGGGGTTGGGAGTGAAGGCTGCTGCTTAGCCTTGGTTAGGTGTCCAGTGTCTTTTGGTAGTCCATTCTCACTGTTACAAAATCGACACCCGTTGGAATCCAACTACGGACGATGTCATCACCCAAATGGTTAACAATGTTGATTTCATTCGCCAGATTGAAGGTGTCGGTGAATGCAACTAAGCCATCGAGAACTGCGTGAGTATCAAAGTGGTCGGATAAAAATGTATTAATATCTCTATAGTTAGATTTGATCCGTTTTCGATATAGAAGACATAGCCACGATGTTCTACCCAGTGTATTTGACACTTTTTCCCAGTCACTTTCATTCAATGACTTTTTAAGTGTCCCACCTCTTTTGGTCCTGATTTTTAGGTCTAATTTCTTGTCATCAAGATGCATTCGCCGTGTTGACCTAAAGAAACTTATTAAGTGCCGCTTGACCTCCTCCAGGTTGTTTGAATCTAGCCGGAGCGGATTAAAGTCATTACAGGATGAACAAATACCTTCGGCGTATCCGTTCTTCTTCCCTCCATTTGCGCTAACATTTAGATCGCTAGGAAGTGCACCTCGTCTTGCTAGTTCTGATACTTTTTTTCGCACAGCGGTGTGTGAAGTTTCAGTGAACCCAGATGTCGCAAATGAAGCTAAAGTTGAATTGAAAGTTGAATAGTAAGCCTGTGGGAATGCCCATTGTGCCACGAACCCTGAGCCAGGGCCTGAAAAGTTCGTTGAAGTGGCTCTAAGGAGCCGTTCGGTATTCCAAGAGTTAACAAGCTGTTGTTTGACCCGTGCGGTATCAATTTTGCCAATCGGCCTCACTCGCAATGACTCTCGGTATGAGCACCATGACTTATGATCCGTTCGGCAGTGCTCTGCGTATATTCCTAAAGCCTTAAACTGATTGACCGTAGTGAGCGCAGCCCAGTCATCATCAGAAGGTTTTGTGTCTATGGCTGTTTTGAGCATAATTTTACTGCGTAGGTAAGGTGTGTATCTCGAACTTCTGCAGCATTGATAGTCTTCTATGACTTAGTTCGTCAAGGTTTGGGCACCAGCTGGGCACTTATTAAGTCTGCCTTATCGACATTGATACGCGCAGTTCCACAATTCCCATCTGGGTATCCCATGCCTGGAAATGGAACCGCTCCCATTCATCCCAGCATCTAAGCGGATCTAGCGACATCATATCTCAGCTGAAACCTGCGAAATTATCTAAGTTTTAGCAGGTTTAAGCCCCTGTTTTCTCTAAGCACCTTTTCTTAAACGAAGGTGCTTTTCTGTATCACCAACCATCAACATCAACCAAACCAAAATATGATAACATCAGTCTTAGAATTAGAACCAGTCGCACCACCAGAACCCAGGCGTGCCAATCTCTTGCTCCACTGTGGCAGTAATGCAGTCTCACGTGGTGAGTTGGCCGTAAGCCACACACCATTACCCACAGCGACCCACAAGCCCGTCTCGCACATGAAGGTGCTCCAAACAGTCGAGAAGGCCTTGCTGCAGCGCGCCATCACCATCACAGGGCAGGCCCATGGCTTGTCTCATGACGGTGCCAGATACTTCGGCCTGCTTGAAGTGATGTCACCAACAGATGCTGAGATGCACTGGGTCGTCGGGATTCGTAACAGCCATGATAAAACCTTCGCTGCTGGTATCGTAGCGGGCGCTCAAGTCCTGGTCTGTGACAACCTCTGCTTCAGTGGTGAGATCCTACTGGCACGTAAGCATACCGGGCATATCCATATGGACCTGCCTCGGATTGCTGAACAAGCCGTGGATGGACTTCGCGGTTTCTGGTATGATCACACTCAACGCGTGCAGGCTTACCGCGAGAAACGCCTTAGTGACACTCGTGCGCATGACTTGGTTGTCCGTTCCGTGGACAGTGGTGTCATGGCCAATAGCTACGTGCCTAAGGTGCTTCAGGAGTGGCGAGATCCGTCGCATGATGCCTTCGCCCCGCGTAACGTGTGGAGCCTCCAGAATGCCTTTACGGAGGTGTTCAAGGGCAGGGTGGATCTGTTGCCTGAGCGGACGATGAAATTGCACCAGATGCTCGATGCTCATGTCGGGTTGAGTAACTGATAGCTCGCAGTCTCGTGGATTCCCTCTCGGGGCAGTGGTTCAATGCAAAGACCCGTATGCTGAGGGCCGCTGGTATCGTGTTGTCTTCAACTGGGGCGAGGTCGTTGGCACAGTCGATGTTAAACTGTCCTCAGTCATGCCCGATCACCCGCCCGCAGAAATGGAGACGATCCGCACGGATCGGTTGAAGGTCATAGCTTACTGTGATGTGGAGGGGAATATCGAATGGGCCTAGGCCATAACTGAAAAGCTCACCGACTATTGGGCGGGCTTTTCTTTAGCTAGCAGTTCTCATGTTCTTGTATCCGAGTCTCACAAAACCGATGGTCAAGTTTATGGCGCGTCTAGATCAAGGTGAGTTTGAGTTGACGATGGGCGATGATATCGAACTCGCGGGCGAGCAAGATACTCCTTGCCTATATTTTGGGCCGTATATTGATAGCCTCGATAAGGAGGCATTAGAGGGCTTAACTCGCCAGTATTCCGTGGATTTCTTTTTAAGGAACTCGGTAAGAGAGCTGCAACATGTTATCAGTAGTCGAGCGCGCAGGCGTAGGCAGGTCGATGGCGGGGCTCAGGGGCATCTGCGGCAGGCCTTTGTCATGTGAATGAACGGTTCAACTTTCGCTAATAGAGCGAATACTGTGCCTCGGATCCTATTTCTTTTGCAGGATGGCGGTTGCTAGGTGGCTGAGTGATTCCAGATGTGTGTAAAAGGACTCATCTTTGGCCGCAGCTTGAGCCAGGTTTTCGGTTCTTCACGGAAGTGCGTTTTTCTATAGATATTTTCTAGTTTTAAGATTAGGCAAATCGTAGATTTTAAGATGGAGGTATTTTTCATCTTTGTAGCCGTATGCTTGCCTGGTGAGCCATCCGATTTTGTTGTTAAATC
>CAJQOS010000096.1 GCA_905479975.1 uncultured Puniceicoccaceae bacterium | reverse complement strand
TAAAACTACGCATTTTACCCTAAAATCGCGGCTGAGGCGTAGAATCGCGTCAGGAACAACGAGGTAATGTCAAAATGAACGGGGTGTATGTTTTTTCAAAAAACACCGCCGTCAGAAACGCCCCCTGGTGGGACAAGCTCGAATGTAGCCGAAATCGTAAGATTTTGGAATGAATTTTGAGTTTCTGCCAACACATGCACTCTTATCTTCGCCCCAGCCCGACCCACGCAATCGCAAGCGTGGCGATCGAGCTGAGTGGCATCAGGATAGCTGCTAAGAGGGGGTGCATCATGCCTGCTAGGCAGAGGCTGACTGCTGCGACGTTGTAGCAGACGGCGGCGGCGAAGACGGTCGTGACTGTGCGGCGGCGTGCGATTGCGGTTGTGAATAATGCGGGCAGGCAGCGGAGGCTGCGGCCGAAAAAGAAGAAGTCTGCCGATGCTTCGAGAATGCTGCGATCTACGACGGGGGTGCCGCGGCAGATGGCTTTGTCAAAGGCGAGACTATCGTTGGCACCGTCACCGATCATGAGCGCGGAATCGGGGGCGTGTGTATCGATCCAATTCGCTTTGTCGGTTGGGCTGCACTGTGCGATGGCCGAGTCGGTTGGTAAGTCGAGTTGATCCGCGATGGTTGCGACGCGCTCTGCAGCGTCGCCGCTCAGGATCGCTGTATCCAATTTTCGGTTACGTAGTGCCGCGATGCTATCGCGTGCATCATCGCGCACATCTTCGATGAAACTAAAGGCCGCAACCAGTAGTCCGTTTTGGCGGAGCACACTGCGGGCATCTTCTGGTGTATGTGTGTCTTCAGCTAACCAAGCCGAGCGACCGAGGCTCCATTGGTTGGAGCCGGCATCTTTCCAAATCAAGCCTTTGCCAATGATTTCTTCGACGCTGTTTACCAGAGGTGGCGCTGATTCGGATATACTCGAGTGGTAGGCGAGCAGTGCTTCGCGCAGTGAGCGTGCGACGGGGTGCACATTGTGCGCGACAAGTTGGTAGAGTGCTTGGGCTGAAAGTGGATCGAGCTGTTGAATACTTTGGGTATTCGTAAGCCGAGGGATGTCCATCGTCAGCGTGCCAGTCTTATCGAACACGACGGTGTTGACGCGGCGTAGGCGTTCCCAGATTTGTGCTGATTTGATAAAGAGACCGGCACGGCGCAGACGGGCGGTCGCAAATTCGTCGCACATCGGCAGAGCGACTCCCAATGCGCAGGGGCAGGAGACGATGAGGATCGAGATCAGAACTTGTGTGGATTTTAGAATGTTCCCCGTTGTCGCCATCCACGCCGCGCCGCCGACGACTGCGATGACAAGCACACATGCAATGTAGGCGCGTAGGATACTTTGCAGACGTTGGTCGCGGAAGGTGTCTTCGCTGCGTTCGAGTAGTTGGGCGAGCAGACTGTCTGGCCACGATTCGCTGGCACGAAAGCGCAGGCTGTGGAGGCCGACGTTGATCGCGCCGGCAGGAGCTGTTTTTTCTTTAGGCCAAATGACGGGGTCGGCCTCGCCATTGATCCATTCGAGGCTGAGGGTGCCTAGGGCGTCGAGCGGCTGAGCAGCGACGGGATTGATTTCGCCAGGCGCGATACTGTAGTCCAAGCCAGCGGTGACTTTTTGCACGGGCAGGCGCTCGCCGTCGTGTGCGCCGTTGAGTTGGGTGACCTCACGCGGCCCGACTTTTTGGCGTTGGAGTTGTGAGCGATTCTTCTCCAAGGCGAACTCCTGTAGCCAACGCCCGGCCAGCATCAGAAAGACAAACGTGGCGACGAAGTCGAAGTAGATTAGTGAGGTGTATTCAGTGATGCAGCCGATGAGCGAGCCGAGATAGGCGGCAATGAGCCCCATGGCGATCGGTAGATCGATATGTAGCACGCGCGCTTTGGCCGCTTGCCATGCGCGACTGATGAAATAGCCACCACCGACGATCAGGCTGAGTGTGGCAAAGAGGCCGCCGAGCATTTGAAAGAGCGGTGCGAGAAAGAACTCACCGCCCATCCCGAGATAACCGGGCAGGGTGAAGAGCATGGTGTTGAGCAGAAAGAATCCGCACAGGCCGATTCGGTGCGCGATTTGTTTACTGCCGTTGCGATTAGCCGAAGGGTCTTCGCTGTAAGGGCAGAGTCGGTAGCCGATCTTTTGCAGCTCCTGAGCAAAGACTTGGATCGAAAACGCACCTCGGCGCCATGTGAGTTCGACTGCATTGCAGCGCGGGTCGATCACGATCTGACTGGCGCCAGACTGGCGTTTGTAGATGGCTTCGATCAGCCACACGCAGCCGATACAGCTAATGCCCTCGATGGAGAGACGAGTGGAAACTGTCGGTTCTTCGGTGGCCGCTTCGGCCGTTTCGAGTTCTGCTTGGAGTGGGGCGGTGTCGCTGGGCTGGAAGACTTTCGAGCCGACGGGCGGCACTGTTTTCTCTCCTTTGAGTTCGTAGAAGCGCTCCAAGCCACCATCGTGGAGGAGTTGCGCCACGTAGTAACACCCATGGCAGCAATACGACTCTTCCGCCTTCGGAATGAAGGGAGTGCCGCAATGCGTGCAGTGGGTGGTTTTGGTGGTGGTGGTGGTGGTGGTGGTGGCCATTTGAAGCGATGGTTGTAGCACCAAAGGTGCGTCCTATGCCAGCCTAGGGCAACGCCCTAGGATTTGAATGAACCAGCGGTCGAAAGCCCTGAAAGGGCGCCCTAATCCCGCGATTGATTGCGGCATTGATTGGAGCGCCCTTTCAGGACTCGTTGCTTTGGCGTTGAATCCCCGGGGCGTTGCCCCGGGCTGACACGGGTTGCCCCTTTGGGGCGAGGAGCTTGGCGAATTGATGAACAATGACAGTTTCAATAAATTAAGAGTAAAAATGGGAAGACAATACTTCAGTTACTCCGGCCGTGACGTGTCGACTTCGATCACTTCAGTCGGGTTCTCCTTGGCAATTTTGATCAAGGTGAACCACGCGGCGCTGACTAGCAGGAAGGCAAGGATGACGGGAATCCAAAGGGACCACGCAAATTTCTTTTTCTCTGTCTGAGTCATATTATGGTGTGACTTTGGAGGCTGCGTTTTTTGCATTATGCTGCCGTAGTAGTTCTGCGTTCGGGCCGATGAATTCTGCATCGCGTCTGATGATACTATGCCCGTCCGGTGCGACGAGGGAAAGTTCCAGTGTGAAGCGGCCGGTGTAGTTCTCTTTTTGGATGGTGATGATCACTGGGCGGACTTCTTCTCCCATTGGCTGCACGGTGATGCCGTCTTCATTGCCTTCCATGGCAAAGATTTGATCTGGAGCGTTGCAATTGACGGTGTAGGTCTTCGCTTCGCTGCTCTTGTTGATGACGCGTAGCATATATTGGTTGCGCACCGTTGTTTCGGTGATGAAGTAGGGCGCGCCTGTCATACGCACGATGTTCATGTTGGCGCTGCGTAATTGCATGGCCGAGAGCGTCATTGCGGTGGCACCGATCAGCATGAGCACAAAGTATAGTATGATGCGTGGGCGTAGGATTCGCTTCTTCTTTCCTGCCAGCCCATTTTGAGAGTCGTAGCGTATCAGCCCCTTCGGGCGGTTGAGCTTTGTCATGATCGCATCACAAGCATCGATACAGTTTGAGCAGCCGATACACTCAATCTGAAGCCCTTGGCGAATGTCGATACCTGTGGGGCAGACCTGCACGCAGCGTGTGCAGTCGATGCAGTCGCCGATACCTGTTTGCTTTGCTTTACCACGCGGTTCTCCACGATCTTCGTCGTAGCCGATAATAATCGAGTCGTCGTCGATCAGTGCCGACTGAAGGCGGCCGTAAGGGCAGATGACCAGGCAGAGTTGCTCGCGAAACCATGCAAAGTTGAAGTAGATGATGCCACTGGCGATAAAGACGAATACGAAGGCGCCCCAGTGTTCTTTGGGGTTGCTCGTCATCCATGCGTAGAGCTGAGGGATCGAGATGAAGTAGGCGAGGAATAGGTGCGCAATCATTAACGAGATGATTGCAAAGACTGCTTGTTTTAGGCCGCGTTTACTGAATTTGTCGAAGCTCCAAGGTTGTTGGTCGAGTAGTCGACGCTTGGTTGCATCGCCTTCGATCCAGCGCTCGACACGTCGATACACATGTTCGAGGAAGACGGTTTGCGGGCATGCCCAGCCGCACCAGAGACGGCCGAAGAGTGCGGTAATAAAGAACAGCGAGAATCCGACGCCTGTGATAAAGAAGAATGCCAGCCAGAGATCCTGCGCGGCAAAGGTCAGACCAAACAGGTGGAAGCGTCGATTGAGGACGTCGAGGAATACTGCGGGGTTACCGTTGATGGGTATCCACGGGAGTAATACATACACTCCGACCAGCATGGCTGCGAAGAGTCGGCGCCAACGTGTAAACGCTCCGCTGACGTCTGCAGGGTGCAGGATTTTACGGGAGCCATCCCGATTGATTGTGGTGACTGACTCGCGGTTTGGTTGGTTGAGTTTGCTCATGACTTAAGTGCTCATTTTGTTGATGAATCATGAAAACGTCGAACGGGGAAGTTAGAGTGAGGTGTCGTTAATCCGACTCCTTATCTTGGTTATAATCTCTGAAGTCTAGAATACGCTGATCCAGCGCCAGCTCTTCGGGAGTTGAAGAGCTGGCACGTGTCACAGTAGAAGGGTCGGCAAGTGTGGATTTTCACGATCGGCCGCGTTTGGCCGTTACAACGGGAGCTACATCATTTTTTTTTCAGCGCTTGGCTCGCCTTCTTCTTTGGCGGTCGCTTGCATTTGCTCTTTATCGTTTTTGCTCAGAATATAGGAGACCACTTCGGTTATGCGCTTCTGGCCTAGGATGGAGCCCCATGCCTGCATGCCTTTGGCGGGCACACCTTTGTCGATCGTTACATAGATCTCGGAAGGGTTCGCACCGTGCACCCATTCGGCATCGACTAGGTTGAAGCCGATGCCGCCCTGGAGCTCTTTACCATGGCAAGCGATACAGTTGGCTTCGAAGGTGGCTTGTCCTGCGCTGACAAATGCCGGATTGTCGCTCATGTCCCAGAAGAGATCGTCGTTACTCACATCAATCGAGTTGGCTAGCTTCTTGGTTTCGATTTCGGTGAGTCTTGCTTCGAGTTGATGGTCCTTACCGCCGACAAAGCTACGGTCGTCGAGCACCAGCCAGTAGATGATCGAGAAGACGATCATGCTGAAGAGAATGCAAAGCCACCAAAAGGGGAGGCGTTGATCGTATTCTTGGATGCCGTCGACGACGTGATCGCGGAGGATCACACCTTCAGGTAGATCTTCTTGTTTGACGGGGAGTGCGTCTTTATCTTCGCCTGTGTTCATTTGCTTGCTGCTTGGGTTGAAGTTTCGTCGTCCTCCAAGGGGAGGTTTTCCATGTGGCTGACTGTCGATTTCTTTAGGAAGAGTGCACGGACAGTGATGGCGAGAAAAACGCCAAAGGTGAGCCAGAATGAGATGAGCGGAATGATGCTCGTCCAGTCGTCGTAGATGATGCGTTTAAACATAATAGTGAATGACTAATGGTTAATTATTCCGCTGCTTCGCGGGCTTCTTTCTCGGAGGAGAGTTCGTAAGTGCCTAGCTTTTGAAGATAAGCGATGAGGGCGACGATCTCCTTGTCAGGCTCTGTGAAAGCTCCCTTGTCGGCGAGGCGGGCAACGATGCCAGCTGCTTGTTCGTCGATCTGATTCCGGATATCTTCTTCGGATAGGTCGATCGGGTAAGGCACGCCTAGCATGCGCATGACATCGATTTTGCGCGGCAGTTGACTGACCTTGATCGGCTTTTTGAAGAGCCATGGGTAGTTCGGCATCGTGGAGCCTGGCGATATGTCACGTGGGTTCATCATGTGAAAGTAGTGCCAGTCGTCGGATCGGAAGCCGCCTTCGCGGGCGAGATCCGGCCCCGTGCGCTTCGAGCCCCATTGGTAGGGGAAGTCGTAGATCGATTCGCCAAGATGTGAGTAACCTTCTCCATGTCCGGTCTTTCCATAGCGCATGACGTCCGGCACGAGTGTGCGGATCATTTGTGAGTGGCAGTTGTAGCAACCTTCACTGACGTAAATGTCGCGACCGGCGAGCTCGAGTGGCGTGTAAGGCACTTGAATGCGGCCTTCGATGTTGTCTGCGCGCTGCATGGTAACCGTCGGAATGATCTGAATCGCACCACCGATACCAGCTGCGACGATGGTCAATACCGTGAAGGCAAAACCATGGTCGAGTAGTTGAGTATACCAATCATTCCAAGTCGCTTTACAGACTTCGAAGTGTGCGATGGCGACGATGATGAAGGTGATTGTTAGGAAGGTGCCGAAGATAAACAGGGCGCCGTTGCTGAAGATGGTCAGGCAGATTGCGAATACGATCAGCAGCGAGTAGATGACTGGAGCCGAAAGGAAGCTCTTGACTGCGCTCGGTGTCTCGATGTCGGTGACTTCGACTTCAATCGTGCCGTTGACGGGCGTGCCGCTCTTCGCGGTGCGCCAGATGTTGTAGGCGCAGAGTGCAAACCCGAGGACGTAGAGGCTGCCGCCGATCGCGCGGAATAGCATCACTGGGCGGATGGATTGAAGTGTCTCGAGGAATGTATACTGTAGTAAGGTGCCACCTTCGATCGTGGCATTGAGCATGAGGCCTTGGGTGATGCCTGCGACCCACATCGATGCGACGTAGAGGAGGATGCCGACCATGCCTAGCCAGAAGTGGGCGTTGGCGAGTGCGGTGGAGTAGAGTTTTGTCTTCCACAGGCGAGGCGCGAGCCAGTAGAACATACCGGCAGCGAGGAAACCATTCCAACCAAGGGTGCCGCTGTGCACGTGGCCGACGGTCCAGTCGGTGTAGTGGGAGAGGGCGTTGACTGCCTTAATGGAGAGTAGCGGACCTTCAAAGGTGCACATGCCATAGAAGGTAACCGCTGCGGCGAAGAATTTAATGATCGGGTCAGTGAGCAGCTGATCCCAAGCGCCGCGGAGGGTGAGAAGACCATTGAGCATGCCTGCCCAAGACGGTGCCCAGAGCATGAGGCTGAAGATCATGCCGAGCGACTGAAGCCACTCAGGGAGTGCTGTGTTGAGCAAGTGGTGAGGGCCTGCCCAGATGTAGATGAATACCAGCGACCAAAAGTGAATGATCGACAGGCGATACGAATAAACCGGCCGATTCGCCGCTTTCGGGACGAAGTAATACATGATGCCGAGCATCGGAGTGGTCAGGAAGAACGCCACGGCGTTGTGGCCATACCACCATTGCACCAGAGCGTCTTGAACGCCGCCGAAAAGTGGGTAACTGTGTGTGAAGCTAGTCGGAATCGAGAGGTGATTGACCACATAGAGCATGGTGATCGTGACGATCGTCGCGATGTAGAACCAGAGGCCGACGTAGAGTGATTTTTCGTTACGCTTCGCAAGCGTCCAGAAGAAGTTGGCTGCAAAGATGAGCCAGATGACAGCCACCATGATATTGATGGGCCAGATCAGCTCTGCGTATTCTTTGCCGCGCGTGAAGCCTGCGGGGAGCGAGATGGCTGCGCAGACGATGATCAACTGCCAGCCCCAGAAATTGATTTTACTGAGTAAATCGGACGCCATTCGAGCGCGGCAAAGACGCTGCGTGGAGTAGTAAATCCCAGCAAACATCATGTTGCCGACGAAGGCAAAAATCGCGGCATTCGTATGCAGCGGACGTAGGCGGCCGAAAGTGAGGAATTCGACCCCCTCACTTTTTAAGAGTCCAAATGTGATCCATTCGAGAAACTTGCCGTTCATTTGCCAATAATTCAACTGGAAGGCAATGAGCACACCCGCTCCCATGCCCACGAGGGCCCAGAAGATGGATGCGATCATAAACTTCCTTACGGAATCATCATCGTATACGATAGTGGTAGTAGTGGGTTTTGTAGTCATTTGCGCGAAGCGGCTATAGGTGTTTCGTTGTCAAAAGGGCGTAGTGCGTCCTGTTCTGGGCTAGTGAGGGTCTTGCCTCGGCGTTCAAGGAGAAAGAATAGTAAAAAGAGCGCAGCTAATAATAGGCTCAGGAAGACGGTTAGTAGTAGGACTTTCATGTGCTTTAAGCTTGGCTACTGCTAGGGTAGCCCTCGACGAAGGGACAGTCAGAGCGGAAATGCTTATAATGGCAGTGCTCGATTTCGTTGGAGATTACGCCGGAGAGGGCATGGTTGATTAAGTCGGCAAAGTGCTCGCGGTCAAATTCATTGAATTCATGGGTCGTATCCCAGTTCGTGTCAAAAACACTTAGAAATGCGACTAAGCCGGAATCATGCAACTCCATACAGACACGACCGCCCATAGTGCGTTGCTTGCAGGTGCAAGTGGAGCCGAGGATGTCATCCAAGTGCATGCCATCGCTCTTGTTCTCGGGAGCCTTTCCGGATTCGATCACTTTGAGGGTGCGCTCGAATGCGTGGGATAGGAATTCTATTGGCACGCCAGCGGGGCAAGTTTCCGAGGATGCGTGGTCGGTGTGCATCGCCTGTATTTCAGCTTCCAGTAACCAATTCTCGATGATTTGGTCCCGGTTGTCCTGAAGGTAGCTGATTAAGTGTGCATGCATGTCTTGATTATTTCATAGGTGGCCCTAGCTTGTCTTCGCATATTGAGCACATCACTGTGCATATTTTCTCACAATCGATATAAACTCAAGTAATGCTACCAGAAACTTGCCCAATCAGTGCTGACGAAGTGACCTCTGAGCAGCGTCGTGGGCGGCGTTTGGTGGCGAAATTGTCGGAATCCGCATTATTTAAAGAGTATCAGCTCGCCTTTCGTGGTGCGACGGGTCTGTCGCTGACGTTACGACCGGTGCACTCATTGAGGCAGCGGGATGACTCGGTGGAGCAGAATCCGCTGTGTCGTATGTTGTCGGAGACGAAGCAGGGCTGTTTGAGTTGTTCAACAGTGCAGGCATCGTTGCAGCGGGAGGCGACGCTTGGACCTAAATCGCTGCATTGTTTTGCCGGACTCTGTGATAGTGCCGTGCCGATTCGAGTGGGGGACGAGTTGATCGCGTTTTTACATACTGGGCAGATTCTACTGCATGAACCCAATTGGGAAGAGTTTGATCAGGCTGCGAACCAGCTGAAGGCTTGGGGCGCGGAGGTCGATTTGAAGGCCGCCGAGGCTGCATATTTTAAGACCAAGGTCATTGGCCGTGAACAATACGACTCGATGCTGCGCTTGCTGGCGATGTTTTCAGAGCACCTCGCAGTTGTGAGTAATAGCATTGAACTCAAGGATCAAGAGGACGAACCGAAGTTAATCAGTAAGGCCAAGCGCTATATTCAGGAGCACTACAGTGAACGTATTTCGCTCGATGAGGCCGCTCAGGCAGTGAATGCGAGCACGCGGCATTTTTGGCCTCTTCACGGATTTCGGTCATAGCTCTTTGCGTGTCGATAGGTTGGGCAGATCATAAATTTTCAGGTGCAGGAACTCTTCATCCCTATATCCATAAGCCTGCCTCGTGAGCCATCCGATCTTGTTGTTGAAGCC
>CAJQOS010000095.1 GCA_905479975.1 uncultured Puniceicoccaceae bacterium | reverse complement strand
CGTCCAGCGAGTGCCAATAATCCATACCACTGCGCTTGAGGTGCTTATCCGTAATGGTAAAGCCGAGCGGATGGATCAAATGCAAGCGCGTCTCGGTAATAGCGCACAGGCGACCGATATTACCCGTATTTTGAGGGATCTCAGGATTAAATAAAACGATGTGAAGCATTAGAACAAGTATGGAGGTGGAAACGTGTGAAAGTAGGAAGTAAATGAATGACACTGGATGCACAAGCACAGTCATCAACGGTTCAAACTCGGTAGGTGCGCCCAATGTTTGACCATTAATCAAATCTCCGTAAGGCTATTGTGCTGAGCCTCATACCTCATCATGCCTTCGGAAACATACATTCTCGCCTTGGATCAAGGAACGACCAGTTCCCGCTCCATACTGTTTAACCACGCAGGCGAAATGGTCGCCTCTGCTCAGAAGGAATTTGAGCAAATATACCCGCAGCCCGGCTGGGTGGAGCATGACCCCATGGAGATCTGGGCAAGTCAGAGTGCCACTGCCACAGAGGCTCGCATGCGGCATAATATCGACTCCAACGAGATCGCAGCCATCGGCATCACTAACCAACGCGAAACGACCATCGTATGGGATCGAGTCACCGGAAAGCCGGTTTACAACGCCATCGTCTGGCAAGACCGCCGCACTGCTGATGCCTGTCGTCAACTACAAGGCGATGGCATTGAACCGATGGTGAGCGAAAAGACAGGTCTGCGACTCGATCCCTATTTTTCCGCGACCAAACTCGCATGGATTCTAGACAACGTGCCCCATGCACGCAGCCGTGCTGAAAGTGGGGAGTTACTCTTCGGCACCGTCGACACATGGCTACTATGGAAACTGACCGGCCATACGGTGCACGCGACCGATATAACCAATGCCAGTCGCACGCTTCTAATGAATCTCACCACGGGCGATTGGGACGACTCGCTGCTAGAACTATTTCAGATCCCCCGCTGCATCTTACCAGAGATTCGCTCCTGCTCTGAGGTCTATGGGCATGCCGATTGCAGCCTAGCATATGCAGAAGCACCCATCGCTGGCATCGCCGGCGACCAGCATGCGGCACTCTTTGGGCAAGCATGCTTTACCGAAGGCATGGTCAAGAACACTTATGGCACAGGTTGTTTTCTGTTAATGAATACGGGCACTAAGCCCGTGCGTTCGCAGCACAACCTTCTCACCACAGTGGCTTGGCGTATCGGCGATCAAACCGAATATGCGCTGGAAGGCTCCGTCTTCATCGGTGGCGCAGTCGTGCAATGGTTACGCGATGAGCTACAACTCGTGCGCAGCGCTGCCGAACTCAACAAACTGGCCGCCAGTGTGCCCGATAGCAACGGACTGTTTCTCGTGCCAGCCTTTGCAGGGCTCGGTGCACCGCATTGGGATCCCTATGCACGCGGTGCCATGTTGGGAATCACCCGTGGAACGAACCGCGCACATATTTGCCGTGCCGCACTGGAGTCGATCGCCTTTCAAAGTGCCGACCTCATCACGGCAATGGAGCAAGACAGTGGTATCAAATTAAAGGAACTGCGCGTGGATGGAGGCGCATCGCAAAGCGATCCCCTACTGCAATTTCAATCCGACTTACTGCAAACTCGTGTCATTCGGCCCCTGAACATCGAAACCACCGCAATCGGAGCGGCCTACCTCGCCGGCCTGGCCGTCGGGTTCTGGGAGAGCCGCGAAGCCATCGCAAAGCACTGGTCTGCCGATGCATGTTTCACACCGCAGCGTGAAGACAGCGCCATGCAACTGCTGCAACGGGGCTGGATCAAAGCCGTCGAACGCGCAAAGGCATGGGTAGCGCCGGAGGGTTGAGAGACTTGAGAACTGAAATGGGAGACTTGAGAGCTGGGACTTGAGGGCTGAAAACTGAGACTTGAAACGAACAACACTCTGAATACTTAAAATGAATCGAGAGAGAGCACTGCAACAAATCCATTCGGCCACGCAGCCATTTGATGTCATCATTATCGGTGGTGGTGCTTCCGGACTCGGGGCCGCCGTCGATGCGGCAGCGCGCGGACACAATGTCGCACTCTTCGAGCAAGCCGACTTTGCCAAAGGCACCTCCAGCCGCTCCACCAAATTGGTGCACGGCGGCGTGCGTTATTTGCAGCAAGGCAACGTCTCGCTCGTGCTGGAAGCGCTGCGTGAACGCGGGCGCCTCGCGAACAATGCGCCGCATTTGGTTCACTCACAGGCATTCGTCATCCCCAACTATTCATGGTGGGAAGGCCCGTTCTACGGGATCGGGATGAAGGTCTACGATCAGCTCGCGGGTAAGCTCGGACTGGAGCCCTCACGACATCTGAGCCGCGAGCAAACTATTGCCGCGATTCCAACGATTGAACAGGAGCACCTGAACGGCGGTGTCATTTATCACGATGGGCAATTCGATGATTCACGGCTGGCGGTCAACCTCGCACAGACCGCGACAGAGCATGGCGCGGCAATACTCAACTACTGCCGTTGCACAGGTCTGATCAAAAAGAACGGCAAAGTATGCGGCGTCGAAATTCATGACCTCGAGAGTGATTCCACCTTTAGCGTGGGAGCAATAGCAGTGATCAACGCCACGGGTGTGTTTGTCGACGAACTTCGCAGTATGGATGATTCTACGGCCCAGCGCATAATCGCGGTCAGTCAAGGCATTCACATCGTATTGCCGAAAAGCTTTTTGCCTGGCAATGCTGCGATCATGATACCGAAAACAGCTGATGGGCGTGTGCTCTTCGCGGTGCCGTGGCATGATCATGTGGTGGTCGGCACAACAGACACCCCACTCGACTCAAAAAGCCTAGAGCCACGCGCATTGGCAGAAGAGCGTGATTTCATCATGACGCATGCCTGTAAGTATTTGACCAAAGACCCGAAACCAGAAGACGTTTTAAGCGTTTATGCTGGCTTACGCCCATTGGTCAAATCCGGCGACAGCAGCGACACCGCTGCACTCTCCCGCGATCATACCATTATCATCAGTCAGGGCGGACTAATCACACTAACAGGTGGCAAGTGGACGACCTACCGCAAGATGGCCGAAGACGTAATCGATCAGGCTCAAGAGCTTGTAAAACTACCTCGCTACTTATGTCCGACCGAAGCTATGAAAATCCACGGATGGGCTGAGAGCAGTGACTCGGCAAACCACTTAAAAGGCTACGGATCGGATGCCGTAGCCATTCAAGCAATTATTGATTCTGATCCCTCCGCAGCCGATAGATTGCACCCCAATCTGCCCTACCAACAAGCGGAGGTGATCTGGCATGCCAGAGAGGAAATGGCCCGCACGGTCGAGGACGTGCTCGCCCGGCGCACACGTGCGTTGTTACTCAATGCCAGCGCATCGATTGAGGCGGCACCGCTGGTGGCCGCTATGCTGGCCAAAGAGTTGGGGCATGATACCGCATGGCAAGCTGAACAGGTGGATGTATATACCGAGTTGGCGAAAGGCTATGTGTTTACGGACGCTCAGAGTGTCGGTGCGGCGCAATCAGTCTAGTGTCCTGTCATGTTGATTATTTCGCACTCAGGTGGATGAAGCTTTTCTTGGTAGCGTGCAGACCGATCCACCTTCCCTTGGCAATCATATCCTTATACATAAGACGGAGTGGCAGATATTGGTCCTTCGCGGATTTCGAGCGCATCGCGATTGACGCGTCCAAGTGCTCATGCTCTGCATTTCCAGCAATGGCATTGGGCCTTAGCAAACGTCCGTCTTTTCGGAGATGGCTCGGTCGGCTGAGATTCTGAACGTTTGCTAAAGCTGCACGCTACGAAATTCGACAAGAGACAAGGCACTGGAGCTACCACAGATTCCCTTGCCCCAACCAGCCATCCCAATTCGATACAACGATACTGGCCCAGCAAACCCCACAATTGACTAGCGCGATAAAGACCGCCGCGCTGCCCATATCTTTGGCCTGCTTTGCGAGTGCCCTGCGCTCCAGCGAAATATCGTCCACCACCGCTTCAATTGCGGAATTCAGAATTTCGACGATCAACACCAACAAGACGCTGCCGATCAGGATCAGATGTTGCGTGACTTCGAGTTTGAGGAAACAGGAAATAACGATCAAGACTGTGCCGACGATGACCTCCAAGCGGAACGCCGCTTCTTTGAGCGCGTAGCCGAGGCCGGACATTGAACACAACCCGGCCTTCAACAGACGAGTCGCACCCTTATGTTTATGAGTCGATGGATCTGGTTGGTCTGTACTCATGTCTGAAATACTTCTGACAGTTCCCCACGAAACTTACAGACTAAAAAGATTACAGTTCGGTGAACAAAGAAGGATTGCCCATTTCATTGGGAGGGACGAGTTCCGCCTCGTCTTACAGTGTGCATGTGCGTAGGATCAGCACTTAAAATCAGCTGGAGGCAGCGTAGAAAGCGGCAAGCACGGACGACATCCCTCCCGCAAGCAAAGGAAGGTTGATATACAAAAGCGAAACTTGCCTTTTCAATGCTCTTCGATTCCTTGTAACAAACATCTGATGCGACTCCTCTTCTACCATTTACTTTTGTTACTGTCATTCATGGGGCTTTCCCTGAATGCGGCGATGACGTGTGAGTGCCCAAAGGCGGAACACACCACTGCTGGAATCGAAGCGGTGCCGTGTTGCCAAGACGCACCAGCAGACTGCTGCGTGCAGCAAAATCGCGATACCGCCCCAGAACAATCGCTCTTAGCCGTGATGCCGAGCGTCGACGATTTCCCCTTGCAACTCACTTTGGTCAGCACTTTGACCGATGTTCGTGCGCTCTTTCCTCCACAGGCTACTTTTGTTGAACTGCGGGCGCGCCCGCCTCCCCGACCTTCCAACCAACACCGCTGCACCCTTCAGTCTTGGTTAATCTGATTCTGTGATTCGTCCTACCGCACGACCGTCGCTGACGTGTCATGCTCTTGCTACGTGTCGGCCACTGTGCCGACCGCATTTAAACGAATCACACCTATGGTCCAAGCATCTGATCTATATAAAAAAAATGGGAGCCACACAGCGCCCACTCCTCAAGCCAAACAATCACTTCAACGACTCGCGAAATTTCTGCCCATCGCACTCATTGTCGCGTTTGTGCTCCTTCTCGCACTGCTCTTTGGTGAGCGCTTCGTGCCCGCACGCCCAGTGCAGCTCGAATCAGTTGTCACCCAACGCAGCCAACAAGTCGCACCAGCAGCATCAACGACACAACCGAGCAGCACAGACGTCTACGGAGGCACAGTAGTCTTTCAAGCCTCTGGCTGGATCGAAGCGGACCCACTGCCGATTCGAGTTGCCGCGCTGAACGACGGTTTTGTCGACACCGTCCACGTATTGGAAGGTGAACCCGTCCACAAAGGGCAACTACTGGTAAAACTCGTCGACGATGATGCACGACTAGACCTCGACTCAGCTACAGCAGTCAGCGGACAACGCGCAGCCGCATTCACCGAACTGCAGGCCAAGGTGCGCGCCACTCAGGCTGGCCTGCAACGCCTAGTCGAAGAGGTCGAAATCGAGCAAGCACGACTCGAAGAATTACGAGACGATGCCACACGACTCGACTCCGCCGGAGCCCAAAGTGTGTCGCAACAAGAAATCTCACAATCACGCCTACGCGTATTAACTCAGCAAGCCGTCATTCAGGCGCTCAAAGCCAACCGCGGCGAACTGGAAGCCGAACTCGCCGCACGTGAGGCCGCTGTGCTGCGTGCACAACACGAACTCAACGCAGCAAAAACCGATCTAGCTCGCAAGCAACTCGCGCTCGATCGAATGCAGATCCGTAGCCCGATCGATGGTATTATCCAGCAGTTATATGTAAGCCCGGGAAAAAAGCGCTTTGCCATGATGGATGATCCCGAATCAGCCACGATCGCGAAGCTATTTATGCCCGATGCGCTACAAGCTCGCATCGACGTGCCACTCGAAGAAGCCGCGCAACTCCACCTCGGCCAAGCCGTGCGACTGCGCAGCGTGTTTCTCCAAAACCAAATCTTCGAAGGCCGCGTCAGCCGCATCGAAGGCCAAGCCGACCTGCAACGCAACACTCTGCAGGCCAAAGTGGAGCTGCTCAACACCGCCGATGGTTTACGCCCGGAGATGCTTTGCCGCGCAGAGTTCCTCGCGCCACCATCCGACTCCAACAACAGCGCTACCCCGAGCAGTGACCGTGCTGCGGTCTATGTGCCAACTACAGCGCTATTTGAGCACGATGATCAACCCGCAGTCTGGACACTCGATGTATCCGGCAAGCGTGTAAACCTACAAATGCTACAAGTCGCAGCCGAAATACGCGACGGTTATCAGCGCGTGCTCGAAGGCCTCAAGCCCGGCGCCCGCGTCGTCGTCAACCCACCCGCAGATCTCGAAGAAGGCGACCGTATACGTCCACATAACTAATGACTGGGATCGGCTGCTTTAGCTGCCGACGAAACCAAAGAAACGTAGGCAGCTAAAGCAGCCTATCTCAGCAACACTCAAAACCACTTTTCAAAAATGACCGACTCTCAACCACAAAGCCTGATCCGTTGCCGAGGACTCTCCAAAACATATCGCAAGGGCAACACCACCGTCACGCCACTCGAAGCGCTTGATCTCGAAGTCGCCCGCGGTGAATTCCTCGCGTTGATGGGACCCTCGGGCTCTGGTAAGACCACCCTGCTCAATCTCATCGCAGGGATCGACCACCCCACCACCGGCGAACTCTGGGTCGGCGATCGTGACCTCGGCACACTCTCGCGCGGCGAACTCACGAGTTGGCGCGCACGTCACTGCGGCTACATTTTTCAGCTCTACCACCTCGTGCCCATTCTCACGGCATTTGAAAATGTCGAACTACCCCTGCTCCTCAATCCAGAGCTCAGCCGTGATGAACGACGTGCAAAGGTCAATGCCGCGCTCGACCTTGTCGGACTCGCAGACCGGATGGACCACCGCCCGAGTGAACTCTCTGGCGGACAGGAACAACGTGTCGCCATTGCCCGCGCAATCGTCACCGACCCCGAACTATTAGTGGCCGACGAGCCCACAGGCGACCTCGACCGCGAGTCCGCCACCTCCATTCTAGCACTGATGCGCGAACTCTCAGCGGACTTTGGCAAGACCATCGTCATGGTCACCCACGATGCCGTCGCAGCCGATGCTGCCACGCGAACGCTGCACTTGGAAAAAGGTCAGCTCATCGAGCAAGGACGTATTCAGAGAACCACTACAGGTGCGACCTCATGAAACTGCGCCACACATTCAATCTCGCACTCAAGCAAGTGCTGCGCCACCGAGTGCGTAGCCTGCTGACTGTCGCAGGTGTCGGCGCAGGGATGTTTCTGTTTACCTCCGTGCAGACGATGCAGCACTCGCTGGCGCGTGTAATTCAGAGCGGTGCGGACGACAACGTGCTCGTTGTCTACAGGGAAAATCGCTTTTGCCCGATGACCTCACGCCTACCGGAACACTACCTCAGCGAAATCCAACGCATCGCTGGCGTCACAGACGCGATCCCGATTCAAATCGCCGTGAATAACTGCGGCGCGAGTCTCGATGTGATCACCTTTCGCGGCGTGCCGCCAGAGACGCTGCACGGCTATAATCCAGAATTGGAGGTCGTGCGCGGCTCGATGGACCAATGGCAATCGCGTAGCGACGCCGCCCTAGTTGGGCAGCACTTCGCACGTCGGCGCGGCCTCAGCCCCGGCGATACCTTTGAGGCCGTCGGCGTGCGCGTCTGGGTGGCAGGCATTGTGCGTTCTCCGCTGCAGCAAGACAATAATGTCGCCTACGTGCACCTACCGTTCTTGCAGCAGGCCTCACGTATCGGACTCGGCACCGTGACTCAGTTCAATGTGCGTGTGGACGACACCTCGCAAATCGAAGCGGTCGCAAAAAGTATCGACGAGCTCTTTGCATCCGACCAGGCGCCCACGACGACTCGTGCAGAGAAGGCCTTTTTCGTGCAGACCGCACGTGACATGATCGAGATGATCGCCTTCACACGCTGGATCGGACTAGGGGCCGTGGTCGCCGTGCTCGGACTCGTGGCCAATGCACTCCTGCTAGCAGCACGAGGCCGCGTGCAAGAAAGCGCCGTCTTTCAAACAATCGGTTTCTCACGCTACGCGGTGGGCTCGATCATGGTTGGCGAAGGCGCGGTGCTCGGACTCGCAGGCGGACTCGTTGGCAGCTTGGGTGCGAGCTTCTTTTTCTATCTCAAAAGCTACACAGTCGGCAACGAAGGCCTAACACTTGCACTCGCACCAAGTTTGAGCGTGACCGCAACGGCCCTAGGCGTCGCCTGCGCGCTCGGCTTACTCGCCTCGCTCTGGCCAGCATGGGTGGCTGCAAAACGTCCACTCGTTGAATCGCTACGCTAATTACCGATGAAACTTTTTAAACTACAATGCCTCCCCTTCGCATATGCGACGCGCAATTTGCTGCGTGATATTCCGCGCCTACTGCAAAAAATTGTCGGCTCCTGCGTAGTCGTCTTCCTGATCATCGCCGCGGGTGCGTTCAACGAAGGCATGAAATCCGTGCTACGCGCCAGTGGCTCGCCGAATAATGTGATTCTAGTCAGCGCGGGCTCCGAAGAAAGTATTGAGCGCGGTGAGATCGACGTGCAAGTCGAGTCACTCGCGGCGGCCGGCATCCGCGGGATTGAGTCACGCTTAGGCCAACCGGCGGTATCCGGAGAAGTGCATTTCATGGGCGAGCTCTCGACCATCACTGGCGGCGAACGTCAAGCACTACTACGTGGCATCACCCCCACAGCCTTCGAGGTGCATCGCGAAGTGCGCATCTTGCAAGGTAATTTCCCGTCCTCGGGCGAAGTGCTCGCGGGGCGACTAGCCCACCACTTGTTTGGCGTCTCGGCAGAAGCGCTTCAACCTGGTGCCGAAGTCGAATTTGAAGGACAAATATTCACGATCTCGGGAATCTTCGAAGCACCCGGCACAGTGATGGAGTCCGAGGTCTGGTTTGACCGCAGCGACCTGATGACATTGACCCAGCGCGAGTCGCTCTCCTGCGTGATCCTGCGTTTAGAAGACCCCGACAGCTTTCCAAGCGCGGATCTGTTTGCCAAGCAGCGCCTCGACCTCGAACTGTCGGCGATACGCGAAGTGGACTACTACGACAAACTGTCCGGCTTCTTTGCGCCGATCCGCGCGATGACCTGGCTCACCGCAGGCCTGATTGCCGCAGGTGCGATCTTTGGTGGCTTCAACTTGCTCTACGCAGCCTTTGCTTCGCGCATTCGCGAGCTGGCCACACTGCAAGCGATTGGCTTCCGTCGCGCCGCGGTCTTTATCTCACTCGTGCAAGAGAGCCTGTTAGCCACTCTGAGCGGCACTTTACTGGCGGCATTTGCAGCAGTGTTTCTACTCGAAGGGCGCACCGTGCATTTTTCGATTGGCACCTTCTCGCTGGAACTCAGCAGCAGCGTCATTAGCACCGGCCTATTAATGGGCCTACTACTCGGCGTCTTGGGTGCGGTGCCACCAGCGATTCGTTGCCTCACTGCGCCACTCCCGAGCACACTGCGCTCTTAGTCATTACTATAATCAACAATCACAGACACATTATGCATACAAAAACGCCTCTTCACGGATTTCGGTCATAGCTCTTTGCGTGTCGATAGGTTGGGCAGATCATAAATTTTCAGGTGCAGGAACTCTTCATCCCTATATCCATAAGCCTGCCTCGTGAGCCATCCGATCTTGTTGTTGAAGCCTTCT
>CAJQOS010000094.1 GCA_905479975.1 uncultured Puniceicoccaceae bacterium | reverse complement strand
ATTTCGCGCATGATGTTGGCGAAGCGGGTGTTGCCTTGTGGTGCGCCGAGCTGGAAGGGGTTAATGAGTGTGGGGAATCCGATCGCGCTGACCGATACGCGGCGTTTGCCTGTGGCTGGATCACGGGGATTGAGACGATCGAGTTTGATTAGGAAACTTTGAGTGGAGCCGCGGAAGTCGTCGCCGATTACGTAGAGGCTCATGTTGTCGTTGGGGCCGATGTCGGTGCTGAGGTCGCGGAAGGCTTTGCGCACGCCTGGTTCGGGATCGCTGACGCTGAGAAGCGGGTAGTTGAGCACAGAGCGTAGGGCTTTGTTGCGCAGTCCTTTGGTGTCGGGCAGCCAGTAGCCTCTGCGGTCGCGCATCATATAGTTGCCGCTGGTATCGATAAATTGAATACTTTTCACTTCGGGGAGGCTGTCGAGCAGCTCGGTGATTTGCTCGATCACGCCGTAGTGGAGCTGGTTGGTCAGCTGGTTACGCATACTGCCTGAGGTATCGATAATGAAGGCGACGTGCGTGGCGTCGGCGGGCAGGCCGATGGGAGGGAGGTCTTCGTGTTTGAAGCTTTTTAAGAGTCGGTTGGCCTCGGCGGCTTCTTGCTGACTGGTGCTGAGGTTGGCTTGTTTGCTGTCGAATTCTTGTTGCAGGTCGGCGAGCTTGGATTCGAGCTCTTGAATAATGGAGTTGATGCGCTGGCGCTCTTGTTCGGTTTGTTTGCTATGGATGGACGCTTCGAGCAGGGCGGCTTTGTTGGCGACGTCGGCTTCGAGCTGCGCTAGTTGTGCGCGCATGGCTTGCAGCGTGGGATCGTCGATTTCGCTTTCGACTCCAGCCTTCCCTGAGCCGATTGATAGGATGAATAGCAACAGAATCGCGCCAAACCCACAGCAGAGGCAGTCTAGGAAGGAGAGGCTGAAGACCTCGATCTGGCGGCGTTTGATCATGGTGCGGGGTGCGGGATGCGAGATACGGGGTGCGGGATGCGGGTATGTCAGGTTTTCAGCGTATCCGTGTTTCAGCGTTTCATCGAGGGCCAATCGTTGTCGGGGATGAGGGTGATGCCGTTGGTGCGGGCGCTGAGTTTCCAGAACAGGCCTGCGGCGGAGGGATCGCCTTCGAAGGGGAAGAGGATCGCGTTAAACGGGTAGTTGGGGCGTGTCGCCATTGCGCCTTTGAAGAGCTTCACTCGGTCGGCTTCGGATAGGCTTCGATGGCTGGGGTTCGGGGCTGTCGGCAGGCCGTCACTGATGAGGAGTAGGCTGCTGGGGCGGTGCTTGAGCTGACCGATGGTGCGCAGGGCTTTGGAGAGGTCGGCGCCGCCTGAGGCTTCGAGTTTGTCAAGGCGCTCCAGTGTCGCGAGTAGGGCGCTGTTATCGTATGGGTCGATGTAGGGGCTGTTGGGATTGCCGGACAGTGGGCTGGCGCTCTGATTCATTTGAAAGATTGCAACCTTGGTGCCTTGCGGAATGGCGGCGAGCACGGCGCGCACGGCGGCCTTGGCACGGAGCCACTTTTCGGCGCTGGCACCACTGCCGTTACGGATGATTTCGAGTGCAGTCTTGGCATCTCTGCCGAGCATGCTGCCGGAGTTTTCGAGTAGGATCACGGCGCGTGGGCCGCGTAGTTTGAGTCCGGAGAGGTAGCTTTGGTCGGCGGATGGGCGGTTGAGCCCGGCCACGGCGTCGACTATTTCGGTCTCGGTTTCAAGTGCGGCGAGGGCTTCGGCTCTGTCTTCGATTGCCTTTGCGAGGCGCTCTTGCTCGGCGGCGAGCTCAGCGACGCTGGTGGCATTGGTATCGGGCTGTGGGTCGAGGGCGGCGATGTCTTTCTCCAGTGCTTTTTGTTTCGCTTCTGCTATTTCGATGGCTTCTTGCAGGGTTTCTTCGGCGGCGAGGGACTGTGTGGCCTCTTCTTTGGATTCAGTAATCTGACTTTTGGCGGTGAGGATGAAGAGCAGTAGCACGGCTCCGAAGCCGCAGCAGATACAGTCTATAAAAGACAGTGCGGAACTTTGTGCTTCTCGGCGGCGTTTCATTGGTTAAGTGACCGCGCTACGCGCGGAGTGAGAGTGAGAGTGAGAGTGAGAGTGAGGTGCTAGTTGAGCGAGGCGCTCTCGTCTGCCGCCGGGGGTTCGGGGGTGTTTTCGATTTCGATTTCGATTTTAGGCGCTTCGGCATCATCGCGGTCGTAGAGCTTGTCGATGATTTGTTCGCGGCAAAATGTTTGCAGGCGCAGAATGAGGCCTTCTTGCCCACCTTGCAGGAGGTGGATCAAGAGCATGAGAACGATGCTGATAATGAGGGCGACGAGGGTGGAGTTGAAGGCCACGCCGAGGGCACTGGTGACGCCGGAAATGTCGCCTTGCAGGGCTTCGTCTGCGCGGTGTAGGGCGACACCAATGCCGCGGACGGTGCCGATGAAGCCGATGGATGGAATGGCCCAGACGAGGTAGCGGAGCATGGATAGCTCACTTTCTTGCTGCTCGGAGGCGACTTCGAGGCGGCCCATGATGGTCTCGGTCGATTCCGGGACGTTACCCGTCATGTGGTAGCGCTCTAGTCCGCGTGCCATCACGTAGGGGAGGATCTTGTTTTTCAGGTCGGGGCTCTGGCTCTTTAAGTCGATCTCATCGGAGAGTTTGCCTGCTCGTTCGCGGGTGATGCTGCGTGCGCCGCCGAGTAGATCCACTTCGGGTTCGGCATCAATGCCTTCGCTTTCGGGGGCAAATCGGGCGAGGTCTTTGGCTTCCGAATGCACGAGTATAAACTTATAGACGAGGATCATGATGCCCCAGAGAAATAGGGAGATGCAGACTTGTTGCTCGTAGTCTTTCAGGATGACAAAAATCCCAGAGGCTGAGCCGCCGCCTTCGACGCCATAGCTTTGAGCGAGTGCGGCTTTGTTGGCGGCGGGGCGAATGAGGCCGCCGTAGAGCACGCCGACGAAAATAAAAGAAGCGATCAGGCCGAGGCTGAAGATGAGGCCTTTGACAGATAAGAGGCCGCGTTCGGGGTTTCGTAAACTCATAGATATCGTGTTGTGTATGGGGATCGGGGCACTTTGCTTGAGAAATAGTTAAACAATTTCTAGATTTTGGAGTCGAATCGAGAAGGCGTGTGCCTGTATTTACTCATCCACCCTGCGATTTATTCTCGATATTGCAATTTCCATACGAAACAATAGCGTCCAATTATGTTTAAAGCTACACTGACTCCTCTTCTCTTATGCGCTGCGTTACTTTTCAGCGGATGTTCCTCTTCTAATAGTGGTAATACGGGGCGCAATGTCGGTATCGCGGCGGGTGCGGTCCTTGGGGCTGTGATCGGCTCTCAGCTTGGTGACGGCAGTGGTGCGAACATGGCCGCAGGTGCTGCGCTTGGTGGTGCGCTCGGAGGTCTCGGTGGCAACAAGTATGACAAGAATAAGGAAGAGCTCGAAGCTGCAGAGGCACAGCGCCAGTATGAATATGATCAGGAAGCTCAGGCTCAGGTGAAACTTGAGGAAGATATTAAAACTTTGGAGGCGAAGAAGGTGCGTGACGAGATCGCACGTAATTCGACTGATTCGGACGTGAGTGCGGCGGAACGTGAGGCGGCTCGCCTCGAAGCTGAACTGGCGGCGAAGAAGAAGGCCTATGAGGAATCTCAAGCGCGTGCGAAAGACATCCAAGAAGCCCAGGCTCGTATTGCTAAAGCTCAAGAAGAGCTCGCAGAGATGGAGCGCATGGAAAATGGCGGCTAATTGCTCCGATTCGAACTCTTATTCAGTTGAGCGAGGCATCACGAGTGCCTAGGCAACGGTATTTGATCTTGAAGGAAACGAGACGGTTACATTATGACGAAATCTAGACGATCCAAGCATTTCGATATTCTGGGAGAGCAGGTGTCGAAGCAGTCTGTGTATCTCGGTGTTGCCGGTTTTGTTGTGTTTATCGCGGCGATACTGGGGGGTGGTTATTACCTCATCGCGAAGAACCGTGATTCGGTTCCGCGCTCGAGTGAGGTCAAATCTGTGGCGTCTGAGCCAGTGTCTGCTAAGGCCGAACCGTTGAAGCCCTTGGTCGCCCAGGTGACACCTGACGCGGTCTCGATTGCCCGTGAGTTGCCGAGCCCACCGGTTTCGATCACGTCTTTGCCGGGATTGTTGGAGCGACATGTGACGGCGACACGCTTCGATGAGGTGGATGGTTTTATTCTGAATGGGGAAGTCTCGGCAGAGGGAAATATTTGGGATCTGACACTTTTGGCGCGTCAGCCTAATCTGTATAAATTAAAGACAGAGGCACCCAACGGCGAACTGTATTTTGAATATGCTTATGATGGCCGGCAAGGATGGTTGCGCCAAAGCCATGATCAGCTCAAGGAGACGAAGGCAGAATTCTATATGAGTATGGCAGTGCTGGAGAGTTCTCTGACTCACCTTGCTTGGTCCTATCGTTCGGCTGCTGCGCTGGAAGGCGGGCTAGACTCGGTTCTCGAATTGCGCCCTGCGGAAGTCTGGAATGGCCACAATTGCGCAGTCGTTGTGAGTCGTGGTATTTTACCTTTTCCAATCATTCACTATATTGATACAGGCACGTTTGAAGAGGTCTACCGGCGCGCAACCGTTCGAGGAATGAATGACGCTGCTGCGGAGATTGAGCTACATTTCGCTCCGGCGGATGGCAGCACGCCGCATCGTTTACCGATGGGGTATGAGCTATATATCGATGGTAAGCTGCACGACACGGTTACCTATACCAAAATTCGCGTGAATCGCGTGATACTGTCCTCGCTGTTTGACGCCCCGTCGGATTGTAAGATCCTCTTGGACTTATCGCAGCCTTAGGCGGCTTCCAATCATACTGCTAGGAATGGCTTCTTGAAGTAGGTGGCTTGCTTCAGCTGGCCACCCGACGGGACGGTGGTTGCCAATCGGGCTATCGGTCGGGCACCTAAAGGAACCCGACTACGACGAGGCGTTCTTAGGCTTCGGTTTCTTCGCTCTCTCGTGCCATCAGTAGGATACGTTTGCGTTCAAGGCGGTTCTTCTCTTCGCCGAAGGCACTGCGCCAGTAGCGCCAAGGTAGAGTCACTAGTATGATGAAGAATATCTGGCTGGCTGCGAAGCCGATGGTCCACCAGAAGCCGCTGCTGGTAAAGCCGTAGGCATGCAGTCCGACGCCGAGTAGGTTGGTGCCGAACCATGACCAGACGGTCACGATATTGCCACAAATTGCCAATGCCATGAGCCCGCGCTCTTTGACGATGCCGCCCCAGCGAGCGTGGAGTACGATGGCGCCCATCACTACGATCATGAGTGCGCCGTTTTCCTTTGGATCCCAGCCCCAGAATCGTCCCCAGCTCTGGTCGGCCCAGATGCCGCCGAGGATGGTGCCGACGAGGCTAAATAGGCAGGCAAAGCAGGTGATGCCATAGACCATGCTGACGACGGACTTTGCGGATTTTTTGTCGAAGTTCTTCGAGAACAGCCCGAGCACGGTAAAGATGAGTGCGAGTGAGCCGGCAAAAAACATGGCGGAATACCCGAAGGTGATGACTGTAACGTGGGTCGCTAACCAAAAGTTGGAATCGAGCACTGCACGCATCATTTCCAGCGTATCACCACTCATTGAGAGGTGGTGTGCAATGATCAGGGTGCAAAAGCCGACAAGCGAGGCCATGGCCGCGCCGACGCCGTTCTTGAAGAATTTCTCTAGTATGATCCCTAGCAATACGGCCCCCCATCCGACGAATACGGCGGAGGAGTAGAGGTTGGTGACGAATACGCCATAGCGCTCTTGGATATACATGCGCGAGAGCAGCCCGAAGGTATGCAGCGCGAAGGAAAGTAGCACCACCCAGAACGCTGCCTTCGTGAGTGTTTCTGGCCAACGTAGCCAAGACAGGCAGACGACTAAAAATACCAACACGTAGAGCTGCATCGAAATGTAGAACGGCTGCACTTGATTAAACTCGCGCTCGTAGTGAATGCGGTCGATGTCGTCAGGGAAGTCGGCGATGAAGCGCTGGCGTAACTCTTGCACGGTTTGGTTGAACATTTCAGGCTGATTTTGGCGATAGGCCATCGTCAGGCTGGCGTAACCAGTCACGTAGGGGCTTAGGCCGTCGCCACGCATGACGTCGAGCAGTTCCAGACCGACGTTTTTCCAGTCGTCGAGCGGATCGATAGGTGCTGGTGGTGGGACGACTCTAAAGTGAGCGGTCTTCGACAGTTTCAAATAGTCGTCGCCAAATTGAATGAAGCGGCCGAGGAGTTCGGCATCGTAGTCATCGCCTGCTTGTTGTTTGCGTAACGCGGCGAGGCCGGGTTCGACGCTGGCGGCGTAGCTTTGATACTCGTCGACAAGACGGTCGAGACGCTCGGGCGTGCCAACTGGGTGAAGCGAGTGCATGACTCTGTGATAGAGAGTCAGTCCATCGTTCAGATCGGCAATCTGCTGCTCGTAGGGGCTGCGCTTTTTCGGTTCCGGATTGATCTCGCCGTAGAGGCGTAGGATCTCGTCGAAGTGCGGGAGTAGATCGTTGAAGGCGTAGTGTCGCTGACCTTGTTGAGCGATGTCGGCGATGCCGAGGTCGTCGGGGAATTCGATTTTGAAGACGCGGTAGGTGTCTGCCAGCTCGGGGCGCATGGTGAGGTCCATGAACCACTCGATCGGGCTGAGTGTCACGCCTTCGGGGGTGACGACTTTTTGACGTGCCGCGAGCACGAGCAGTGTATTACGCGCGACCGAGTCGAGGGGCTTGATGCGGCCACCGACTTGCACGGGCAGTTCGGCAAAGCTATCGACGTCGAAGTCGGACGGGTTGGTGGACGGCTTAAACCCCCGCGCAACGATGAGGCCGGCGATGATTAAGATCAGGGAAAAGGCTAATTTCTTCATTAGACGGAAGCGCGTTTTTTAAGGAATTTGAAGAAATGCATGCCGAACTGAACGAGCATGCCGACTCCCATTAGGATGACGCTGATGTAGGGCAGTGCCCAACCAGGGTTGCGCACGACTTGAAAGATTGAGGTGCGGTTGTCGTTGGCGAAGGAGGCTTGGTAGAAGGTCAGGCCTTCGTAGCGTAGCGGGTGGTTCATATAGATGAGCGCCTTTTGGTTTTTGGTGCTATCTTCGTTGTGCATCATCACCTCGCTGGAGAAGTTGAAGGGGATCTCGGTGCCTGGGTATTTGTCGTGCGAGAAGTTAATGAGTTCGACTTCGAACGGGTAGTAGTGGCGTGTGAGACGCAGCACCATTTCCCAACTCTGCTCGCCGAGGCTGACCATTTGCGGCGGGAAGCGTTCGTCGATGACGTTGGAGACGAGCCATGTGCCAAGTGAGCCTTCAGGCCCGAGCACTTCGACATAAGCGGTGGCGGTGTTGATTTGGTTTTCTGCGTAAGTGACGGCTGCGGGTGTGACGACGACGTTCATCTTAACCGCGACGCCTTGGTTGGCGGGCGATTCGACGGGCGCGCCGTCTTTAGAGCGACCGATTTGCGCGTTTGGATAGTAGCTGACGGTGCGGATGCTCAGCGGGCTATCCGGCACGGCGACAGTTTTACCCGGTTTGAGGAACGAGACGGGGATCGTGTGAACCGTGTCGAACTCTGCATTGGAGCGGTTGATCAAGACGAGTTCGTTATTGCGATATTCCTGCGAGTAGTTACTGCGTGCGCCTTCGTCGACAGGCATTTGGCTCTCTTTAGATACCAAGTCGGTCAGTAATTCACTGACGAGTAGTAGAATGAGGCCGGCGTGAATGAGGAAGATGCCACTCTTCTTCGCGGTGAACTTGAATCGGGTAATGTGTGCAGCTAAGAGGTTGATCAATAGCATGCCGCCGAGCAGATAACCGCCGGGCATGGGGATGCGTAGCCAGTGCAGTGCATCTTGCGCGACCCATGATCCAGGGTAAGACCAGATCGCGATGAAGCTCTCGAAGTAGTCTTTTTGTGTTTTCCATATTCCTGTCTCAACTTGAGCGAGTGTGCCGAAGAAAATCAGCATCATGGAAAAGGCGAGCAGCACGACGGTGAGTCGCAGGGAGGCGAAGAATTTGAACAGTGCTTGCATCGTTTAGTGGGCGTGGTCCTCTAGCTCGATGGAGTCGAGGAACTGCTTCATGGCGGCTTCGTTGGCGAGCACGGTGGGTGTGTCGCCGATCATTTTGAAGAACCAGGTGTTGTTGTGAAAGGGGAGAAGTGCGCCGAGGATGCTTTGCTCTGCACCTTCGAGGCGCACGTAGAGTCCGCGGTGGTTCGAGATGTCGTAGCCTTCGGTGTAGGCTGGCAAGTCTTCGGGGCTGGCGGCTTCGAGGCCGACTTGGCCGCGCCAACGGTTGATGTTGGCGAGTCGCCCTCCGACGTCACCTGGGAAGGTGAGGATGGTGATCTCGGCGCTGCCGGTGTCGGCGGTGACTTTTAGATTTGCTTTACGGATGCCGCTCGCAGGCAGGTCTTCCCAGCCTTCGGGCGCGGTGTAGCCAATCTCGCCGGCTTTCTGTGCGGCAGCTTCCATGCCGGGCAACACTTCCATCTTCGCGGGTGCGCTTACTGCCGGCGGCATGGTGACGACGCGTTCCTCTTTCGGAATCCGATAGGAGGTGGGTTGTGCGTTGTCGCAGCCGCTGAGGCAGAGTGTTGCAATGCCTGCCAAGATGAGTGGTAGGCGTGGGAGGTGTTGGAGTCGTTGAGTCATGTCGTCGATGTTGCCTTCGTCGCGTGCAGCTTTAGCAAACGTTCAGTGACCCTGCGCTAATACGACGAGACGTTTGCTAAAGTTGGACGCTACGGGATTTAATAAGTTACAAGGCCCTAGTTGTTGAACCGGAAGAGTGCGACGTCGCCGTCTTTGAATTCGTAGTCTTTACCTTCGAGGCGGTATTTACCAGCTTCACGGGCTTTGGCCACGTTACCTGCTTCGATTAGGTCGTCGTAGGCGACGACTTCGGCTTTAATAAAGCCATGTTCGAAGTCGGTGTGGATGACGCCAGCGCATTGTGGTGCTTTCATGCCCTTTTTAAAGGTCCATGCGCGCACTTCTTGCACGCCGGCGGTAAAGTAAGAAGCGAGGCCGAGGAGGTCGTAAGTCGCGCGAATCAGCAGTGACACGCCGGAGTCCTTCACGCCCAGTGATTCGAGGTATTCGGCTGCTTCTTCGTTGTCGAAATCGATCAACTCGGCTTCGACGGAAGCCGAGACGACGCAGATGCCTGCGCCATGGTGTTCGCGGGCGAATTTCTCGACGGCTGCGACGTAGGTATTGCCAGAATAGTCGGCGAGGTCTGTTTCGGAAACATTGCAGGCGTAGAGCACGCGTTTCGCAGAGAGCAGGCAGAGACGCTTGAGCACGGCGTGGTCGTCTTCCGATAGGTCCAGTGTGATGGCGGGCTTCGTCTCGTTGAGGTGGGGAAGGAGGCGCTCGATGAGTGCGACATTCTCGGCAGCTTCTTTATCGCCGCCGCGAGCTTTCTTCACCAGCTTCTCTTGTTGGTTCTCCAGCGAGGTGATGTCGGCCAGGATCAACTCGGTGTTGATCACCTCGATATCACGAAGGGGATCGATGGAGCCCATGGAGTGGATGATGTCGTCATCATCGAAGCAACGCACCACGTGCACGATGGCATCGACCTCGCGAATGTTGGCGAGGAACTTGTTGCCGAGGCCTTCACCCTTGCTGGCACCCTCGACGAGGCCGGCGATATCGAGGAACTCAATCGCCGCCGGGATGACCTTATTGGTCTTGGAGATCTCACGAAGAGGCTCTAGGCGACTGTCCGGCACTTGAACGACGCCCACGTTTGGGTCGATCGTGCAAAACGGATAGTTTGCCGACTCAGCCTTACGCGTGCGCGTAAGAGCGTTGAACAGTGTGCTTTTGCCCACATTGGGGAGACCTACGATACCAGCTTGAAGCATAGTCGACAGAAAATGCGATGCGGTCGCTCGGGTGCAATGTTAAATCGTCGCAGAATCGCTTCCTTAGATTCCCTTTGATTGACTTTAAGTGGCGGAGACTCTTTTACTAGCGACTCATCACGCCTATTACCTAGTCCCTTGTGAATCAACCCGAAGAAATTAATACCGAAGGATCCCGTATCCTTGTCGTCGATGATGACGAGATCATCCGTAAGTTGCTACGTCGTGTCTTGGAGCGTAGTGGCTTCGTCATCGACGAGGCTGATTCCGGCGAAGGTGCGATTGAGTGTATCGAGGCGAATGAGCCGGATCTGATCTTGCTCGATGTGGTGATGGACGGGATCGACGGCTTTATTACCTGCCGTAAGATCAAGGAGATGCCGGGTTTGTCGGAGGTGCCGATCATTTTCGTGACGGGGCGTTCTGATACCAGTTCGATCGTCGAAGGGCTCGATGCGGGGGGCTGCGATTATATCACGAAGCCGATCAATCGGCATGAGGCCTTGGCGCGTATTCGTAATCATTTGAAAATGCGCGTGTTGATGCGCTTCCAACGCGAATTCATCGACGGACTGAAGAAGGCCAATTTCGCTAAAAATCGTATTATCGGGATGGCTTCGCATGATTTGCGTAATCCTCTGGCCTCGATTCGTGGCCTATCCGAATTTCTGATGGAGAGTGGGCCGCTCAATGATGAGCAGAAGGAGATTGCTGATACGATTCAATCGACTTCCGCTTCGATGCTGCACTTGGTCGATGAATTGCTGGATCTTTCGGTGATCGAAAGTGGCGAAGAGCGTTCCGAAGCGGAACCCTGCCAACTTATTGAAGTCGTTTCTTCCTCGCTCAATATTTATCAGTTCACTGCGAATAAGAAGTCGATCAAGCTGGAGCTGGATGATCGCGGCATGCCGGATTTATTGATGCTCGATAAGACTCAATTTCGTCGCCTGATGGACAACTTGCTGAGCAATGCGGTGAAATACTCACCCTTTGGCTCGTTCATTCGAGTGGTGACTGAGCATGTGGATGGTCTTTTGAAGATCGCAGTCGAAGATGAAGGCCCCGGCATTCCAGAAGATGAAATGCATAAGCTCTTTACCGATTTCGGTAAGACCTCGGTGCAGCCGACTGGCAATGAAACTAGCACTGGACTGGGGTTGGCGATTTGTAAAAAGATTGCTGAGTCACACCGAGGCCGCGTGTATGCCGAAAATCGCGAAGACCGCGAAGGTGCACGTTTCACCATCGAATTGAATACGACCGTGCTGGCCGTGCGCACTTAGCGAGAGGTCGAGTGAAATAGACATTCCTGCCTGTCACCGAGCACCAGTCTTCTTGTTTGTATTCAGGCGAATCGCGGGCTATACCACCGCCCATGAAACCAGAGAGTAAAGCCATGGCCGCAAGCCAAACTGCACTGAGAGCCTTGCGTCGTAAGCTACCGGGGCGTGTCCTAGTCGATGCTGAAAGTTGCTTTGATGCATCCATAGATAATTTACGGCTCTCTTTTTTGCCCGATGCCGTGGTTCGAGTGGAAACTGCCGCCGAGGTCGGCACGGCCCTCAAGCTCGCATATAAATATTCGATTCCAGTCACGGCACGCGGTGCGGGTTCATCCGCCACGGGTTCGGCAGTGCCGCTGCGTGGTGGTTGGGTGTTAGATCTTTCGCTGCTAACTGAGATTCAAATCGATACCGTCTCTCGTCTCGTCACGGTTGGCGCAGGCGTGGTCACCGCAGAGATGCAGGCGCAGGTCGAAGCGGTGGGGCTGTTTTATCCGCCGGACCCGTCGTCGAAGAAATATTCAACTATGGGCGGTAACATCGCCTGCAATGCCGGCGGGTTACGTTGTGTGAAGTATGGTGTGACGCGTGACTATGTGCTCGGCCTCGAAGGGTTTTATGCGGATGGCAGTCCGTTTAAACTCGGTCTGGCGCTGAAGAAATATGTGTCAGGTCTGAATATTCGGGACTTACTGATCGGCTCCGAAGGGACGCTTGGCGTGATGACTTCCGCGACGCTGAAGCTCATCCCGAAACCAGAAAAACGCTGGACTGGCATGTTTGCCTTTAAATCCGAAGCTGCGGCGCTCAAGACAGTCGCTGCATTGTTTGAAGCAGGGGTGAATCCATCGATTCTAGAGTTCCTCGACCGTCAATCCGTGACCTGCGCGGAGCGCTATACCGGCAAATCGATTTTTGCAGACTGCCCGCGCTCCTCAATTCTGTTGATCGAAGTCGATGGCCGTCCCGCAGAGGTGCGTGAGCAACGTGTCCGCCTGCTGGAGTTTATGGAAGGCCGCGCGCTGGCGCATCGCGAAGCGCGCACCGACGCTAAAGCCGAAGAATTGTGGAAAGTTCGGCGCACTTGCTCGCAATCCATGTTTTCGATTGCCGATACCAAGCTGAACGAAGACGTGGTCGTGCCGATTCAAAAGCAGGCCGAGCTCATTCGTTACACCATCGCATTGAAAAAAGAAATCGGCCTCGCGACGCCGACCTTTGGTCACGCTGGTGATGGCAACTTGCACGTGCACATCATGTATAATCGCTCCAACCCCGAAGATGCGGTCAAGGCGAAGGCGGGCATCAAAAAGCTAATGCAGAAAGTCGTCGACCTCGGCGGTGTCATTACCGGCGAGCACGGCGTGGGCCTTGCAAAGGCACCTTTTCTGGAGATGCAGCACAGCAAGGCCGAGATCGCCATGATGCTGGCGGTGAAGGCCGCGCTCGATCCGAAGGGTATCCTAAATCCAGGTAAGATCTTCGAACCCTTCGAAGTGTGGGATCACGAACCTGTCAAAGTGGAGCTGCCTTGGGACCATCGGTAGTTTTTCTCATGCCTGTTGAGAGTTCAACGTTCTTGCCGTGAGGTGCTTGTGCGTCACCATATTTATACATGAGGGGGTTCTTACCATTGTTGGCTGTTTTGGGGGGGGATTGGCATCGGTTATTTTTGCCGAGGAGTTTTTACGGAACCAGAAGCTAAGACTGACAAGGTTGTTGCTTTAACAGAGGCTGCTCTTGATGTGTCCTGAGAAAAGTGGACATGTGATTCTCTTTAAAAGAGGATCATAAACAATGAAGAGACGACAATATACTACGGAGTTCAAGAAGGATGCCGCTTATCAGATAATCATCGAAGGAGTGGCCGTGCAGGAGCTC
>CAJQOS010000093.1 GCA_905479975.1 uncultured Puniceicoccaceae bacterium | reverse complement strand
GCGTAATAAAATGAAGACGGAAGCTGGAGACCGCTTAACTGCGCTTAAAAAGATACCTTACGTCGTGCTGGTTAAGCGTAAATTAAGTGAAGAATCCCAAATCATGGCTCAATATTGTATAAAGTTTAACCGCAGAGCTCGCTGAGTTCGCAGAGAGTCAGAAGAGGATTCAGTGAGATGCTCTGCGTCATTGCTCCGCGCCCTCAGCGAACTCTAGCGTAAGCGGGCGGTTAAAACTACGTCTGAGAGGCTCAAGATGTGCTTCCTTTGAAAGGCGTCATACAACCAGAAAGTGCCACAGGCAGGTATAGCGCGGATGGTTTTTGTGTGGAGCTGCCTCACATCTTTCTTGGTCTGTGACAATCGGTGTCACCAGTGGTCAATTTTCAGTTTTTCTGTGTGCCCACTCTGACGCGCGGGTAAGCTTATTCGCCAGAATGTGTCAAAAATGTGACCATTTCTTTATCAATTTAGTGCGCGTTATGTTTCGCGCTGTTGACTGGTCCGCTTTGGGGCTGCTTTCGTTGCGGATCATGTGCCGCGTTGGGGGAGCATTGTGGATCGAATTGTCTTTTTGGCTAGTTGGTTTTGTAAGTGTCTATTGTAGAGCTTTATGTGATTCTGTGTAGTCTTTGTTGTTTGGTTTTTTTGTGGTCCGCTCAATCCTCCTTTGGAATCATTTTCACAGCATGTATGAAATTAGCTCATGTGATTAATGGCATCTATTAGTATTTCTGGCATGAGAGGTGGTAGCTCTGTTTGTGTGCAACGCACTTAACGAACAATAAATTAAAAATGAAAAAAACATATACTAACTCACTCATTGCACTGTTTGCTGTGGCAGGTGGTGCATCATTGGCTTCGGCTGATCCTGTAGAATCCTTTTTTGACGAACAATTTAAGAGCTTAGAGGAGGCTGTGCCTGGGAAGTTCAATATCAATATGCGTAACCGCTATGAGGTATTTGACTTGGACAATGGCAATCCTGCTGCGGACCGCGATGGTAGCTCGATGCGTATCCGGTATGGTTATACCACTCCAGATTTCTCTGGTTTTACCGCGATGGTTGAGGGCGAGACTGTCACACGTCTGGGCGGAGATCATGACGACATTCATCCGTTGGATGATGCCGGCGATGGAACAGACCTGAATCAAGCATGGGTGAAATACGCGAATGCAGAGTATGGTAATGCAAAGGTCGGACGTCAGATTTATGCTTTGGATGATCACCGCTTTATCGGGCACGTTGGCTGGCGCCAAAACATTCAGACTTTCGATGCGGCGACTGGTGAATTCAGTGGTATTGATAAGCTTTCAGTGAAGGCCTTCTATCTTGCTGAGCAGCATGCCGTGAATGGCACGCATAACGAATTGGATTCCACTGGGGGAAATGTGAGCTATGCCTTTGATAAGGCCTTCAAGCTGACTGGTTTCGTCTATAACATCGAAGGCGATGAGACTAGTAATGAGAATGCTTCCAACTTGAGCTATGGTGTGCGTGCGACGGGTGCGTTTGATATCGATGAGGTGAAGTTTGGCTATTCTGCAAGTATTGCGGAGCAGGAAGATACCGGCCCATCGAACCTTAGCTACGATGCGAGCTATTATGCTGCAGACCTTGCGGCTACTTTCACGAATTCGATCACCATTGGTGGTGGCTTCGAAATCATGGAGGGTGGATTTCGCACACCGTTGGCAACCGTGCACAAGTTTAATGGTTTTGCCGATGCGTTGCTACCGGTCGCTGGTTTTGATAACGGCTTAGAGGATTTCTATGTCTATGCTGGATATAAGATCCCAGTGGGCAATGGTATCGCAGTGAAAGCGATCTACCACTGGTTTGATTCTGAGTCTGGGGCTGCTTCCGGCGAAGACGGTGGTGAGGAAATCGACTTAGTCGCGAGCTATAAGGTGAACAAGTATCTGACGCTTGTTAGCAAGTATGGTGACTATGATTCAGATGGTGGTGTCGGCAATGCTGGCGCAGTGGACAAGAAGATGTTCACCTTCGAGATGAACTTTATTTATTAGGATTGTTTGTTGTAGGAATTGAAGGCGGGGTTGTTTCGGCGACCCCGCCTTTTTGTTCATGCTCGTTCCAAATTTAAAAGTAGGCCTTCAGACCTTCGAGCATTTGAGTGGCAGCGATGGAGGCTAAGATGAGCCCCATGACTTTACTGACGATGATCGCGCCGCTCTTACCGATGATTTTCGAAATGATGCCGGCGCCGCGCATGAGTGCGTAGGTGGTGATGATGACGAGTGCCGTGATCATCACGATGATGGCTTGTTGGGGGATGGAGGATTGGCTGTTGTCGGTGAGTAACACGACCGCCATGATTGCGCCGGGAGAGGCGATGGAAGGGATCGCTAGCGGGAAGATCGCTTTTTCCATCGAGTCTTCGATCGACTTCATTTCGCCCTCGGGCTTGCTCTCACCGAAGATCATGGTCAGCGCGAAGAGAAAGAGCACACAGCCGCCTGTGATTTGAAATGCCAAGAGTGGCACGCCCATGGCGCGTAGTAGGATCTCACCAACAACAATGAAAAACAGTAAGATGCCCGCCGCGACTAAGGCCGCCTTGAGGGCGATGGCCTTCTTTTCGGTGGGGCTGAGCCCTCTCGTGACTGCAATGAAAATCGGCACCGTGCCGATGGGATCAATCACGGCCCATAACAAAATGAAGGAGGTGAGTAATGCGTCCATAGCTGTGCGGTGTCGTGATTCCGAGAGTGGTTGGCGTTGTCGCGGTCTTCGCAGGCAAAGTCCCTACCTTTTTACTGTGGCTTTGCTTCGGCGATGTCTACGTTGCAGAGGAAGTCCGTCGAGAGCCAGTCGCGGCCGATGAGTAGCTTATAGGTCATGGCGGAGCGATCGCGTAGATTGACTTCGATTGGCTTGCTGATGCCGCTCCAGGTGAGCGTCATTGGCACGCTGTAGCGCTGCTCGGTGCCTTGTGCATTGCGCACTGTTGTGACGCCGTTGATGGTCGAGCTCATTTTGAATGTTTTGCCTGCGGCATCGACGATGGTGAAGCTGATGGGCTTGCCGATGTTGGCATCGAAGTCTTTGGCTGCGCCTTCGATCTGCATGTCGATGGCGTGAATCGAGGTGGTGCGGGCGCCAGTATCGATTCGCGCTTCGATGGCATGGTCGATCTCGTCGATGGCGATCCACGCGGTCTCGCCGACGATGGTGCGAGTGGAGCGAGTGCATCCGCAGTCACTGCAAGTGGTTTTGCAGCCTGTGCTGTAGAGCGCGGAGAGACCGATGAGTAAAGAGAGTGCGAGGGTGCGTGGTTGTTTCATACGTATTTGGATTTATGCGAAGTGTTTTTGAGCGTAGTCGACGCGATCTTGTGCGGAGGCCATGATGCGTTCGGCGCGGGTGAGATTTTCGACCGCTTCGAGGCGGGGGAGTAGGCCAGCGTTGTTGGCGACTTGAATGGCCAGGCCGGGACGGGCGTTGAGCTCTAGGATTAATGGACCGAGTTCTTTATCCAGCACGATGTCGGCTCCGAGGTAGCCCATTTCGCACATTTCATAGCACTGTGAGGCGAGTAAAATGAGTTCGTCCCAGTGTGGCACCACGAGTTCTTGAAGCACACGTCCAGTGTCGGGATGCTTAAAGATGGGGCGTCCGTGTTGCACGGCGCTGCGAGCTTTGCCAGTGATGAGATCGATGCCCACGCCGACGGCGCCTTGGTGGAGGTTTGCCTTGCCGTCGGAGGACTCCGTGGAGAGGCGCATCATGGCCATCACTGGGTAGCCGAGGAACATGACCACGCGGATGTCGGGCACGCCTTGATAGGAGAAGCCATCGAAGGCGTCGCTAAACTGGATCGCATATTCGATCATCGCCTTATCATTACGCCCACCAAGACTATAGAGCCCGCTGAGCGTGTTGCTGACATGGCGTTGCAGATCGTGTAAGGTGAGTTTCTCGCCGTTGGGCTTGAGGAAGAATTCACCATCGCGGCCTAGGATCACGAGGATGCCTTTACCAGCGCTGCCTTGGCTGGGCTTGATGACAAAGCTTTCGCGGCCTTCCAGCATTTTGCCAAGTTGCTTCACTTGAGATTGATACTGAACGATGCCGTAAAGCTCGGGCACTTTGAGGCCGAACTCGTTGGCGAGGATCTTGGTCTCTACTTTGTCGTCGACGCGTGGATACAGTGCGCGCGGATTGTAGCGTGCGATGTAGCTACCATTGCGCTTGTTCATGCCAGCGATGCCTAGTTTGCGCAATTCGCTGGGGCGGCACCATTGGAATAAATTGGCGATCACGCTGCGCCCTCCTTGTTGTCTTTAACGAGTGGTGCAAAGCGCATGAGCTCGGAGAGACGGTAGCCGGAGTATTGACCGAGTGCCAAGATCACGGCGAGTGCGACGAGTAGTAGCTCGGGGAAGACGAAGACTAGGTAGCGCAAGGTTGGGCTGCCCATGGCGGCATACGCCATGATGGCGACGACGAGGCTGCCGAGTGTTTGAATGCCGACTTCCTTGGGGCCGTCTTCTTCCCAGAGGACGGAGAGGCGCTCCACCGTCCATGACAGAATGATGGTGGGGAAGAGGGTGACGGATTGCATGATTTGCAGATCGAATTTGCCGCCTACAATCCCGAAGCCGACCATGATGCCGATGACCACGACGACCACCGCTGAAATGCGTGGCACTAGGAGTAGATCCAGTTTTGATAGATAGGCGCGCATGGTGAGTCCGGCGCTGACGACGATGACGAAGAGTATCAAGCCTGGTCCGAGATTGGTGCGAAGAAACGCCATGGCGAGAAGGATTGGCATGAACGTGCCAGTGGTGCGGATGCCGATGATGTTACGCATGATGACGACGATCAGCGCACCGAATGGAATCGTGAGTAACAGGCGGTAGGAGTCTTGTTGCTCGATCGATAGCGAGGTGAGCGAGAAGTCGGTCAGGGTCTTCTCGCGTTGGCGTGAGGCTTGTTCCAGCACGAAGCTGGCTGGGAGCTCCTGTTTCACGACTGAGAACTCGACTCTGGCATTTTTGCCGCCTTCGACTTCGATCAGTGACGGGCCGCCGCGTTGCCACGCGAGTGTGCTTTCGTGTTTGACTGGCTTCGGCGTGCCCCACACGAAGGCGTGTCGCTCTTCGCCGTCGATCAGAATGATAATCGGTTGCAGCGCCTGTTTGGTGGTGGTTTCGCTGAGGATGAGTGCACGAATCAAGTGTGATTCAAATCCGCCATTGATGATGAGTGTGTTGAGCAGACGTGCGCGCTCGAGGTCAGTCTTAGCCGAGGCGATGAGTGTCTGTGCGTTCTGATTACTCTGATTGTTGAGCGTTTGTATCAGCTGGCCGACAAAGGTTTCCGAATCGGCGGAGTGCCTTTTGGCTGTGGTGATGACTTCATTCGCTGCGACTGCGAGTTGGCCTACGCTGTATTTTTGCGTGGGGTGGACTTCCGGGGCATGGAGTTCAACGTCTTCGGCGCTTTTTTTCTTATAAACATCGATGCGGTAGTAGAGCTCTTGGTGTCCCTTCGCTTGGTCCTTGGACCATATGACGGAGCGGTAGAAGCCTGCAATCATCGGGTCGTTGCCTGCTGGTATGAATCCGTAGTCATGCGACGAACCCGTTTCTTCCAATATTCCGAAGCGAGCCTGTTCGCCTGGCACGGCGAGGCTGACTTTGACCGGATCGCCCGTCGCTTGAAAGGTGACTTTTGCTTCGATGGTCCAGATTGGGATTTGTTGCTTGGGGATCAGCGGATAGCCGATTTGAAAGTGCTTGGTCAGCATGGTGCCGATGCCGACGGCCGCCAAGATGAAGATCAGAATACGAAGTTGAACTTTGGAATTCATTATTTGACTTGGCTTTTAGCGATGGATTTTTTTGTCGGTTTTTTGAGCGTGTAGCTCTGGCTGACGTCGACGACGGCGATGCCTCGAAGTAGGTTGCGGCCGACTAACATCGGGTAGCTGTAGTTGGAGCGATCCGCGAGTGAGAATTCGAAGAGGCGGGTGTCCTCGCCGAGTTGCACTTTGAGTCTTACGACGTAGCGACTCACAGACTCGGAGGCGTGTTGTTTAATTTCAACGACTCGAACGACTTTATCGACGCGCTCGGTGCGTTCTTTGGTGTCAAAGTTGACGAGGTTGAATTTGACCCATTGCTCGCCATCTCGCTCAATTGCAGTGATGTCTTCGGCGTGGATGGAGCAGGTGGTGGCACCTGTGTCGATGCGAGCATCGTAGGCATATTCGGCTTCGTGGACATAGAGGTGTTCGGCCTCGCCGATGGTGAGCAGCTCTTCGGCTGCGGGATCCGCTGTCTGCTTTACCTGAGCGACGGATGCTTCCTGTGCGGTTAGGGGTGTGGTCTCCTTCGCGGATGGGCTCTCTTTAGGTGCTGAAACGCATGAAGCTAGCGTCAGATTGAGGAGCAATAAGTATTTGAGCATACGATTGGGCGATTTGAATCTCATGATACCATCGATTGAAGAGGTCTAGGCGGTTATGGCAAGGCCTTGGGTGAATTTGTTTCGAAGTGGCATCATCTGTGCTGGGATGGTGGTATGAAAAGAATGATGGTGGTGACGGATCTGGATGGTTCGTTGTTGGATGAACGGTATTCGTGGGATGCTGCGTTGCCCGCATTGCAGCGGTTGCAGGAGTTGAAGATGCCCCTGGTGCTCAATTCAAGTAAGACGCTGTCTGAAATGCGTGAGCTGGTGAATTGCTTGGGGACGATTGCTCCGATTGTTGCAGAGAACGGCGGGCTGATCGCAGTGCACGAAGACGCGGGTTTGTTGAGTCAGGAGGATGCTTTGGTGCGTTCGGGGCGGTATTTGATCGAGGTGAATGGTTTGTCGCGCGATGTGATTTTGGCACAGGCACATGCGTTGCGGGCGAAGTTCGATTATAACTTTTCTGGTTTTGCTGATTGGTCCACGGATCAGGTGTGCGAGCATACGGGGTTATCGCGTCCGATGGCGGAACGCTCATTGGAACGGCATGCAACGGAGCCGATTCTTTGGGACGATACAACTGAGCGTTTGGCCGAATTTACTGCGGCTTTAGCGACTGAGGGCATTCGTATTCTACGAGGTGGCCGTTTCTTGCACCTGATGGGCATAGCTGATAAGGCCGATGGTATGCGAGCGGCGCTCGATCTTTATAAAAAACAACAGCCAGGCACTGAGTGGTTGGTTGTTTCTGTTGGTGATAGCGCGAACGACTTGGCGATGTTGGAAGCTGCCGACATTGCTGTGGTGATTCCACATGAGGATGGGCCACATATTCAGCCGGATGCAGCTCAAGTCATACATGCACCTGCGCCCTCAACGGTGGGGTGGAACGAGGCGATTTTAACGATCATTAAAGACGCGTGCGGATAGTAGGTCGGCGCGCGATCGAACTTTTATTTTGACTAACATTTTTTAAAATTATGGGTGACTTTCATCAACACGGACAAATTACAACATTACATCAGCTGAATAACCGGCCGCTGGATAAGCTGGAGGCTGATTTAATGGAGTTTAAGAAACGCCGCCCGATGGGGCTGGTGTTGCCATCGCTTTATTCGGAGCTGCAAGGGCCGGCACTATCGTCGATTGTCGATCAGATCGCGCAGGTGCCGTATCTTGATCAAGTCGTGGTAGGGCTGGACCGTGCAAATCAGCAAGAGTATCAGCATGCCTTGGAGTTCTTTAGCCGCTTGCCGCAGCAACCAGAAGTGCTGTGGAATGATGGGCCGCGTTTGCGTAAGATCGATGCCTTGCTGAAGGAAAAGGGCTTGGCGCCAAAGGAAATGGGCAAGGGGCGTAACGTCTGGTATATGTTCGGCTACGTTTTAGCCGCGGGCAAGGCCGAGGCGGTCGCGCTGCATGACTGTGACATTACGACGTATGATCGCGAGATGTTGGCACGCTTGATTTATCCAGTGGCGAACCCGAACTTTAGTTATAAATTCTGTAAGGGGTTTTATGCGCGCGTGGCGAATAATTCGATGAATGGCCGTGTGTGTCGTTTGTTGGTGACACCGTTGTTGCGGGCGTTGCGCAAGGTCTGCGGTCCGAATGATTATTTGGAGTATTTGGATAGTTTCCGCTATCCGTTAGCAGGCGAGTTTTCGATGCAGCGTGATGTGATTGAGGATATTCGTATCCCTTCGGACTGGGGCTTGGAGATGGGTGTATTGTCGGAGATGCAACGTAACTATGCGACGAACCAAATCTGCCAAGTCGACATTGCTGACACTTATGATCACAAGCATCAGGATCTGTCTTTAGAGGATCGCTCGCGTGGTCTGTCAAAGATGAGCTGTGATATTACTAAGTCTTTATATCGCAAGATGGCGACACAGGGGGAAGTGTTTTCAGTAGAGCGAATTCGCACCATTAAGGCCGCGTATTACCGGATCGCTTTGGACCTCGTGGAGAGCTATCACAATGATGCGCAGATCAATGGTCTTAGCTTCGATCGACATTTAGAGGGCTCGGCGGTCGAGGTGTTTGCAGAAAATATCATGCAAGCTGGGGTCGATTTTCTGGATCCAGAGAACTCGATGGATGTGCCCTTTATGCCGAGTTGGAAGCGAGTGATTTCTGCGGTTCCAGATATTCTCGATCAACTCGTTCAAGCGGTGGAAGATGATCGTCAGGAGTTTGGGCAAGGTGCGGTGTTGAATCCAGCATTACATCCGAAGGCACAGCGTGTGCGTCAACGCGTGGCATTACACGTCGAAGAGATCTACGGAGCAGAGCGCACGGAGTCGATTACGGACAAGTTATTTGAAGCGGCGAATATGTCGGAGCAATCCTCGGCGATCGCTGCGGGCACGAGCAAGTGGGATCAGTCAGACGTGATGATGATCACTTATGGCGACACGATCTTGCAGCCGGGCAAGGCACCGTTGCAGAGTCTACATCATTTCTTGCGTCGTGAGCTTAAAAATACGATTAGTGGGGTGCATCTTTTACCATTCAATCCTTCGAGCTCGGACGACGGTTTCTCGGTAGTCGATTACCTTGCGGTGAATGAAGATTTGGGTGACTGGGATGATATAGTAGCGATCGGTAAAGACTTCAATTTGATGGCAGATTTGGTGATCAACCATTGTTCCAGTGAGTCGTTGTGGTTTAAGAATTACTTAGAAGACCGTGAGCCTGGGCGTGGATACTTTGTCGAGGGCGATCAGTATCCTGATATTACAAAGGTCATCCGGCCGCGTAGTTCGCCGCTATTGACTTCGGTTAAAACGGTGAATGGCGAGAAGGAGGTGTGGTGCACATTCAGTGCGGATCAAGTGGATTTAGATTTTAGTAATCCGGAGGTGTTGCTGGAGATTGTCCGTGTCATCCGGGAGTATGTGAACCGTGGCATTCGCTTCTTCCGCCTCGATGCGATTGCGTTTCTCTGGAAGGAGTCTGGCACGGGGTGTGTGCACCTGCCGCAGACGCATGAACTGATTAAATTACTGCGTCTGGTGATTGAGAATTTGGAGCCTTCGGCCATCGTGATTACGGAAACGAATGTGCCTAATCGTGAGAACTTGAGTTACTTCGGTAATGATAACGAAGCGCACTTGATTTATAACTTCTCGCTGCCACCACTGTTGGTGCATGCGTTGCTGAGTGGCAATTGTCAGCATCTGAAGGTGTGGATGATGTCGATGCCGCCAGCGCGTCGTGGTCGAGCGTATTTGAATTTTATCGCGTCGCATGATGGTATCGGTCTGCGCCCTGCAGAGGGCTTGTTGAGTGAGCCTGAGTTGAATGGTTTAGTCGATGTGCTACGTGATTCCGGTGGTGAGATTTCGATGCGTCAGACTCTGGGCGGTGGTCTTAAGCCGTATGAGGCGAATATTTCGTTGTATAGCGCGATGGCGCGCCCGATTGGGGGTGAGGCGGATGGCTGGCAAATGGCTCGTTTCATCTGTGCGCACACGGTCATGTTGGCCTTGGAAGGGCTGCCCGCAGTTTATATTCACAGTATGCTAGGCACTGAGAATGACCGCGAAAGTATGGCACAGACGGGGCGTGCGCGCAGTATTAATCGTCATCGATGGGACTCTGATCGCTTGCAATCGACTTTAGCGGATGCGCAGGAGCACCACGGGCAAGTGTTTGCCGAGATGAAGCGCTTGATTCGGATTCGCCGCGATCAGGAGGCGTTTCATCCGAATGCGACGCAGTATACGCTTCACTTTGGTAACCAGATCTTTGCGTTTTGGCGTGAGAGTTTGAATCGTGAGCAAAGTATTTTTGCCTTACACAATGTATCAGACCAACCGCAGATTATTCCGCTGGTGGAGTTGAACTTGATCGCGACCGAATCGTGGACAGACCTGCTGAGCGGCACGTGCTATGATAATCTGGAGGGCGCGATTGAGTTGCCGCCTTATGGTTGTGTGTGGATTTCAAACATGAGCTGATGACTGACAGCCACTTGCGCAATGGGATTAATAATATTCATATATTTAATGAATTAGTCGAAATGTATTAATTCGAAGATTTGGAGATGTTGGCATGGCAGTGGCTATTTGTTCGCTTAACATGACCGCAACATTTGATTCAGCGCAAAAACAATACCTCGAAGGCTTCTTTACCGGAGTGAACCAGCGTCCGGGGATGCCATTTCTTGGCCAGAATGCAGGTGGGCAATTTACCGACGAACCGACTGAATCCGTCGAGCAGACAGTGCATGGCACGCCCATCGACGAGTTGTGCAAGGAAGAGACGATCAAACATGAGCGCAATGGCTTAGATGTCTGGGATCAGATGTTTGCCAATGCGGAGGCGAATCAATTTCCCGAAGCCGACGACATGTTCCGCTACAAGTTTCTCGGGCTCTTTCATGTGAAGCCTGCACAGGACTCTTTTATGCTGCGCACGCGTGTGGCTGGTTGTGCTTTGACTGCGTATCAATTCTCAGGTTTAGCCGACATTGCCGAAAACTTTGGTGGTGGTTATCTGGATCTAACCACTCGTGGTAATACGCAGGTGCGCGAGATCATGCCGAAGAATACAATCGCGACGTTGACGGCGCTCGACGAACTCGGCCTCACAGCAAAGGGATCTGGTGCAGATAATTTGCGTAATGTCACGGCGAGCCCGACCAGTGGCTTCGATCCCCAGGAAGTATTGGACGTCTTGCCGTATGCGCGTTCGATGCATCACACCATTTTGAATAATCGCGATCTCTATGGTCTGCCGCGAAAGTTCAATGTCGCGTTTGATAATGGCGGTCGGGTTTCAGTCTGTGCAGATACCAACGACATTGCTTTTTACGCGGTGCGTGTCGGTGAGGGGCAGGGCGTTGAACCTGGCGTTTATTTTCGCGTGCAGCTCTGTGGCATTACAGGGCATAAGCAATTTGCCTCGGATTGTGGGGTTTTAATCAAGCCTTCGCAAGCCGTGCCACTGGCTGCGGCGATGATTCGTGTGTTTATCGAGAATGGTGATCGCACGAATCGTAAGAAGGCACGGCTGAAGTATTTGGTGGACAATTGGGGGCAAGAAAAGTTCCTGTCCGAGACGGAGAAGAAAATCACTTTTGAACTGCCTCGCTTCGCGCTGGAGCAGTGTGAGCCGAGAGGCCCGACCATGCAGCATGGGCACATCGGTGTGTATGATGAAAAAGAGTCGGGGCTCAATTATGTTGGAGTCGTGGTTCCGGTTGGTCGTATGATGCCCAAGCAAGTGCGGGCGATTGCTCAGCTAGCGGATATGTATGGTCGCGGCGAGATACGTCTCACGGCATGGCAGAATTTAATTATTCCGGGCATTAAAGATGCCGATGTCGAGACGGTGAAAACTGCGATCCTTGAGATGGGATTTCATTACAAATCGACGACCGTTTCCGGTGGATTGATCGCGTGCACTGGTAGTGCTGGTTGTAAGTTTGCGGCGAGTAATACCAAGAGCCATGCAGTGCAGCTTGCTAACTACTTAGAAGCAGAGATCGAATTGGATCAGCCGATTAACATTCACCTGACTGGCTGCCATCACTCCTGCGCTCAACACTATATCGGCGATATTGGCCTGATCGGAGCAAAGGTGAAGATCGATGGCGAGAGTGTTGAAGGGTATAGCGTCGTGCTTGGCGGTGGCGTTGATGAGCGTCAGGCGATTGCGCACGAAGTGTTTTCTGGGACGTCGTTTGATGACCTTAAACCCCTATTGCTGAACGTGTTGAAGACCTATCAAGCCAAGCGTGTGAACCAAGAGACGTTTTTTGCCTTCAGTCGTCGTCATACTGCCGAGGAATTGCGGGAACTCTTTGCTCCTGTAGCAGCGTAGCCCCTGGAATTAAGATTAAAAACAATCAACCACTTTTAACGATTCACACTTCACTCACAGTTGAAGATTCGCCGATCGAAATGCTCTTGAAGGAGCAGGGAACCTTGCAGACTCCTGTGAGTGTATTCTCTGCACAGCATGAGAGCGCTACGATCGCGCCCGCTCAGGCGCAGTTTTATAAGCAGCTCATCCCGCTGTCGAAGCCAGGTGCGGGCGAGCAATATGCCTTTAAGGTCGATCTGGATCGTTGCACCGGTTGCAAGGGCTGCGTGTCGGCATGTCACAGTCTCAATGGTCTGGATGATCACGAGACCTGGCGCGACGTTGGCACTATTCACGGTGGTCTGGCGGGTGCTTCCTATACGCAAACAGTCACGACTGCCTGCCACCATTGCGCGGATCCTGCCTGCCTGAATGGCTGCCCAGTGCTGGCCTACGAGAAAGATCCAGAGACGGGGATTGTGCGGCATTTGGATGATCAGTGCATTGGTTGTCAGTATTGTGCGTTGAAGTGCCCTTACGATGTGCCGAAGTATTCCAAGAGTCTTGGCATCGTTCGTAAGTGTGATATGTGCCAGAGTCGTCTGGCTGAGGGAGAAGCGCCGGCCTGCGTGCAGGCATGTCCGACCGAAGCGATCAGTATCACAATTGTGAATACGCAGACTGTGACCGAAGAAGCCCACTCGGGAGGGGCATTTCTGCCGACTGCGCCTTCTCCGGAATACACAGCTCCAACCACGCAGTATATCTCTGAGCGTGAAATCCCCTCGAATGTAGAGGCTGGTGATCACTATGCGCTACGTCCCGAGCATGCGCATTTTCCGCTCGTCGTGATGCTGGTGCTGACGCAGTTGTCCGCGGGGCTCTATACGTTTTCGCTTATTTCAAATGATACGATCGTCACGCACTACATCCGTTTAATTGCGCTGGTGACGATGGGCATTGGTCTGGCTGCATCGACTTCGCATCTCGGACGTCCGCTCGGAGCGTGGCGTGCATTTCTCGGGCTGCGACGTTCGTGGCTCAGTCGTGAAATTATTATATTTGGTGCGTTTTCTGGTGTCGCAGGTGCTTATACCGCGCTGTGTTTCTTTGACAACATTCCTTCGCCGATTGAATACGCGTTAGGCTTTGGCGCCGTGGCGAGTGGTTTGCTGGGAGTCTTTTGCTCGGTGATGATTTATCATGATACGCAGCGCCCGTTCTGGGACTTTCCTGTCAGTTGCGGTAAGTTTTTCGGCACCACCTTTGTGCTGGCACTTGCAGCGTTTTTGATGGTGACGTCGATCGTGAGTGGAGCCGTTCCCCCTGTGGTCGGAGTGGTTGTGTTGGTTGCTTGCTGTTTGGTTAAGTTCGTCCTGGAATCGACCCAGTTGCGCGCTGCAGGACAACCTGAAATGACGCCTGCCAAAAAGTCGGCATTGCTCATGTTGAATCCACTTAAGCCAGTCACCATCGCTCGTTACAGTTTTGGTGTGCTTGGGGTGTTGAGCTTTTCAGTCGTAGCACTAGGGGGCTTCCCGGTTGCTCTTTCCATTATTGGTTTCGGGTGTTTGCTTATTGGCGAGTTGCTTGAGCGTGTTCTCTTTTTTAAGGCGGTTGCCGCTCCCAAAATGCCGGGAGCCTTTACATCATGAGTCCTGTTAACCTCATAAAAGATCAAATGCGGGTTCGTTGCCACGATGGCGTGTTGACGGAGCGGCTCGTGCAAACACCCGCAGCGTATGGGCTAGGGCGTGTGCCCAAATCCGTGATGCCGGATGCGACAGTCGATAGTGTCTGTGGTTATTGCGCGACGGGTTGCTCTTTAAAGGTGCATCTGCGTGAGGGCTCCGCAGTGAATTTGAGCGGTAACAGTGGCTACCCGGTCAACATGGGCATGGCTTGCCCGAAGGGATGGGAGGCGCTTACGCCGCTCTCAGCCAATGATCGGGCGACGTCGCCAATGCTGCGTGGTGCGAATGGTAAACTGTCTTCAGTGTCATGGGAGGAGGCGATGGATGCGTTTGTTGGTAAGTTTAAAGGCATCCAATCGGAGCACGGTGATGCCTCGGTGGCTTTTCTCGGTACCGGTCAGATCGTGACTGAGGAGATGGCTTTTCTCGGCACACTGGCAAAGTTCGGAATGGGGGTGGTGCATGGTGATGGTAATACGCGGCAATGTATGGCGACCGCGGTGGTCGCTTATAAGCAATCCTTTGGCTTTGATTCGCCGCCATATACGTATCAAGACTTTGAAGAGTCGGATGTTCTTATTTTTGTGGGAGCCAACCCATGCATCGCGCATCCGATTATGTGGCAGCGTGTGATGCGTAATCAGCGCACCCCGGAGATCATCGTTGTCGATCCTCGTAAGACCGAAACTGCAATGGCGGCCACAAAGCATCTGCCACTTGCGCCAAAGTCAGATCTTGCGTTGTTTTACGGCCTCGCGAATCGGGTAATTGAGCTGGGCCTGATTGATCAAGCGTTTATCGATGCCCACACCAGTGACTTTGATGCCTTTCAGGAGTTTCTTGGCGACTACACACTTGGGCATGCCGCTGAGATCAGTGACTTACCATACGATGAACTCGATTCACTTGCGCGCCTGATCGGTTCCGGTAAACGTGTTTCCTTCTGGTGGACGATGGGGGTCAATCAAAGCTATGAAGGCGTGCGTCTAGCACAGTCAATGATCAACCTTGCGCTGATGACGGGCAATATTGGCAAGCCTGGAACAGGTGCGAATTCCATTACTGGTCAGTGCAATGCGATGGGATCGCGGCTCTTTAGTAATACCACGAACTTACTGGGAGGGCGGGCGTTTGAGAATGAGACGGACCGGAAAACCGTCGCAGAGCGCACGGGCATTCCGGTTGAACGGATTCCAAGTGAACCAAGTTATGCCTATGATCAGATCATCGACGCAATTGAGCGGGGCGAGATCAAGGGACTTTGGTTGATTGCGACCAACACGGCGCATTCTTGGATCAATCAAAAGCGCTTTCGTAAGATTCGCGAAAAGCTCGATTTTCTAGTCGTGCAGGATATGTATCATACCACTGATTCGGCTGAGATTGCTGACCTCGTGCTTCCTGCAGCTGGTTGGGGAGAGAAGGACGGCACATTTATTAATTCCGAGCGCCGCATCGGACGCACACGCAAAGTGCGCAAAGCACCTGGCAAAGCACTGTCTGACTTTAATATTTTTCGCTTGATCGCACACCATTGGGGCTGCGGTGAATTATTTGCCGAGTGGTCCTCACCCGAGGCGGTTTTTCAAATTTTAAAGCGTCTCAGTGCGGGGCAGCCTTGTGATATTACTGGTATTGAAGGGTATGATCACCTCGACCGTGTAGGTGGCATACAATGGCCACTTAAGAGGCCTGAGGGTGGAGACTTGAGGCCTGAGGGTGGAGACTTGAGACCTGAGGGTGGAGACTTGAAAGTTGAGAAGCAGAGGCGACTCTTTGAAGATGGACAGTTCTATCATGCGGATGGTAAAGCCCGCTTCTTGTTCGAAGCGCCACGTGCGATGCCGGAGCCGCCGAATACGGAGTATCCTTTCATTTTACTGACAGGACGTGGCACTTCCTCGCAGTGGCATACGCAAACACGCACGAGCAAGTCAGATGTGCTGCGCAAACTGTATCCGAAAGATGCATACGTTGAGATCAACCCAATTGATGCGAAGCGCCTGGGAATTGCTCCTGATGATCTGATCTCAGTGTCGTCGCGCCGAGGGGAGGCTAAAGTAAAGGCGGTGCTTCTTGCGAGTGTGCAACCCGGTCAACTTTTTATGCCAATGCATTATGCCTCCACCAATTATCTGACGGCGGATGCCTTTGATCCTTATTCACGCCAGCCTTCTTACAAGGCTTGCGCGGTGAACGTAACTTCAATCAACACATAATCTTAATCATCATCCTAATCTTAATTAATCGAGCCCACGAGTAAGAGTATGATTAAGGTTAGGATTAAGAACTGAAAATTACAATGACAGCTCCCTTTATTCCAGAAACAGCGCCCTTTAATGCGGATCAACGTGCATGGCTCAACGGCTTTCTTGCCGGTATGTATTCATCGGACGGTAGTGCAGGTGGTGCGCCTGTAACTGCTGCGACACCAGTAACTATTTTATTCGGTTCACAGACCGGCACAGGCGAGACGCTGGCTAAAAAAGCAGCGAAGCAGTTGAAGGCTGCGAATTGCGCACCTAGCATTGTTGATATGGGCGATTGCTCGGTCGATGATTTGAAGGAAGTGCAGAATCTACTGATTATCACTAGCACTTACGGTGAGGGTGAGCCGCCCGACAATGCTCTTTCCTTGCATACAGAACTACTTGCGACTTCAGCGCCGAAGCTAGAGGGTCTGCAGTATTCGGTTCTTGGCCTCGGTGACTCATCCTATGCAGACTTCTGCCAATGCAGTAAGGAGTTTGATGCGCGTCTCGAAGTCCTTGGTGCGACGCGCTGTGCTGACATGGTCGAGTGTGATGGCGATACGGATGACCCTTTTGCTCAGTGGATTGCTTCGGTTACGCCAGTGCTGGGTGAAGCGGGTGCAGCACCTGTTGAAGTCTCAGATGGCGATGAGGACAGTGATGAGCCGCAATTTACTAAAAAGCATCCATTCGCCGCAAAATTACTTAAGACTGAGGATTTGAATAAGGAAGGTTCGTCCAAGCAGACGCACCATATCGAGATCTCATTGGAAGGTTCGGGGATTGATTACGAAGTGGGTGACGCCTTGGGTGTTTGGCCTGAGAACAATGGGCATTTAGTAGATGAAATTATAGCAGCGGCCGGTTTTGAGCCAGATGAGTTAGCGCCTTTGCCGCACGATCCAGATGCACAACTCTTCGATGCACTAAGCTTTCACTATGATGTGAGTGTATTGAGTGAGCCGTTTTTGATCGCATGTGCACGCCTGACGAAAAATAGAGAGTTACAAGAGATTGTCGCAGATGAAGCGAAGCGTAAGGCTTACATCGCTGGGCGTGGTCTGGTGGATCCGATTGTTGATTTCGAAGTCAAATTTCCAACGACTGAATATTTGGTGGCACCGCTCAAGCAGCTTAGCCCGCGCCTCTACTCGATCTCATCGAGTCCGAAGGCGCATCCGGGCGAAGTGCATTTGACCGTCGGTAAGGTGACATATGATACGCATGGCCGAAAGCGCCAAGGTGTCTGCTCGACTTATCTTTCGGATCATCAGTTGGATCGTCCAGTCAAGGTTTACATGCATTCCAATAAGGCCTTCCGTCTGAGTGAGAATAATGACGCACCTGCCATCATGATTGGCCCTGGCACAGGTATTGCACCATTTCGCGCTTTCTTGGAGGAGCGTGAAGCGCGTGGCGCGAAGGGCAAAAACTGGTTGCTGTTCGGTGACCAACACCAGGCGACTGATTTCCTCTACGAAGATCAAATCACTTCGTGGATGAAGAATGGTCTGCTGACACGTTTTGACACCGCATTTTCCCGCGACCAAGCAGAAAAGATTTATGTGCAAAATCGGATCGTCGAGCATGCGGAAGAGTTTTACGCATGGCTCGAAGAGGGGGGCTACATTTATATCTGTGGTGATGCCAGTCGTATGGCGAAGGATGTCGATGCCGCGATTCATAAAGCCGTTGAGATCGCTGGGGGTAAAACCGAAGGCGAGGCGAAGGCTTACGTGGAAGCATTGAAGAAGGGCAAGCGCTACTTGCGCGACGTGTATTAGGGCCTCGTATGCCCTTAGCCGTATCTGGCTGTGTGAATTGAATGATTTCTGTTAGCGCTGGCTTAGGCCAGCGCTTTTTTTGCATACGGTGTATAAAGTTGATGCACGATATTCAGGTGAGTTAGATGCTGTCGATTCGTTCACATTTTATTTGATTGAGTCGTTCTCTAGGGGGATGTTATTGGTATTATTTTAATTCATGCGTAACTATAATAAATATAACTGAATTAATACGTCCAGTTGGCATTGTTGGCATGTCTTTGGCTAGAACGGGTTTCGGAAGGTGGCACTGCTCCACCGATTATTAATTACCTAGAACACCCGTATCGTTAATGAGTCAGACTAAATTCAACATCTTCGACCTGAAGAATCCTAGCATGCGAACGCTCCATTTTTCATGGATCGCGTTTTTTATTACCTTCGTCGTGTGGTTTAATCATGCACCGATGGTAATGGCGATAACGGAGGCCTTTGGCCTGACGAAACTACAGTGGAAATCGATCTTAATTCTGAATGTGGCACTGACTATTCCTTCGCGTATCGTGATCGGTATGTTGGTGGATCGCTTTGGGCCACGCGCAACCTATAGTTCGTTGCTGATGGCGTCGGGCGTGTTGTGCACCTTTTTTGCTTTGGCTCAGTCGTATGAGCAGTTGGCTTTGGCTCGTTTCCTGATGGGCTTCGTGGGTGCTGGATTTGTGATCGGTATCCGTATGGTGGGGGAGTGGTTCCCCGCACGTCAAGTCGGTGTTGCCGAAGGTATTTATGGTGGCTGGGGTAACTTTGGTTCCGCTGCGGCGGCCATGGGGCTTCCGACACTTGCGATGATGTTTGGTGGCGAAAACGGCTGGCGCTATGCACTCTTAGTAACTGCAGCAGTGGCATTCATCTACGGTTTTATTTATTATCGCTCGGTGCGTAACACCCCAGAGGGCGCGACTTACTTTAAGCCAAAAAAGACTGGCGGCTTGGAAGTCACGAGTCGCCGCGACTTCTACTTCTTGATCTTCATGAATATTCCGATGTTCATCGCTTTAGCTGTGCTGACATGGCGTTTGTCTTCGGGTGGTGTGGGGCTATTGACTGAGACTGCGGCTTATGTGATCTACGCTGGATTAGTGGCGTTGTTCTTTTTTCAACTCAGTCAGATCTACCGTGTGAACAAAGACATGCTCAAAGACCCTGAGTCGATTCCTGAGATGCACCGCTATCCGTTCAGCCAGGTGGCGATTCTGAATGTGAATTATTTTGTGACCTTTGGCTCTGAACTCGCTGTGGTTTCGATGCTGCCGTTCTTCTTTATGAGCACCTTTGAGTTGTCGCCGGTGACGGCTGGTTTCCTTGCTTCTGGGTTCGCTTTTATGAATTTGGTCGCACGTCCAGCGGGTGGTTTGATTAGTGATAAGTTCGGTCGTCGTGTGACGATGATTATTTTTATCCTCGGTCTCGCAGTGGGCTACTTCATGCTCTCTCAAGTGACGAGCGCTTGGTTACTGCCGGTTGCGGTCGCTGCGACGATGTGTTGTTCGTTCTTCGTGCAAGCGGGGGAGGGGGCAGTGTTCGCCTTGGTGCCACTGGTACAGCGCCGCATGACGGGGCAAATTGCTGGTATGACTGGCGCATATGGTAATGTGGGTGCAGTCTGCTTCTTGACGGTTTATTCGTTCGTTGATGCATCAACGTTCTTCATGGTCATTGCCGCATCTTCGCTCGCGGCCTTCGGTGCTTCGATGTTCCTGCGTGAGCCAGCGGGTCATACCGCCGAGGTGATGCCAGATGGTAGCGTCCAACTGATCGAGGTGACATGATGATATGAGATTTTGATCACTGCGCCTTACGCATTTGCGTAAGGCGCAGTTTTTGCTATGAGCAAGAGTATGCATATTAAAGGGGAACTGCGGGTGCGCTATGGGCAAGCCACGTCTGCCGGGTTAAAGCCGCAGAACGAGGATTGCTTGGGTATCCAGATCCCTGAGTGCGACTTGCTCGCCACGAAGGGGCTCGTCGTGGTCGTGGCGGATGGGGTGTCTGCTGCAGAAGCTGGTAAAGAAGCGAGCGAGTTCTGCGTGAAGAGTTTTATTAACGACTATTTCAGCACACCTGAAACATGGGAGGTGAAGACCGCTGCGCATCGTGTGTTGGTGTCTTTGAATCGCTGGTTGTTTAGTAAAGGGCAGAGCCTTGCCGATGAGCGTCGAGGCTACGTTGCTGCGATGAGTGCGCTGATTCTAAAAGCCCGTTCTGCGCATATATTCCATGTCGGCGATACACGGATCTACCGCTTTCGCGAGGGTGCTCTGGAGCCTTTGACGCAGGATCATCACACGTGGGTCTCTTCTGAAACGTGCTACTTGAGCCGTGCGATGGGGATGGGGATCAATCTCGATATCGATTATCGAAAGACTGGTATCGAGTCGGGTGATGTCTTGTTTTTCTCGACCGATGGTGTGCATGAGCATGTGAAGGGGAGCGATATCGCGGCACTGTTGGCAGATGCGAATGCTGATCCGGATGCCGTGTGTCAGCAACTGATCGATCAGGCATTGGCCAATGGTAGCCAAGACAATTTAAGCTGCCAGATCCTACGTGTTGAGAGTCTGCCTGATGCGAACTCGAAAGATATTTATGATGCGCTCAGTCGTTTGCCATTTCCGCCAGCGTTAAAAGTGGGGATGAGCCTCGACGGTTACCAGATCGAGTCGGTGCTGCATGAGAGTTCGCGTAGTCAACTCTATCTAGTGCGTGATCAGGACACCGGTGAGCGTATGGCGATGAAGACGCCATCGGTGACTTTTAGTGATGACGCCGCCTACATCGAGCGCTTCATTATGGAAGAGTGGATTGGGCGTCGTATCGCGAATCCACATATTGTCCGGACTTTAGAGCAAGCGCGTCCGCCGCAGTGCCTCTACTATTTGATGGAGCATGTGGAGGGAAAGACCTTGAAGCAGTGGATGGCTGAGAATCCGAGTCCGGAAATTGGCGTCGTTGTCGATCTGGTGCAGCAAATCGTGGATGGCTTGCGCGCTCTGCATCGTCGCGAGACATTGCATCAAGATTTGAAGCCTGATAACATTATGATTCAATCTGATGGTGTGGTGAAGATCATTGATTTAGGCTCGGCGTTTATTGCCGGTATTCATGAGACCAACGTTCCGTTTGAGCGTGAGCAGAATTTGGGCACGATGAAGTATTCTGCTCCTGAATACAAATTGGGTCGTCGACCTTCGACACGCTCGGATCAATTCTCACTCGCGATGATTGCGTATGATTTATTTACAGGTGGGCAGGGTTGCCCCTACGGAGAGACGTTTGCTGACGCTCAGGCTTTGCGTGATTTTAGCGCGCTCGGCTATCAGCCTGCCGCTCGGTATAATCCACTCGTCCCGAGTTGGGTGGATGGTGCGCTGAAAAAGGCGCTGAGTTTAAATTCGGAGCTACGCTATGAAGTGCTTTCGGAATTTGTCGCAGATTTGAAACAACCCAATCCGCAGTTTTTAGAGTCCGGCAGTATGCCTTTGATTCAACGCGATCCGCTCAGCTTCTGGAAAGGTTTGTCCGCAGTGCTTGGCGCAATGATCGTGGTGCTGCTATGGCTGTTGGCGAGCTAGTTTTAGTGACTCAATGTTTTGGGGGAGTCGTTTCTGTCGCACAGGCATTAGTTGCTCACCGCGTTGTCGATGACTTGCGTGCAGGTGAATGCCGAAGTGACGGTGGGAGGCATACTAGACAAGCGCTCCCGTAAACGGGATCCTTACAATTGAATGTAACATCTGACGCCCCGAGACGAAGTCTATATACTCGGATCTTGATTCATTGCTCTTCCCACCGTCACCGTAAAAATAGCAGATGAAGCTGAGTTTTCAATCTGGAAAGTGATTTACCCTTTTTTCTTCTTCTTTCGCTTCGCTGGCTGAGTCCTATTGCCCTTGGTGGTCAGGTCTTTTTCCTGTTCTTTGTCTCCCGGTTTCCACCTGCGAGCCTCGGCTTTAAATTGGTTGATCGTCTTAAAGTTGCATGCATTCCAGTCCATAGTGTGTCTCCTTGTCTAGTTCACCCATCAGAAATACAAATTGTTTAAAATCTGCGCGGGTTGCTTGGTTCGCTTCAGTTTGCGGGTGCCTTTTAGTGTCCCGGGATCTTGGGAATCGCTGCCAGCGTCAAATATTGATCGAGCGGCACCAATAGGTTTTTCGCTTCGGTCATTTGATCAGAGAGTGCTTGAGCTTCTTGGATGATTTGAGGCGTGAGGCCGCGAGTGCCTGAAATATTTTGCTTGGCGTTGTTTTGCGGGGATGAGTCCAGGGTGGCCGATTGCAAGAGTAGTGCAATGCCGGCTGTCTTGTTCACTGGCACTCCGTCGCCGCGTATATACAGCATGCCGAGATTGCCGATTGCCAGCGGGTCTCCCTGCACTGCAGCCCTGCGATACCACTCATTCGCTTCTGTGAAATCGACCTCTGTGCCGCGGCCATTTTCGTAGAGCACCGCTAGATTAAACTGCGCGAGCGAACTACCCTGCAAAGCGGCTTTACGATACCAAACCACTGCTTCCTTCGGGTCTTTTTCTACCCCGATGCCATTCTCATGCATCAAGGCTACATTGAATTGGGAATCGAGATGGCCTTCATTCGCCGCTGCTAAAAATTCGGTGTAGGCCAGTGGCAGGTTGTTGGCCTCATAGGCTGCGAGTCCCGCTTTGAAGTGGGCTGGAAGTGGTTGATCTTCAATTCGCTGCGCCTGAGCTGTTGTCGTAATTGCCATCATGGCAAGGAGGCATGCGCTGAGCGCGAGAATGTGAGATTTGAATCGTTTCATGTCGAATAAGTGGGTTAAAGTCGTGTTCTTTTTATTGAGCGAGCCGCAGCTGCATTGCGCGAATGCTAGGTTCGATTGCTGGTTTGACCAGTTTCAAATCAATTCAGTTCCCTCTCTTAGTTAATTCAGCCCATATCACTTCCGACGAAGTGCTGACTTGGAATCAGATTTACGACAGGGTGGGGCTTGCCGCCGGCGTTGAGGAGGTCCAGAAAGTGCATATTCCTTCTGACTTTATCGTCAAAATGGTGCCGCCCCTGACGGGCTCGTTGCTCGGGGACAAAGCAATCAGCGCAGTCGTTTGACATTTACAGTCAGCGATTCGAACAGATTGGGTAATGCGGGGCTAGAATGTCGGGCTTAGTCCTGAAGCGACGCAGGACTCTCTGCTTGCTTTTACGGACGCTTCATTGTCGATGATTTCTAGGGCAACTGATCGATAGTCATCCTGAACGGTATTTCCCGTTCCCTGTTCCTTCGCTCCGATGAGGCAAACCGGCAGCCCCAGCGTGACTGAGCGTGGCACGATCACTGCATCTCTGACTTGCGATTTGAAGATGCGCACTGCGTTGGAGACGACCCCTTTTCCTTTTAATTGATTCATGCGAACCTGAATGCGCAGCTTGGCTGAAGTGACATCCAGATTCGCCTTAATTGCATTGAAAATCGCACCTTCGATTTGAACCGGTGGAGCCATTGATGATGATCGATGGCACGCGGACTCCTGCTGGAATTGCTTTAGTTTATCGGCCAGCAGAGTGAATCCGATAAGACTCAGGATGTCTGGGTTGACCGGCACATAGATCTCATGACTGCAAAACAGTCCACATCTCGAAGCGGTCAGCACATTCGGTGGGCAATCAAATAGGATGAAATCATAGTCATCTTCGATCTCAGCCAGCTGTTGCTGAAAGAGCATGTAGGGAGGCGCTTCACCTTCGGTTTCACCTGTTTCCTCTAAGTCCACCAAGCTAAATGTGGTCGGCACTAGATCCAGTCCATGCAGGGCATTCTTACCTTCTGAATTTCCCGCAACGACATCGCGAATGACGCAATCTTTGAGGCGGTTTGCGCCCGTGAAGATCGTATACAGATGCCCTGTGTCTTGCTTGAGAAGCGGATTCCAGCGCTCAAAACGCATCAGCCAGAGACTGGAGTTGGATTGTGCATCCAAATCGATCAGTAGCACCCGTTTGCCCGCTTGAGCGAGGGCGGCACCGACATTGACGATTAGGGATGTCTTTCCGACTCCACCTTTGTAATTAATGAAACTGATCTTACGGGGCATAAGGCGAAGATCATTCAACGAATCCGCAGTTACACAATGCAGTTATTTGTCAATTTTCAGTAAAATGACCACTTCCTTTCCGCGAGTGCTCGTCGAGTGAAACGACTCCCCTCACTTCTGATTGCACTCTCATCGACAGACCCTGAAATTGACTATTTCCAATGGTGTGATAGCCTCATTCTTATGGGCACCTCTGGAAACCTCCCCTTAATTGTTGAATCTTTTCATTTCTAATCTTTACATCGTTTGCCTAGTATCTATTCTTTAAACATGAAATACCGTAATCCCAAGAAAGAGAATGACCTGTTCAGCATGATTGATCACCAGCAGGAGGTGATGCGCACAGTCAAGGGCATCAATAAGCTCAATGCGGTGATCGACTGGGA
>CAJQOS010000092.1 GCA_905479975.1 uncultured Puniceicoccaceae bacterium | reverse complement strand
CTCGGTCTTCTCAGCGGTCAAACGAAAAGCCAGAGGATTTAGAAACCCAGATAACTTAATCACTATGCTATACTTCGTTGCCGGGAAAATTGATATTTTGAAGAATAAACAAGCTACCCACTGAAAATCTCGAAGAACCTTCGGTGTAATTGGATCTTGTTGCAGTGGTTGAACTTCAGAAAGCAATACAACTCTTTAAGCAGGGCAGGCAAGAAGGCATCGTTCTTTAGAATCGTGCCTTCCAGTGCAAGGTGATGAATGTGCAGTAGTGATGCTTTTCGATCGGCCTTACAGTCCATTCGAGCGACTAGTTGGCCGTCCCATAGAATCGGTAACGAGAAGTAGCCATATAGCCCAGGTGTTCAATCGCCGAGAGTGTCGCTTCGCTTGCACGGCCGGATTGATTCGTTGGCAGCACTCTTTGTGAGTGCAGAACCAGTTTTTGGGCTTGTTGAATTGAGAGTGACTCCTGCATCAGCTGCAGTCTCCAATGGAGTGAATGCACCCGAAAGAATCAAAGGTAGCGCGGATGCTTGAACGTCCAACTTTGAACGCTCAACTTCAAATGGATCAGTTTGGCCGAGAACCCGCAGCTTTGATGATTCGATGTTCAGCGTTGGACGTTCGGTGTTCAGTCCCTCCAGCTCACAATTCCTCGCTAAATATTTTTTCAGTAATCTTCCAGAACTTGCCCTGCTTACGAGCGATCACAAATGACGGCATGCGCAGGTGTGATTGGATCTGTAGGACGTCCTCCACCGAGCGGATGTTGACCTTCAATTCAGGCTGTCTCATGTGCGATCTCAAAAAGTTGATACTAAACTTCTTCAGGCTCGTTTGATTATTGAGATAGTGCATCTCAGTCAGGGCGTTTGCGTCGTAATCGTAATACTTTACTTGGAGGTAAGGATTCCCTTTTTTGTCAGCGCGCTCAAGCACCTCAAACGAATCCGGTGTGAGCACGTGGGCGTCTTTAGAGAGCCTGGCTTGTTTGAGCTTTTCGTCAGGATCGATCATCACACTGCCGCAGCGATGACAATCACGCGCGGTGATGTCATTTTCAGCCGAGCAGTGGTTGCAGATCTTAAAGCGAAAGCGATAGCCGCAGGGTGTAAATTCGTAGGTGTGCGGATTGGTCTGCCCGCCCCGGCACTTCCGTCCGAAGTGCTCCAGCAGGTATCCATCGTCGTCGAGGAGTCCCCAGAAGTCATTTACGAAGCCACATTCGGGGCAGGGCACTTGCACTTCGACCGATTCGGATGCCGGCTTCTTCTCGCCAATCTCCGGGCTGAAAATGCTATGTCCCATCCCAGTGTAATCCAAAACCAGGCAGTCCTTTTTGTCGGTATCCAAACGCAGGCCGCGGCCGATGATTTGTTGATACAAACTAATCGATTCCGTGGGGCGTAGGATCGCGATCACATCGACATGCGCTGCGTCGAACCCTGTCGTCAACACGGATACGTTCACCAAATATTTAAACGCTTTCTGCTTAAAATCATCAACGATCTGATCGCGCTCGCTCAGTTCGGTGGTGCCCACCACCAACCTGGCTTCGCCCTCTGGTAAATGTTGCATGATCTCATGCGCGTGTTTCACGGTGGAGCTGAAAATCATCACACCCTGCCTCTGGTCGCTGTCCGTAATATCAACGATGTTTTTGATGATCAGCGGGGTGAGCCGTCGCTGCTGGTTGAGCACTTCCTCCACTTGAGCCATGGTGTAGGTGTGCCCAACTTCGGTCAGCTCAGAGAAGTCATACGAGGTCACAGGAATGTCGACCTTTACCGGGGGCGTCAGGTAGCGATTCCGGATCATATACTCCAGTGGCAGATCGTAGATGCAGTGCGTGAAGAAGCGAGGCTCCTGAGTCTTCATCTCCCCACGCAGCGCGTAATTATAGATCCAACCGAGCCCTAAGCGATACGGGGTCGCCGTCAGGCCCAAGATACAAATACGCGGATTGTTCCGCTTGAGCAGCTCGATGACTTTCGCGTATTGGCTCTCTGGCTCAAGGCCGACGCGGTGACATTCATCGATTACGAGTAGCGTGAAATCACTAAAAAAGGCATCCTTCGCCTTCGCGACCGACTGGATGCTACCGAATATCACCTTCTGCTCGCTATCCTTTTGATTCAATCCCGCAGAATAGATCCCTGCGTGCAGGCCATAGCTCTCATACTTCAAATGGTTTTGCTCGACCAGCTCTTTGACATGCGCGAGCACCAACACGCGGCCTTTGGCTATTTTCGCCAATTCCGCGATCACCAAACTCTTACCTGCACCCGTCGGCAACACGATCACCGCAGGGCTGCGTAGCTTCCTGAAGTAATTGAGGGTGCGGTCTACCGCTTCCTGTTGGTATGGTCTGAGTTGATACATAAAGCGCACAAGCTATTTGATTCACTCCGTCTCGGCTGCTTCTGCGGCTTCAAGCTTTTCCTTCCAGAAGGTTTCGATTCGTTTACTGTCTTCAGTGGTTTTATCTCCTTTGAAATAAATCTCCAGATACATGAGCTCAAGCACCTTACCATCGTAGAAATAGACCACTCGAAACTCCGAGCCTTTACCGGAACGGCACATCATGCGGCGTTTGCAGATGCACTTGTGTGCTTCCTTTTTGAGTGCGTTGCAGTGTCTAGAGTCCTCACCTTGTGGGAATTTAAGAATCAGTTTTTCTAGAACTTTTAAATCCTCTGGTAGCGAGCGGTAGCGCTTTTTTAGCTTCTTCAGCTCTTTTTGAAAGGAATCTCCCTGAATCATTTCCATGTCTAAGATTTAGAGAGCATCATACTCACGCACAGAAAATCGTTCAGGGCGATAGAACGCGTATTCGTATTCGATGTTCTCCTTGTCTCCGGCCATCTGCCAAGGGGTATCATCGTGGCTCAATTGCGAAAGCTGTGCCGCAGAGTGATCACTGTAGCGATCCAGAACCGAATCCACCATGGCCAGCTCTGCTGCGTTGAGCAGTTTGAGATCTGGCTTCACCACCGGCAGATACTTCTTTTGGGTATAAGTGAAGTGCTTCGAACTCGCTTTATCCACTAAGCCTTCGCTGACCATTTCATCGACCACGACCTTGAACTCCCTCGGAGTCGGGCCGTGGGTATTCTTAATGTAGGTAAGGCCCATCAATTGTTCCTCATATTTCTCGTAAAAATCGAAATCGATGAAATAGAGTAATTTATACAGCACCGTTTCGCCGACGTTGGACTTCGCGCCGACTTTCTGTAGCACGTAAAGAAGGACCTGCTTAAACTTATCGAGGTGCTGCTGTGGGATGTTGATGCGGGCTGAGCCCCCGTCTTGCTGACTGGCGAAGTAGTCCTCCAGCGTCGTTGTTTGCTCGCGAGTCAGTGGCCGTTTGTCGTTTTGGATGTCCGAAATCAATGGGCGCGACAGCCCAAGCACTTGCATGAGTTCTTTCTGAGGGGCTGCTTTAATCTGTTGCTGAAGATTCATTGATAAGCACCTCTATCCTAGAAGTGTAGTTAATTGTCAAAAATAAACGATAATTTGTAAAAATTGACAATTGATTGTTTTTGTCAGGGAAAGGCCCATTCGTTGAAATTGCAGATGTAGGGGAGGGATACTCTGACCCCATTTCCCTTCTTTTGTGGCAGGGCAGAAGTGGTGGCCGCGTAAAGGTGGGGCAGGGCGTCGTTCCATCGGGGCGCCGTTTGGCCCCTTCGGTTTTCGCTATGGACGGTCTCGATTTGCAGACTCGTCACTTGAATTACGATGCTTTTCCTTTTGAGTTTCAGCCTTCTTCACGCGGATCTTCAGGCCGTTGACTGTTTTGTTATTGAGGTTTTTGACGGCAGCTTTTGCTTCACCTGGTTTTGACATCTCAATAAAACCAAAGCCTTTAGACGTGCCGCTCTGTTGATCCATTACCAGGCTGCATTTTTGAACAGTGCCAAATTCTTGAAATAACTTTTCAAGTTCTGCTGCTGTGGTCAGTCGATTCAGATTGCGTATTAATAATTTCATAGTTGTCCCGATCCGGGTTGTTAATGAAGCATAAGCTTTGATTTTTGAATAAAGTCGAGAGGTATCGATGGAGTGACATCGGCTGCGCCGATAGTGAGAGTGACATCGGCTGCGCCGATAGTGGTAGTGGTAGTCGTGCGAGTGGGGCAGTGTGCGAAGTTGCGAATTAGAAGTGTTCCAGCCACTTTTTAGGCGATGTTACAGTCAATGTATCGTTCTCAAATGTTTCCTGAGTGCGGCAGATCATGATGCGCTTGGTCGCTCCGAGCATGTCGGCGACTTTATTCAGGCGGTTAATTTTCTGCTTTGATGGGTTGGATGTGAGTTTGATTTCAATCGCCCACAGCTCGATGCCCCAATCTAATAGCAAGTCTAGCTCGTAACCATCTGAACTTGGGAAATAGTAAGGAGTGGCCGTTTGATTCCTCATATTTAAAGTCGCGATGGTCTGCTTCTGTTTCCCGTTCAGCAAAAGCGGTTGCCACATATATTCCGTGGTCGATAGATTATATAAATGGGCAAACTGATTTTAAATTGTGACCTCGGTGAGAACGAGAGTGCGGCGCAGACCGAACGGTTGATGGCGCGTGTCGGTGCTGCCAATATTTGTTGCGGCGTGCATGCGGGCAGTTTGGAGAAGACGCGGGCGACGCTTGAGCTGGCGAAGCGCTATGGCGTGCTGGTGGGCGCGCATCCTGGCCTGGCGGTGGCTGGCGGCCGTGGCACGGATTTGCCGAATGCTGATGAATTCCGCTCGCTGTTGGATGACCAGTTGGGGAGTTTTCTGTGCCTTGCAAAGAAAGTCGGTGTGGCTGTGCGCTATGTGAAACTACACGGCAGTTTATATCATGCGGTTGAGCAGGACGATCAACTGGCTGAGGTCTATTTGCGGCGTATCAAATCGATGGATACCTGCGTGGGAATCTTTTCACTGGCCGGTGGTCGTGTGGTACCGCTTGCGCGTGAGGCGGGCATTCGTGTGTGGGAGGAAGTGTTTGCGGATCGTGGCTACACTGCAGAGGGGCAACTGGTGCCGCGTGATCAACCCGACGCGTTGATCGATGGTGTGCCTGTGGCGGTGGAGCGGATTCGGGAGTGGGGGACTTCTGGAATGATGCCGACCAGTGATGGTGGGAGTGTTTCTTTGCGAGCCGAGACGGTTTGTGTGCATTCGGATTCGCCGGATGCGTTGCAGTTGTTGGAGGCGTTGCGTGAAGACTAGATTTGTTGACGTTCAGCTTGTCGCAGACCGCTAAAGGAGTTGATTGTCAGGGGAAGTTCGATGGGGCGGTGTTGTCGCGGTGTTCGCGAAGCAAAGCCCCTACGTTTGAAGTCTTCGACGTTCAATGTTCGGGGTTGGAGGTTCAATATTCTCCGTTGTTGTCATTGTTGGATTTTCTAACAAACTGTGACTTTTACTAATCATCCTGTGACCGATCAAAATTCCAGTTCCTTCGATGTGCTTGCGCGCTCCAACGTTAATTCAGTCTGGGGAGCCTTGGCGATGGAGGTGCTTGCGCGCCTCGGAGTCGAGACGGTGGTGGTTTCGCCTGGCTCGCGTTCGACGCCGTTGACGATTGCGGCGGCTCGGAATTCGAAGCTGGAGGCGGTCTCGGTGTTGGACGAGCGCTCAGCGGGTTTTTTCGCTCTGGGACTGGCAAAGCGCACGCGTAAGCCAGTGGCTTTGGTCTGCACTTCGGGCTCGGCGGTGGTGAATTATCACCCGGCGGTGTTGGAGGCTTCCATGTCGGGCACGCCGTTGCTGGTGTTGACGGCGGATCGCCCAGCAGAGCTACGGGATTGTTTTTCGGGGCAGACGATTGATCAGACTAAAGTCTTCGGCGATTCGGTGCGCGCGTTTCATGAAATGGCACTGCCGGAGGCTTCGAGTTCGATGCTGGGCTACTTGCGCCAGACCTTGGTGCATGCGGTGAATCGCTCATTGCAAGTCAATGCGGGGCCTGTGCATTTGAATTTCCCGTTTCGTGATCCATTGCCGCCAGAGATCGATGCAACGCCGATCATTGAGGCGAGTGTGATGGAGCAGGCGGCGACGGTATCGACGCGGCCCTGTGAGTCGATTTGCACGGGTGCGAGTCTCGATACGGTGGCGTTGGAACGGCTGGCGAGTCATCGACAAGGCGTGATCGTGGTGGGTGCGATGAATCCGCGCGAGGGCGGCGACGCGTTTGCCGATGCGGTGGCAATGCTTTCGGATAAGTTGGGTTGGCCGGTATTGAGCGATGTGTTGAATCCGCTGCGTGGCCATTTCGGCGAGAATCGGGCATTGATTTGTCACTATGATACTTTTTTGAGGAAGCCTGAAGTCGCAGCGGATCGCAGCCCGACGGCGGTGTTGCAGATCGGGCAATTGCCGACGAGTAAGGCGCTACGGGCATGGCTCGCGCAGACTGATTCGGTGTCGTTCTTGTTGTCGGATCGTCCGGTCAATACGGACCCGCTGCATCGAGTGGCGACGCCTCTGTATGGCGAAGTGCATGTGTTGGCTGAGACGCTGCATCATCAGACGGTGGATGCGTCTTGGACGCAGGGATGGGTGGATATTGAGCAACAGACTGTGGCAGCTTTGGATTCGAAATTTGAGGCGATGGACTCGTTGTTTGAAGGCAAGGTTGCTTGGCTGCTGTCGAAGTATCTACCGATCGGCACGCCGACCTTTATCGCGAATAGTATGAGCGTGCGCTATGCCGAGTATTTCTGGGGCGCGGGGAGTCGCGCGTGCTCAGTCCATTCAAACCGTGGGGCCAATGGAATTGATGGCACGCTGAGCACCGCTCTGGGCATGGCGCATCGTGGGAATCCGGCGGTGCTGTTGACCGGAGATTTGGCATTTCTACATGATACGAACGGATTGTTGGCTGCGGCTCAGTTGCAGGGGAGCTTAACGGTGGTGCTGGTTAACAACGATGGCGGCGGCATTTTTGAGCACTTGCCGGTGTCGTCGATGGGACAGACCTTTGACCAGTTTTTCTCAACGCCGCAAACAGTGCAGCTCGATTCGCTGTGTCAGGCATACAGAGTGGCGCATCAGCGCGTTTCGGATTGGGCTTCGCTGGTTGAAGCGATTAGCGTGCTGCCGACGAGTGGGGTGCGTGTGATCGAAGTGCCGACAGATCGTAAAGCGGATAAGTTGGCGCTGCGCGAATTGCTGAGCTCGGTTTAGAGGCAGTCGTGTTTTGCGGCAAATGGTAGAAACGGCTTCGCCGATTCTCTACGCGCAGACCCTTGGTGTAGCGAACGCGGGAACCGATTTCGATCTGTGTCGTTTAATTGCGGTGCTATCTTGATGAATAGAATCCGGGGCAGGGGGTTGCATCGCTGCCTTGTCTCGTTTTAATAGGTTTCCTGTCTTGCTAATTCCTATTATCTTAACTAATCCTGGGTTTTTCTTAAATTAGATAATTATTATGGCTAAACCACCGCCTCCATTCCACTATCAAAAGCAATTTCCACTCGGCAAGGGGCAGACGGAGTACCGTCTGTTGACTGATGAGTTCGTCAAAACCGTTGATTTCGACGGTGAGACCGTCTTGAAAGTTGAGCCACAAGCGCTGACTTATTTGTCCGAAACTGCGATGAAGGAAATCTCCTTCAAGCTACGCACTGAGCACCTCGAGAAGGTGGCTGCGATTCTCGACGATCCTGAAGCGACTGAGAACGACCGCACGATTGCGTTGACGATGTTGCGCAATGCGGAAGTCGCGGCGCACGGTGTGTTGCCATTCTGTCAGGATACTGGAACTGCGATCATTCTCGGTAAAAAAGGCCAACGCGTCTGGACCGGTGGCGAAGATGAGGAAGCACTCTCGCAAGGTGTTTACAACACTTACACCAAGGAGAATCTCCGCTACTCACAGACAGTGGCACTCTCCATGTATGAAGAGAAGAACACGGGCTGTAATTTGCCTGCGCAGATTGACTTGCTGGTTGCCGATGGAGATTCGTATGACTTCCTCTTCGTCGCAAAGGGTGGGGGATCTGCTAACAAGACCTTCCTCTTCCAAGAAACCAAGGCGCTGCTCAATCCGGCCAGCCTTGAGAAGTTCTGCATCGAAAAGATGGGCACGCTCGGCACTTCGGCTTGCCCGCCCTATCACATTGCAATTGTGATCGGTGGCACCTCCGCTGAGACCACGATGAAGACCGTCAAGCTCGCCTCGACCAAGTACTATGACGAGTTGCCGACCGAAGGGAATGAGCATGGTCAGGCCTTCCGCGATGTGGGGCTAGAGCAGAAGCTACTCGGCTACACTCGTAAGATGGGCTACGGGGCTCAGTTTGGGGGTAAATATTTCGCACTCGATGTGCGTGTGGTGCGTCTGCCGCGTCACGGTGCTTCGTGCCCCGTCGGTATCGGCGTCTCGTGCTCCGCTGACCGTAATGTGAAGGCACGCATCGACAAAGACGGTGTGTGGCTTGAGAAGTTGGAAGAGAATCCAGGTCGCTTCATTCCAGACACTGCAGAGCTTTCGAAGCCTAAAGACGCGGTGAAGATCGATCTGAATCGTCCGATGGCAGACATCCTTGCTGAGTTGAGCAAATATCCAGTAACTACTCCGTTGTCGCTCTCCGGAACGATCGTGGTAGCTCGTGACAGTGCGCATGCCAAGTTGCAGGAACGCATTGACCGCGGCGAAGGGCTACCAGAATACATTAAGAATCACCCTGTTTATTATGCCGGGCCTGCGAAGACACCAGCGGGCAAGCCATCTGGCTCGTTCGGTCCGACGACTGCGGGTCGCATGGACTCCTACGTGGCTCCGTTTCAAGCCGAAGGCGGCTCGATGATCATGCTCGCCAAGGGCAATCGCTCGCAGCAAGTGACGGACGCCTGCGAAAAGCATGGCGGGTTCTATCTCGGTTCAATTGGTGGGCCAGCTGCGTTGCTCGCTGAGTATAACATCAAGCATGTCGAAGTGCTGGAATATCCAGAACTCGGCATGGAAGCGGTCTGGAAGATCGAAGTGGAAGATTTCCCTGCTTACATCTTGGTGGATGACAAGGGCAACGACTTCTTCGCCGGTATCCGCGAAACCTGTGCAAAATGCGCGGTGCAAGCGTTCGAAGATGCGAAGGCCGGAGCGTAACGTTTCTGCTTCGTAACAAATTTCAAAGCCCGACTTCACGCTGTGGAGTCGGGCTTTTTTGTGGGTTCCTCGTCATATCACTGGGATAGGCTGCTTCAGCTGCCTCGCGTTGCGAAGAGCTTTTTGAATCAAGAGACCTAAAATCTTCGGCAGCTGAAGCAGCCGTTCCCAGTTTTCCAGATGAAACCTCTTAAGCAGCATCAGTATCCTCTGCTGCCATCGGCAGCTGAATCAGAAAACAGGTGCCCGTTTGAGTCGGCTCTAATTCAATACTGCCGTTGTGCGCTTCGATGATACTTTTACTAATCGAGAGCCCGAGTCCGAGATTTCCCTTGCGCGCTACGTTCTTTGCGCAGTGCCGATTCGAGCTCCAGTAATATAATCGAGATGGGCGTGCGTAGTTAATGGGATACGTCGGCGGTCAAGTGACGGTGCTGTTGCAATGCATGGTGCATGCGCTTGAAGGCGCCATTGAGGACTTCGCCTAAATCGCGCAATTCATGCTCAGTGCCTGTCAGGTCGATTTGAGTAAACTCCTTGCTTTGGCTGATCTCCTTGGCGCTGCGAGCAAAGGATTGGATTGGGCTCAGTGAGCGTCCTGCCATCCACCATCCGACTGATAGTGCTGTGATTCCAAAGGCAACAATCAGAAGGGCGGCATAGGCCGTCATCTCTATGATGTCATCATACTGGATGTTGAACTCTGGAGCATTGTCACTACGATGCATGACATCGCGCCAACGATCATAGATGATATACCATTTAGGCTGTGCAAGTATTTGATCCAGCTCGGAGTCTTTGGCGACTAGTTGGCGCGTGCTGGTATGTGCAATGGCAATGGCCAATGATTTATCTGTTTGGTCGATCCGCTTGGAGCGCGAGTGTTGATAGGGCAGCGCAATAAATATCGGAAATACGAGGACCATGATCATCACTTGCCCCTTTCGAGAGGGTAACTTACGTAGCACGAGGAATTCGCGCGCGGTGAGCTCTAGCAGTGAACCGTCAAGGCGCACCGTCACGCGGTCGTGTCGAGGATGAGGCCGTCGTGTTCGAGTGTGGCGCGGTTGGATCCAGTGTCTCTACGGATCAACGCATTGATCCGCGCGACGAATTCATCAAAGTGAAACGGCTTGGTGAGGTAGTCATCCGCACCTGCGTTTAGGCCTGAGACGCTGTCTTGCACGGCATCGCGAGCAGTCAGCATGAGGACTGGTGTGGTTTGAGTTTCTCTGAGTTGTTCGACAAAAGTCCAGCCATTGATACCAGGCAGCATGCCATCGAGCAGAATGAGATCGAATGGATTGTGTTGTGCGATCTTTAGACCTTCGAGCCCGTCCCATGCCACTTCGACCTGAAAGCCCTCTTCTTTCAGGTCGCGCTCGATGGTGCGCAATAAACGTAGGTCGTCTTCTACTATGAGTAGTTTCATGATATAAGTCCTTTGAGATCGGTATGATGGAGTGCCTGTGGGGGAGACATTCAGCACCTTTTTAGATTAAATGATCCGATTTCAGACTGGGTTAAGATTCGAGGTTGGTTGGGGCACTGAATGCACTCACTGCCCATGTGACTGGTGCGACGCCGCTTCTGGATGCAGCACTCGACAATCATTTGGCTGCTAGAGATTCCTGCCTTCCTCTTTTCCTATATCAGGAAGTCCATGAAGTTTTTTGGGTGGACGAATTGGACGGGGGTATCGGGATAGGCTTTCTTCCATGCGGCGGGAGTGCGGTGCTTCTTGTCCTGCCATTTGCATTCGAAGGCGACTAAGCTGCCGTCTGAACCGACTTCGATTAGATCAATCTCTTGCTGGTCATAAGTGCGCCAGAAATAGTCCTGTGTGCCTGTATTGCTGTATGCGTGGTGTCGTCGCCGTTCGTTGACGAAGAAATTCTCCCATAGTGCGCCTCGATCTGATCGTTGGTCGATGGCTTGGAAGTTGTTGATCACGGCATTGCGAATTCCATTATCCACAAAGTAGTAGCGCATGGTTTTGCTGACTTCTTTGCGCAAATTTCTAGAGAACCCGCTGATGCGAAAGAGCACGAAGCTCTTCTCTAGCAGATCAAGGTAACGCTCGACCGTGGCTTTGTTGATCTGTAGGGAGTTTGCGAGTTCGTTGAGCGAGAGTTCACTGCCGATTTGATGAGCGACAAGCGTTGTGAGGTCGCGTAGCTTGCGAGCATTGCGAAGTTGTTCGAACGCAAGTATGTCTTGAAACAGGTAGTCTTCGACGAGTTGGCGCAGGTAAGCTTGACGCTCTGCGGCCGGTCCAATTTGTAACACTTCAGGATAACTGCCGTAATTTAACAGATCGGGTAGGAGTCCTTCCGGGGCTAAAGGCCCTTTCCATGACGCGATTTCACTGGCCGTAACTGGATGTAAATAGTGGACGGATCGGCGACCTGTGAGTGGTTGCCCTAGCATCTGATTGAGACGAAAGGCTGAAGACCCAGTCACGATGACTTTTAATTGCGGGAGAAGATCGACGAGCAGTTTGAGTGTGGCTCCTACATCAGTCACTGACTGCGCTTCATCGAGAAAGAACCCATCGTAACCACTGAATAGTTGTCGTAGGCGAGAGGCCGAACGCGCTTCTAGTAGATCGGCTAGATCGCGATCTTCTCCATGCCCAGTATACCATTTTTGTTCCGGAACAGTAGTCAAATAGTCCTCGATCAGCCGCGTCTTACCCACTCGGCGTGCTCCAAATAGCATCCAAACTCGACCTGGTTTGAGTGTTGTTTCTAGGGATTCTTTTAGTGATCTGGGTATCATACTGCCTGAATTAATGTAAATTTGGACAGTTGTCTAGCCGGATTCACGTAAATTCAGTCGGTTTGCGTGCTCACCGCTCTGCACTCCGTGATCTCTGCGAACTTGAGGCGCGAGGATGGATGGTGAAGATTGGCAAGCTCAAGGGCGCTCGGTATTACCTGGACCTTCCTGGTCTGATCTAACTCTGACCTCGCATTGCCGTGAATGGCACGGAGGGGGAACAGTAGCAGCGGATTCCAGCTGATTTTATCGGTATCGACACGTCCGATTCGAAACTCACGCCTGCTATTTTGCCTTATTTAATAGGGGTAATTGCAAAGATA
>CAJQOS010000091.1 GCA_905479975.1 uncultured Puniceicoccaceae bacterium | reverse complement strand
CCTTGATGGCACTGGGATCGGCTGCTTTAGCTGCCGTTTTTTATAGCACTTTGCAGCGGAACCGGGAGCCGGCTTTGACTCGGGTAGGGCAGGCGCGTCCCGCGCCGCATCAGGCAGTCCTTACTGTGGGCGACCAGCATGACGCATGCGGTGCGGGACGCACCAGCGCTACCAGCTCTTGAGGATCGCGCGTGGTTTCACATTTTCTGTGTGAAAATTCGTGCGCTTCGTGGACAACCCCTCTACATGTATCGACATGCCGAAACAGAAAACAACGAAGAAGGTCTCAAAACCTGTCACAAAAGCCTACCAGGCACCCCCATTTCTCGTCGACTTGCTCGACGCACGCTCCCCAACGGGCCACGAATACGAGGCGCAAGCCGTCATCGACAAGCACGTCGAGTCGAAGGTCGATACGTATCGTAAGGACACCATGGGTAACCGCTTTGCCACAGTAAATTCAGGCGGTGATCCATCGATCCTGTTTTGCGGTCACATCGATGAACTCGGGCTGATCATTACTTATATCAACGACAAGGGCTTCGTGTATTTCGATACGCTCGGTGGCCACGACAAGTCGATGATCTCCGGTCGTCGTGTGTCGATCTTAACCAGTAACGGCATGGTCAAAGCAGTGACTGGTAAACGCGCGATTCACCTGATGAGCGCAGAGGATCGTAAGAAGGTGCCTGAGACGCACGAAATCTGGATCGACCTAGGAGTGCAGAGCAAGGAAGAGGCTGAAGCACTCGTCCGCATTGGCGACACCGCTGTGTATGATCAGAGCTTTGAACTGATTCGCGGTAGCGTTGGCGTGGCTCGTGCCTTCGACGATAAGGCTGGTGCCTATGCTGTGATGGAAGCGGTGCTCCGTTTATCGAAGGAGCAGAAACTCGCTGCGAAGGTCACCGCAGCGGCCACGACTCAAGAAGAGATCGGCACGCGCGGTGCGATGACTGCGGCCTTCTCCGAGAATCCTGACTTCGCGATCGCGGTGGATGTAGGCCATGCGACGGACTCGCCGGATTGTGATCCGCGTAAATATGGAATGTTCAAGCAGGGCGGTGGGCCGATCATTTGCCGTGGTCCAAACATCAATCCAGTCATTTTCGAGAAAATCGTAGCTTGTGCAGAAGCAAATAATATCCCGTATCAAATCGAAGCCGATCCTCGCCCAACCGGCACGGATGCACGCGCGATTCAAGTCGCGCAGGCTGGCATTGCCACAGGCTTACTTTCCATTCCGTTGCGTTACATGCACACACCGAGCGAGATGGTCGACCTTGAAGATATCGAGCACACCGTTCAACTCTTGGTGGCTGTTTCAAAGTCACTTAAGAAGGGCGACCGCGGTATCTGGTAGTTTTATCCTTGTTAATATGTAACATTTGTAATTTATGTTAATTAACATGAAAAAGTCATCTGTAGGTATGAAGCAAATCGCGGAGGAGGCGGGGGTGTCTATGATGACAGTTTCCCGAGTCCTGCGTAATGAGTCCAACGTTGCGGCTGCAACAGAACAGCAGATTCGAGCGATTGCTGATCGGCTTGGCTATAAGCCGAATCGACTGGTGCGTGGCATGCAGAGTGGTCGCAGTGGCATCGTCAGTGTGGTGATGCCGGCTGGGCATGCGATTGCACCTGCGATTCTTGAGGGCGCCTATGATTATTTACATGAGAAGGACATGATCATGGCGCTTGATCTAGTGCATGGTAATCTCGGAGAGCGCGCGTTTGCGGAGCAGGGGAAGGTGATCAACCGCTTATTGGAAAGTCGCGTGGACGGCTTCATTTTGCTGCCGGTGAATGAGGATGCGAGCCCGCTTTATTTTAAGGAAGTGATCGACCGTAAGATCCCTTTAGTGCTAGTGGATCGTAACACCACGCATTTTGAAGCGGATTTTGTCGGCACCGATGATTATGCGGGCGGGTATGAGGCGGCACGTGTGTTGACGGAGAACGGCTGTAACAGCGTGGTGTTGATTTCAACGGGCGATTTTGTGAGCACCAGTCGCTTGCGTTCTGAGGGGTTTAAGGCGGGGTTAAAGAAATTTAAGGTTAAGCTGGCAGCGGATGTAATTGCGCCGAACTTTACGCACAATGCGGATCTGATTGATCACGAACTGGCTAAATGCAAGGGGCAGTTTGATGGTGTGTTTGCCATCGCCGACCGCTTGGCAATTAGTGCGTGGCATAGTTGCCAACGCTTGAAGCTGAAGATTCCACAACAGGTGAAGGTGATTGGTTTTGGTGCCTTGAATTTACGTGACCCCCGAGTGGCGATTTCGTCATTTGACCAAGAGCCGTATCAAATCGGTCAGAATGCCGCGAAACTTTTGGTGGAGCGGATCGAGAAAGGCCCGTGGAAGCTTAAGCCAAAGCCGAAGACCATAATGAGCACACCAAAGTTCGTTGAAGGGACCTCCTGCTCAGTAGTGAATGATGCTCATTAGTTGACTGAGGTCTAAATCGTAGAAGCGACGACTCCTGTCGTCAGCCATGCTTGGTCATGATGTCATATTGTGCAAAATATATGTCAATGTGTCTATTTTCAATCGTTGCGGAATCAGTTATATTCCTTATCAATAACTGATAAAATAGGACAAGAGACTCAGTCTTAAACTTTGATGGAGATTCAAAAAAAATAACATATGAGTGAAGAACAACAGGAAAAACATGGTGAGTTCGAGCGTGAGCCCGTTCCAGAGTCAAAGACAAGGGGGCTAAAAGCGTTTGTGGGTATGTATGCCGGCGAGCATTGCGCTGGAACCGAATTGATGATTGGACCGCTGTTTGTGGCGGCGGGGGTGGGTGCCTTTGATGTGCTTGGTGGCTTGTTTCTTGGCAACCTGCTGGCGGTCTTGAGTTGGGTATTACTCTGTGCTCCGATCGCCGTGCGCGTGCGGTTGACGCTTTACTATCAACTGGAAAAGATATGTGGGCGTCGGTTGGTGACGCTCTACAATTTAGCCAATGGTGTGATGTTTTGTTTCCTGGCGGGTTCGATGATTACGGTGTCGGCCACGGCGCTGGGCGTGTGGTTTCATTTCCCGATGCCGGGACTCAACGACTTCTTGCCCAACAGTGTGGGTTGGGTGCTCGCCGTGCTAGGCGTAGGCGCGGTCATCTCGGTCGTGGCGGCCTGGGGCTACGAAACGGTTTCCAAGGTGGCCAACCTCGCCGCGCCTTGGATGGTGCTGGTTTTCTTTGGTTTTGGTATTATTGGGCTACGTCAGTTTATTGATGTGACGGGTGCCGAGGTGAATTCCCTATCGAGCCTATGGACGCTATGCTCCGAACACATCTGGAAGGGTGGGGAGCCGCTGCCAGGACAAATCAAATTTACTTTCTGGCACGTCACTTTCTTTGCTTGGTTTTGTAATATGGCGATGCACGTGGGGATGTCCGACCTCTCCGTGCTGCGGTTTGCCAAAAAACCGTGGCATGGCATTGCATCTGCATCGGGCATGTATGTCGGCCATTTCATGGCTTGGCTGGCGGCGTCGATTCTCTACGCTTTGCAGCTGCATATGGATCCCGGCAATACCAATGTGTTGCCGGGGCCTTTAGCCTATCGTGCCGCAGGAGTGGCGGGACTCATTTGCGTGATCATCGCGGGCTGGACGACCGCCAATCCGACGATCTACCGCGCTGGCTTAGCCTTCCAGGCGATCATGCCGAACAAATCGCGTTTTGCCGTGACCATTGGCACTGGCTTACTGGCCACGCTAGCGGGCATGTTTCCAGCTGTTGCGATGCGTTTGCTCGGGTTTGTTGCACTCTACGGCCTGATTTTGATGCCAATGGGCGCGGTGATCTTTGCCGACTTTTGGATCCTGCCGAAGCTCGGCCTTAAACAATACTATGCGGAGCACCGTGGCCTGAAGATTAACTGGGCCGCTGGGATCGCCTGGATCGCGACTTTGATCATTTGTGTGGCGCTGGTGAAATCCGGTAAGCCGCAATTTCAAATATTCTTTGTATCCTTGCCAGGCTGGTTTATCGCCTGCGCACTTTATATCGGTTTGAGTAAACTACAACAGAAGGGGGAATCCGTATGAAAAAGATCACTGAAATTATTTCGTTTCTGTCACTCGTTTTGATTGTCTTGGCTCCGGCGCTTTTCTATACGAATTGCATTAGTCTGGAATTGAACAAGACGCTCATGCTGGTCGCTACCGTGGCCTGGTTTGCCAGCTCGCTTTGCTGGATGGGGCGGGCGAAAAGCGACGCGAAATGAGCTCTCCTGTTGCCTGATAATCGTGTTTAATTTGATAGTCGACTAGGCATAGGATACTCCACCCCTGTCGTTTTTAGCGAGACTGCCTTCATGACTCATGAAGGCAGTGGAACAAAATATAGATGCGATCTTTTTCATCCCATTTCTCATTCATATGCGCTCAAATGCTCGGTGGTCGCGTTGACGAAATGATCGAGGCTGGCGTGCTTCGATTCGAATCCGACTGGTAATCCGAGTTCCTTTAAGGTCTTGGTCGTGAGTGGACCGATGCTGCCGAAGGCTGGCGTGGTGGCGTCGGGCTCGAGTGTGAGCGCTGCGGCTTGATCGACGAAGGATTTCACTGTGGAGGAACTGGTGAATAGCACGGCATCGGCACCTTCGGTGCGGAAGCGCTCGGCGGCAGCATGGTTGCTCAAGTCGGTCTTGCTGGTCTTGTAGAGTGGCAAGGTATCGACGATTGCGCCGCCTTCGGTTTCCAGGCGCTTGACGAGTACTTCGCGGTTTTGGTTGCCGGTAACGACGAGCATTTGAATGCTTTCGATGCCTTCATTCTTGATGAAGGCGGTTGCGAGGGCGTCGCCGTTGGCCTTTTCAGGGACCAAGTCAACTTTCAGATTATGCTTCGCGATTTCGCGTGCGGTGGCTGATCCAACGGCGGCGATACGCATCGGCCCGAGGCAACGAATGTCGTCAAATGCTTTATAGAACATATCAAAGAATGACTTTACACCATTCACGCTGGTAAAGATGATCCACTCATAGATGGCGATGCCGGCGAAAATTTCTGCGAGCTGCTGCTGGTTGACGTCGGGCTTTACCTCAATGAATGGCAACTCAATGACTTCAGCGCCGTTGCTTTCGAGCAAGGCTGTGAGTTGACCGGCTTGGTCGCGTGCGCGTGTGACGACGATGCGTTTGCCCATGAGTGGTCGGCCTTCGAACCACTCGGTTTTGGTGCGATTTGCGACGACTTCGCCAATGATGACCATGGCCGGTGCTGTGATGCCGGAAGTCGCGAGGTCTGCGGCGACGGTGTCGATGGTTGAGAAGAGGGAGCGTTGACGGTTGAGGGTTGCCCACTGAACGATGGCCACTGGAGTGCTGCCAGACATGCCGCCAGCCTGTAGCTCGCCGGCGATGCGTGGGAGTTGGCCAATGCCCATGTAGATGCAGAGGGTGCCTTTGTTTTGCCCGTAATCTTTGAAGTCGATGCTGAACGTGTGCTTCTCTGGATTTTCGTGGCCGGTGAGGAAGGTGATCGCTGAGCTGTAATCGCGATGGGAGAGGGGGATACCTGCGTAGGCGGCAGTCGCTAGCGCTGCGGTGATGCCTGGAACGATCTCAAATGGGATTTTATCAATCTCAAGCTGTTCGATTTCTTCGCCGCCACGACCGAATACGAAAGGGTCGCCTCCTTTGAGGCGCACGACGTTGAGTCCTTTTTGTGCGCGATTGACGAGGATTTCTTCAATTTCGTCCTGCGGGATCGAGTGTTGGCCATTGCTCTTGCCGACGTAGATGGTCTCTGCGCCTTCGCGTGTCCATTCCAGTAACTTCGGGTTGGCGAGGTAGTCGTAGAGGAGTACATCTGCAGTTTCGATCAGCTCGCGTGCGCGCACTGTGATGAGGCCGAGGTCGCCGGGACCTGCACCAATGAGATAGACTGTGCCTGTTTTATTTTGAGAAGACATTTTTGGAGAATTAGAAATTAAGTTTTAGATCGTTGAAGATCGAGTCGAGGATCGGCTCGATGTCGTTGAGGGATTCGAGTGCGAACTCAAAGGACGTGTGGCCGGTTTCCGGATGGAAAATATAGAAGCTGCCGTCTGTGTAATGGGCACCGACGGGTGTTTGGCAGCCGCCGCCGAGCTTGCGCAGGAATGCGCGTTCGAGTGAGACCGCTAGTTTGGTCTGCTCGCAGAACAGATGCTCGTATTTCTGCAGATCGGCTGCGCGGCATTGGATAGCAATGGCAGCTTGGCCAGGCGCGGGCACGATTTGCTCGATGGGGAGTTCGACGAATTCGAGTCCTTCGTGCGCGGTGATGTCCAGGCGATCCAGTCCGGCAGCAGCGAGTAGGGTGGCATCGGCTTCGCCTTCGGTGATTTTACGCAGGCGTGTGCCGACATTGCCGCGAATGGTGGTCCATTCGGCATTGTCACGGATGAGACCGAGTTGTGCGCGTCGGCGTGGGCTACTAGTGGCGATTATTGTCGGCTCCGGGCGGTCTGTGCGATGCACGAGCACATCGGTGGCGCGTGCGCGTGGCATGTAGCCGGCCACGTGTAGGTCTGCTTGAAATGCGGTGGGCATATCTTTGGCGCTATGCACTGCTAAGTGTGCGCGGCCATCGAGTAGGGCGTCTTCGAGCTCTTTGGTAAAGAGTCCGATGCCGCCACGTTTCTCCAGCGACCAACTGAGGCGTTCATCCACTTTGGTGCTCAGGCGTAACTCTTCGAATTGCTCTTCCGGGAGCTTCGCTTGGAGCCACGCGAGCACCATCTCGGTTTGCTTGAGCGCGAGTGGACTTTTACGAGTGGCGATCTGTATGGGTGCGGGCATTATTTTGTGAGACAGGCATTCTTGCCTGTTACGGCTGAAATTAAGTCACAGGCAGGAATGCCTGTGTCACTAAAGAAAAAGCGGCCGACGGTATGAAACCGACGACCGCTTGAAATTTCGAAAGAAGCAATAAAGCTTAGTTGTTGTAAGCTGCTTGCGAACCCTTGATGTTGCGCTTCTTGACCCAAGGCATGAGAGAGCGGAGGCGTTTGCCTGTCTTCTCGATTGGGTGTGCAGCACCGTCCTTGACGAACTGCTTGTATTTAGGAAGGCCAGCTTTGTATTCCTTGACCCAGTCCTTAGTGAACTTACCGGATTGGATTTCCTTGAGGATCGTCTTCATTGCCTTCTTGGAAGACGCATTGATGACGCGAGGACCACTGATGTAGTCACCCCATTCAGCTGTTTCGGAAACAGAGAAGCGCATGCCGGAGATACCAGACTCAACCATGAGGTCGACGATCAGCTTCAACTCGTGCAAGCACTCGAAGTAAGCCATTTCTGGTTGGTAGCCTGCTTCAACCAGTGTTTCGAAGCCAGCCATGACAAGTGCAGAGGCACCACCGCAAAGAACGGCTTGCTCACCGAAGAGGTCAGTTTCGCACTCTTCCTTGAAAGTTGTTTCGATGACACCGGCACGTGTGCCGCCTACGCCCTTCGCCCATGCGAGTGCAATCTTCTTGGCATCCTTGGAGGAGCCCTTGTTGATCGCGATCAGTGCTGGAACGCCCTTGCCTTCAACGTATTGGCTACGAACAACGTGACCTGGGCCCTTAGGAGCAACCATGATGACGTCGATCCCCTTAGGTGCTTCGATCAGACCGAAGTGGATCGCCAGACCATGTGTGAATGCGATGGTCTTTCCCTTCGTGAGGTTTGGAAGGATGTCGTTTTCGTAAACTTCAGCCTGCAACATGTCTGGCACGGCGATCATGATCACGTCTGCCTTTTGAACGGCTTCAGCAGTTTCGAATACTTCGAAACCTTGGCTTTGAGCGACCTTGACGGACTTGCTCTTCTTATAGAGACCGATGATCACATTGAGACCACTGTCCTTCAAGTTTTGCGCGTGGGCGTGGCCCTGCGAACCGTAGCCAATGATGGCTAGGGTCTTCTTTTTGATTACTCGGAGATCAGCGTCCTTGTCGGTATAGACTTTAGCAGGCATATTTATCGTTGTTTGTAGAAGCTACTTAGCTTCCGGATTGTAAAAAAATGAGAGGAGTGCGGGGATTTATCCGCGTTTCAGTGCGAGGTTACCAGTGCGTGCCATCTCGACGATGCCGTATGGCTCGATCAGGCTGAGGAAGGCTTTTACCTTATTGGAATTACCGGTCATTTCGATGTTCATCGATTCTGTTGCAACGTCGATGATCTTCGCACGGAAGATATCGCAGACCTGCATGATTTCAGATCGTTGAGCTGCAGGAGCATTCACCTTCAAGATGACGAGTTCACGCTCAGTGGCTTGACCACGTGAAAATTCTGTGACTTCGAGCACGTTGATGAATTTGTTCACCTGCTTGATGACTTGATCCAGTGCATCATCGTCGCCGATGATAGTCGCAGTGATACGGGAGAAACGATCATCGATCATCGGTCCCACATTTAAAGTCTCGATATTAAACCCACGACCACTGAACATGCCAGCGATACGAGCGAGAACTCCGAACTTATTTTCAACGAGGATAGAGATGATGTGGCGCATGATAAAGAAGCCTCGCGGCTCAAACTTGAAAAATGGTAGACGGCGAGGGATTCGAACCCACGACCCCCTCGGTGTAAACGAGGTGCTCTAACCAACTGAGCTAGCCGTCCTCAAGTTTGGAAAGTCGAGAAACATGCTGCGGATCATAGGTGAATCAAGCCTTATTTTGAGGTAATTTCACTTTTCTTTGTTTTTTGTCTATAAAAAGTAAAAGTTCCAAGAAGATTTGCCTTCTCATGGTTAGTCAATTGTGATGCGTGGATTGATGATTAAGTGCAGCCGAAAGATCGATAGAGTCGTAGTTATATGAAGAGGCGTGATCTTATATTTGGGATGTATAACATCCTGACATTCTTGAGTGTTGCGTTTGCCGCACAAGTCGCGGTCATCGTCGCAGATCCTCGATTTGGTAACCATATTAATCAGATCGCACCGGTATTTGGTGTGGCACTCGGCATCGTCTGGGTGGGTGGCCTACGGTATTTGCCGGCAATTTTCCTCGGGGCGTTGCTGCCGTCTCTTTTTGCGGAACAAAGCTTGTTGATGATATTGAGTGTGCCGCTTGCGACGATTGCGGCTGCTGCACTGAGCCAACGTCTGCTGCATGAATTGCGTGTTCGTATTAATATGGAACGTATCCGAGATGCACTGATCATCATCTTTTGTGGGATTCTAATTAGCACTTGTTTTGGTTCGATCATCGAATCGGTCTTTCAATGCCGCAGTCATGGCGGAATACGATGGGAGGCGTTTACTCCATTATTTTTAACCAATTGGTTAGCGGCTGGGTTTGGCTCGATCATCATCACTCCTTTTATATTAGCATGGGCAGATCGCAGCGGGTTTCAGCTCAAGGGGCGGCAATTCTTCGAAGTCGGGGTATGGCTGTTTACTTTGGTTACATTCGGTCTGGTGACGTTTAAGAATTGGGCGCCGACTGATGTGCTGTTTTACCCGATGGAGCTCGCCATTTTTCCAATTATGGCTTGGTCGGCAATTCGGTTCGGCCTGCGTGGTGCCTCGGCTGGGGTGCTGGTCTTGGCGATGACTGCGGTGTGGGCACTGATTCCGGTCTTTACTGAAGGGGCTAAGATCACGCAGAGCCCCGCGAATGTGTGGATGTTCGTCGGCATTGTTTCGATCACTTCTATTTGCTTGGCTGCGGTGATGACCGAACTGCGGCGGCGGGAGGCTCAAATTGCCGAGAACGAGAGCCGGTTGCGTGCATTTACCGGAGCACTCCCCGACATTGCTTTTGTGCTATCTAAAGAGGGAAATATCGTCGATGTATTCTCTGCGAATTCAAAGGTCGAAGCGAACCATCGAATCTCCCATTCAGAGAGGGTGATCGATAAGCCTTTGAGTTCGGTGTTTGACTATGCAATTTGCGAATCGTTTTTGAATACGATTTCGGCAGCCTTGACCTCAAATACGGTTCAAAGCTTGGAGTATTCGCTCGAATCGGTGGATGTAGGTGAGCATTGGTTTAATGCGCGTGTGTCACCGATGCGTTCGGACGGGAGAGAGTCGAGTCGGGTGGTTTGGGTTGCGTATGACATTACCTCGCGAAAGCGCGCGGAGGCCGAAATCCAACAACGCGACGTGGTGCTCAATGCCACTGCACGTGCGAATCATACGCTGCTAACGATGGTTGATTTTGGTAATGCCATTGAGCGGGCCATGCGTGAGATTGGTATCGCTCTGCGTGTTGAGCGTAGCATTGTTTTTGAAATTGCAGGTCATCCGGGTGAGTCCTTTCATACCTGTAATCCACGCTTTGAGTGGCTGAAAAATGACTCCTATCAGAGCATTCTCAATCACCCCTCCCTGAAGGATGCTCCGTTCGAAGACTTTTTCCCGGGGTGGTATGAGCAGTTAATCGAAGGTGACATTATCCGCTTGGAGGGCGCGAATGACCATCGCTTAAAGCCAAACATATTTCGCGAGTTAGAGAGTGTGAGTCGCTACTCGTAGTGCCGATGTGGGTGGAAGGGGAACTGTATGGATTTTTCGCCATCGATTATTGCAATCAAAGGCATCATTGGAATGAGTCTGAGGTGAATGCCGTTCGCGTGCTCGCTTCCAGTATCTCTGGTCTGATCCTGATGCGTGAACGTGAGGAAGAGTTGCGGGTCGCACGCGACCAGGCAAATTCTGCGAGTATGGCGAAGGGAGAGTTTCTCGCGATGATGAGCCATGAAATCCGCACGCCGATGAATGCGATCATCGGGTATACGGATCTCATTCTTCAAACCGAGTTAGATGAGATGCAAGTCGAGCACGCTGCCATCATTAAGCGCAGTGGCAAGGCGCTGTTGAATTTGATCAATAATATCCTCGATTATTCCAAAATTGAAGCCCGCACGTTGGAGTTGGAATCTGATCAGTTTGACATTGAGCAAGTCATGTGTGAGGCATTGGGGTATGTGCTGCCGATGGCGAATGACAAGGGGATTCAGGTGGATTATGATATCGCCCCTAAGATTGGTGAGGTTTACGTGGGTGATGCGCATCGCATTCGTCAGATATTGATGAACCTTGCGAGTAATGCTGTAAAGTTTACCCGAGAAGGTTCAGTCTTGCTGAGCGTGCGAATGAATACGTGGAAGTCTAACGAAGAGTCTGACATGCTGCGTTTCGAAGTGCAGGATACTGGGTGTGGCATTGCACGTGAGAAGTTTGATTGCTTGTTTAAAGCATTCTCGCAAGTCGGAGCTTCGACCGCTCGTCAGTTTGGCGGCACCGGGTTGGGGTTGGTGATTTGCCAGCGCTTGGTGGAATGCATGGGGGGAGAGATTTGGGCGGAAAGCACGCTGGGTGAAGGATCGAGTTTTCAATTTATGATACCGCTCTCACGGCCGGATCAGTTGAGCGCGAGCACTGCGACTGTTGCTAGTCATGTGAAAGCGGACAACACGGATGTGGATCTGCTTCAGGATGATTTCGCACAAGCGCACCCCTTGAGATTGTTGGTCTGTGAGGATGATGAGGATAATCGATGGGTGATGAAGGAGTTGCTCGAAAGTCTCGGCTACGAACCGCATGTTGCGCATGATGGCGATCAGGCAATCGAGATCATGCAGCGAGGTATCTTCGATGTCGTGCTGATGGATGTGCGCCTGCCGGGGAGGAGTTGTGTCGAACTCACACAAGCCATTCGCGGCGGGGAATTTAAAGATAATGATACGCAGCAGTATATCATCGCAGTGACTGCATTTGCGATGAATGAGGATCGCGAGAAGTGCCTCGCAGCAGGCATGAATGATTATCTGAGTAAACCTCTGGAGGTCGCACTGCTAAAGGATGCCCTCGTCCGGGCGCATACCGCTTTAATTTCGTGAGATCGTTCGGTTGCCATTGGGCACCGACTCCGCTTTGAGTTTTGTATGAAAATAGCACTGGCACAATTTGAGATTCACCGGGGCGATCCTGCTGCCAATCTGGAAACGATTGCGGAGCTGGTGACGCAAGCGAAAGAGGGGGGGGCAGTCGCTGTTTTCTTGCCGGAAATGTGCACGACTGGATTTGATTGGAAGCGTTGCCGTGAGTTATTGCCTGAAGCGGCGGGGCACCGCGCTCAGATTGCACAGCTCGCGCAAGCGCACGATATCGCGATCTGTGGTTCATTTCTGGAGCAAACAACATCCGGACGTCCAGCCAATGCGTTGACATATTTTGAACGATCAGGAGACGTGGCAGCGCACTATCGTAAGGTGCATTTGTTTACGTTGTTCGGGGAACATAAGCATGTGGAAGCGGGGGCGCATCTCGTTACAGCGGATACGGAATTGGGACGGATCGGTTGTAGTGTCTGTTACGATCTGCGGTTTCCCGAGTTGTTCCGGAAATGCGCGCTCGATGGAGCCGCGATTCAAGTGCTGCCGGCGGCATTTCCACATCCACGCCTAGCGCATTGGCGCACGCTCATCCAAGCGAGGGCGATCGAGAATCAATCCTACTTCATCGCTACGAATCAGTGTGGAGTTGAAGGGCACGGCGCATCCGTCGGAGAGACGTGCTACTTTGGGCACTCCATGGTGGTCGATCCGTGGGGGGAGATCCTGTTGGAAGCAGATGAATCCGCAGACGTGCACTTCGCCGATATTGACATCGCAAAGGTAGCCAAGGTCCGCGCTGCGTTGACGGCGCTGAAGGACCGACGCCCTGAGTTGTATTAACGACTTCCGGCGACTTTAAGCAGTCTGTAAGCGCTTTTTTTGACGTCGTAATTCTTTCCAATTTGAGGTCGTAGGATTTTGGGGTATTTTTCCGAGCTGTGGTCGTAAAACATGACCGTCCTCGTCGTAGGATTTGAACGTGTTTTTCCGATGTTTTTTGAGTC
>CAJQOS010000090.1 GCA_905479975.1 uncultured Puniceicoccaceae bacterium | reverse complement strand
GTCTGGTCATTGTTGGTGCTTTGTTTGGATTTAGCACCCTTAGCTTCCAGCTTTGGCCAGACGCCTTCAACTCCTGATACAGGAACTGGCGTCTCGCCTAGGCTCGACTCAATTTACAGACAATTTGTTGCACCACCTCGCCCGCCAATCGGTTTACTTATGCGTTGGCGCTCTACTTGATCTGTGCCGAACCGTATAGTTACTTCATGTTTAACGATGGCTACGGTGTCGACAATGGCAGATCCATGATTTGGATGAAGGACATACCCGAGTATCAATATCCGCTCGGTGCTCCGATAGGGGAGGCCACTCAAGAAGGCTACGTCTATAAACGCGCATTCCGGCACGCCAAAGTCACGGTCGATATTAAGCAGGAGACTGCCGAGATCATTTGGAGAGAGCTTTAGGCATTCGCAGGATGATTCTAAATCTTATCTGTGTATTCTCAATTTGTCATATGTGCCATTCCTTGAGATATTTTAAAATTTCCATGATTTCTACACGCCATTTTTCATTGTTCGCGTTACTAGGTTTAGTGATCTTGCAGCCAGTCACCGCAGAAGAGCCAACGCAGCCAAATATCATCATCTTCTACGTCGATGACCTGGGCTGGCAAGATGTGCAGCTCAATGATGTGGACGAGCCTTGTCCCTACGAGACTCCAAATATTATCAAGCTCGCTGATTCCGGGATGAACTTCACGCAGGGCTATGCATCGGCTCCGTCCTGTTCGCCTTCGCGTGCGGGTATTATTACGGGGCAGCATCCCGCTAAGATTGGTATGACCCACGTTCACCTTGGCGCGATGACGCCAGCAAGAAAGAGCGAGTCGCTGATTGCACCGTATCTCCAGGGGCCTCTAGATTTGAATCTCCTGACTTTAGCGGATGCGATGGTGGCGAACGGCTACCGCACTGGGCATTCCGGGAAATGGCATGTCGGGCTCAATGCCGCGAGTTATGGTTTCGAGGTGGTGAACCAAGAGCGTGGCCCTCACCGGAGTATGCCTGACCGCACCAAGGGCTTTGCTACTGCGGAAGATCCGAAGTATCCGCTCAGCAAGGAAAAATGCCCTCCATTCAGTGACAAGAAGCCAGAGGGTATTCGCTACCCTTACGATGAGGTCACGGAGTCGGCGATCAAGTTTATGGACGAGAGCGGCGACCAGCCGTTTTTCCTCAACCTGTGTCATTGGATGGTTCACTGGCCGGTCCTGACGCGCAACGGCGAGTTGCTCGAATACTACTGCGACAAACTTGGTCGACCGTTTCCACCTGAGCCGGGTGACATGTCACGACCTAGTCAGCAAAACCCTTACTTCGCTGCCATGGTGACCACGGTTGACTGGAGCCTCGGCCGTGTTGTCGATTATCTCGAGAGCACCGATGATCCTAGAAACCCAGGCAAAAAGCTCATTGAGACGACCTACATCTTCTTCACCTCGGACAACGGCGGTGCGGAGAAACACGGCAAGGAAGTCATCTCCGATAACGCGCCTCTGAAATACGGGAAGACGCATACGGAAGACGGTGGTGTTCGCGTGCCAATGGTCATCACAGGGCCAGGCATTGCACATGGCAGTCGCTTCGATGGACTGGTGAACCAGCTCGACTATTTTCCGACGATCCTAGAGTTAACTGACTCAAAGATTGCTCCGAAAGACTTCAAGGCACTCAGCGGTCTCGACATTACGCCTGTCCTCGAAGGCAGGTCACAACAGATCGTTGACGCGCAAGGGGAGGAGCGTGAGCATCTGTTCTGGCACTTCCCGCACAATGGCATGGATTCGATGAAGTCTGCGATTCGTAGCGGCGACTTTAAGCTCCATAAGCGCTATGCCACGAATGACTATGAGCTGTATCAACTCTACAAAGATGGCCAGCGGAATGATTACGAGGAGTTGAATGATTTATCCAATAATCCAGAGTTTAGTTCAGTGGTGGAGCGACTGAGTGCGACACTGGAAGCCGAACTAGCTGCGAACCATGCCGAAGGGCCGTATTTGAATCCTGCTTATTCTGGCAACAAGGCGCCGTCTGCGAGCGTCTCACAGTCGCAGTATGAGTGCGGCAGCCGTCAGGCAACACTGTCCGTCGTGCGCTCTGGGCCAGCCATTCAAAAGGCATACGTGATTTACTGTCCTGAGAAGTCTGACGTGAAGCACAGATATAAAGAAATGGTCAGCAAGCCTGACGATGCGAAGTTGCCAGGCATGCGCGAGTTGGCGATACTCAGTGCCGACGGATACAGTGTCAGTGCTGATATTCCAGCGAGTATCCCCGCCTACTGCTTTGCGATCATCGATATGAATGGCTATATGCAGTATAGTAAAGTCGTGAAGGCACAAAAGACTTCAAAGAAGTAACTGTTCTTCGAATGATGTTTAGGTTAATGAAGGTTACAAAACACGAGTGTTTAATGCGTCGAGAGATATAAAAAAATGAAGAGTCGTATCATAATTTCTGCACTATGTGCGGTTGCAATGCTTCCAGGCATTGCAACCGCCGCGAGTGATAGCCGTCCTACTCAGCCCAATGTGGTGCTACTGCTCACCGATGACCTCGGATGGCAGGATGTGAAGTGCTACGACATCGATGAGCCGTCGCCGATGGAGACGCCGAACATCGATGCGCTGGCAGAGAAAGGTGTGCTGTTTTGGCAGGGGTATTCACCTGCGCCGACCTGTGCGCCGACCCGCTGTGCAATCATGAGTGGCAACCATCCTGCGCGTGCGCAGAAAACACATGTGGTGGGCGGTGGCCCGCCGACTGCCTACAATAAGGCTGCGCACCGAATGATGCCGCCTTGGTATAGTGGACGTATGCCAGAAGGTGAGATGACCATCGCTCGGGCATTGCAGCAGAATGGCTATGCGACCGGTCATTGTGGCAAGTGGCACATGGCGATTAATCACAATGCGTATCCTCAACCTGAAGATCAGGGCTTTGATTGGACACGCCACAATCTCGGCACAACGGCGCGGATGCGCCCTAATCGCTTGACGGGCTTTGCGACCCGCGAAGAAGGCGATCCGTATCAGCTGGATGAAAATGGATTTCCATATCACCAGAACAGCGAGGATGCCATGGAGTTTGTCAGTGAGCATAAAGATCAGCCTTTCTTCCTCTATTATGCAACCTGGTTGGTGCACACCCCGATTCATACGCGCAGTGAGGAGTTGCTCCAGAAGTATGTTAAGAAGCTGGGCGTTGAATTGCCTGAAAACCCCAACGAGTGGAAGGGGGAGGGGCAAACGAACCCATTCTACTGCGCTATGGTTGAAGAGCTCGATTATTATGTCGGTCGTTTCTTGGATTACTTGAATACAACAGAAGATCCTCGCTGGCCGGGGCATATGTTGATCGAGAATACCTATCTGATCTTCACTTCAGATAATGGGGGGATGGAGCAGCATCCTGGTGAGATCATTACCGATAACGCACCACTCGCGCGTGGCAAAATCTCTGCGATGGAAGGGGGCACCCGTGTGCCGCTGATTATTACAGGTCCAGGGATCGATGCAGGTGTGCAGTCCGATGTCATGGTCAATGGCCTCGATTTCTTTCCAACGATTCTTGCGCTGACGGGATCAAAGACGCCTGCGGATAAGCACTTGGATGGCATTGACATCAGCAATTTTCTGCTAACAGATCCTACGAATGCGTCGCTCGTGCTCGAGGCGGATGGTTCGGTGCGTGATACCATGATGTGGCACTTCCCGAATAGCATCGCATTGGAGAGCACGCTGCGAATTGGCGACTACAAACTTGTGCGGAATTACGACCATGTGAACAACAAGTATTCGCCAGAGCTTGAATTGTTCCGTCTCTATGAGACTCAGAACGGCAAGCAAGTGCGTGGCGATATCGAAGAGGCTCATAATCTAGCAGACTCAATGCCGGAAAAAGCGCAGGCGATGAACCAACGCTTGACGCAGGTATTGGAAGAGATGCAGGCGAGCTACCCGTATTATAACCCTGACTATAAGTTCCCACTCCCCAATAAGGAGAATATCTGCACCGTCCTCACGGGGGTGCAACAGGGCGACACAGTTGAGTTCACATATCAAGAGCATGGCGCGAAGGTGGTGCGCGCGAATTTGCTCTATACACTCAATGGTGGTGATCGCTATGAGGAGTGGTTCCGCACGCCTGCGAAACTCATGCCAGAAGGTAAGGTCACTGCGCAGATTCCAGAGGGTGCTACGCATGTCGTGATCAATTTAATCGACGAGAATCAGTTCTTAGTCAGCTACCCTGAGTTGGTCGATATGATGACGAGATCCAAGACCAAGGTGAACTATTCAGAAACAGCGATGCCTGTTCGTTAAAATTCAGCAATTTTACGGGTTCTTCGAGATTTTCAGTGGGTAGCTTGTTTATTCTTCAAAATATCAATTTTCCCGGCAACGAAGTATAGCATAGTGATTAAGTTATCTGGGTTTCTAAATCCTCTGGCTTTTCGTTTGACCGCTGAGAAGACCGAGTTGAGTCCTTCGAGGTATGCAGTGGTCATCCTTCCAGAGCCCCAGAAGGCAAGTATGCCATCCTGATGCTTTTCTATGGACTCAGCAGCTCTGAGCATGGGACTGGCAAATAAATGAGGTGCTTTTGCTGCAGTCTTTCTAACCCAATGACACCAACTCTGTAGTCGTCTTCGTGCCCAACTCTCGTAAGGAACTTGATTGTAGATGTTCCTTAGGGCTAAGCGCATTTGATAGGCCTTAGATGTCCATAAACAGTCATGGTCGATGCGGTCAAAATGCATGCGCTGAGGCTCTGTCAGATTCTCAGGGTTCTTTCGCCAAAGCCACATGGTTTTCTTGAGCTGCTTTTTTGCATCTGTGGTGCCTCGCCTATTTTCAGCCTGCCGAACCTCATCAACGCGATCTCCGATAAGCTTCATTACATGAAAGCGATCAAACACGATGCGGGCGTTGCGGCAGTTATTGCGCACGCCGCTCTGGTAAGAAGGACTCATGTCAATCGCGGCATGAGTGATCGCATGAGGATGCCCATTGCGCTTTAACAGTTCATCTGAGAAGGCCTCCCAGGTGTCTTTGCCTTTTCCCTTGGTGGCAAACAGGACGCGCTTCTCTTTCATATCGGCAAACACTGTAAGATACTTATGTCCCTTTCGATAGCTGAGTTCATCCGAACCGACGCGAGTCACCGATTCAAAATCTAAAGCTTCTTTAGCTTCCTCGACGTAGGCTCTGAGCACACGCCACAAGCGATGGTCATTCTCGCCAAGAATCTTCCCCGCACTCTTCACTGGCATCTCTTTCATCAAAGTTAAAGCAAAGGCTTCGAACTCACTACTTAACCCTTTGCACTTGCCCTCCCAAGGTGCCTTGGCACGCCAGACTTTGCCGCAATGCTTACACTGCAAGCGAGGCAATGCACACTCAATGACACACTCACGATTGAACACGTTCAGGTGCCGCCAGAAACGACTCGGAGCATGATCGTAGAGCTTTACCTTGTAGCGCTTATCTTCACGACAACGCTGCGAGGATAGCAACGAAGCTGTCTCACGAACACGAATGAATATGGTATTTTTCTCCTCAACATACTCGGTCTGGTGAACTTCCCAATCCTCTCCCAAACCAAGTATCTGACCAAACAAATCTTCTGATGATACGCTCATCTCTTTGGTTCATCAGAATCATCAAGATATGCAACCATCCACTGGAAATCTCGAAGAACCACACCGAACCTCGCCTGCAAACATCAAGCCGAAGCTACAAGCGATGATCCAGCACTGCACGGACGACTAAAGAAAAGGTGCCCCAACCTAGCCATTTGCTCCGCTTAATGATCAAATACCCGACCGACTGCAGGCTGCCCGTTACCGCCACTTAAAAGTCACCCTGGTCCGCGGCCGGCATTGCGCCAATCGATCTAAATCGGCCTCGCGCAACACGGCTGGCTTGGCATAGCCACCAACTGTTGGGCCATCGGCCATTGTAATGATCGGTTGCCCATTACCAGGTATCTGAAAACTCCCGGGCAAGACTGCCTCACTTCGAATCGAATCAGGCACCTCCAACTGCGGCCCTTCGAGACGATATCCAGTGCGATCTGATCGCGCCGAGACTGTCCACTCGGCTGCTACCAGTTGCGCACGTGCTTCGGCTTCAAACAGATCAAACTGCGGCCCTGGCAATAACTCGAACTCAGCCGAGGCGGAAAATTCTCTCTGTCGCTCTGGCACCAACACTCGCCGCCCCACTCGCTCAACCGACGCATTCGGTTCGCGCAATACAGCCGACAGCTGGCTGCCTTTCTTCAACGGTGCTCCCAAGCCATTACGCGCATCCACCGATGCACTACCAAACCATCGATCGACCTCAAAGCCACCCGGCACAGCGATATAAGCCCATAGCCCCGAATGATTGACGGGAAAGTGCAGAACAGTGCCCGCCCTCACCTCGCACGCCGTCCAAGGCGCAAGCTCGCAACCTAGATCTGCTCCAGAGAGCGCGATCCATGTATCTTCTAATACACGCAGCTTCGCACCTTGCATTAACACCTCTAGCACTGGCGCATCCGCCCGATTGCCGAGCAAGCGATTGGCAGCCCCTGCGGAGTAACGATCCATTGCTCCACCACTCGGCACACCAAATTGTCGCCAGCCTGATCGGCCTCTATCTTGAATGGAAAGTCCTACCCCCACAGATATTATTTCAATCGTCGCCATATCAACTCGGTATAAATTTAACGGTATCTCCCGCAGATAAAGTAAAAATATCACGTGCCTCGCAATCCGATCCTTTTGCCAACTCTGGGCGAAACAACGGCAACTCGGTGCGCCCAAGTAAATGCCAGCCCCCCGGACTCGCGACCGAATAAATGCCAGCATGACTGCCTCCAATTGCGACAGCGCCTGGCTCGATACGATCACGCGGCGATGCCTTACGCTCTAAATGTAAACGCGGATCCAACCCATCCAAATACGGAAAGCCCGGAGTGAACCCCATCATACGCACTCGATACTCAGGAGCCGAATGAATCGCGATCACCTCCGCCTCGCTTAGCCCCGTGGCTTCTGCCACCGCTTTTAGGTCTGGCCCATCATAAATAACAGGCACCTCAATCCGCTGCGCAATCGCTGTCATCGATCCAGAGGCACCTTGAAGTCGATTCAGCCAAGTCCGAAGAATCGCCTCCTCAACCGGTCGCACGAATAACAACAAATAATTATCCGCACCCCACACACAGTCTTCCAATGCTTCAGGGGGATCACACCGCAAGGTCTGCTCAATCCATCCCCGTTCAGCAGAACCAAAGCCATCCAGCAAAAAACCGCGCTCACCGTAAGGTCGGATACGCACCTGCTTTAAAGGAAACTCTTCGATCTGTTGAACCATTCACCGACCAGTATAGCGCCGAATCGAAGGTTGAACAGTCCTATCGCGCCCGAATGGCAGGAACTAGTAGTAGGGTCTTTGCTCGCGAAGACCGCGAACGTCCACAACGCACACGAAGTTTCGTAAGGTCCTCCAACGTTCGCGGGTGCCGCAAGCAGCACCCCTACAAAGCCTCAGAACGAAGCGGCTGCAAGCGCGCTTCTACGTTTAACTTTGATTTAAATAAACTATCCTACAGAAAGCCAGAAGACCACGCCTCCATCAGCTCAGCATGCCACTCATTGAACAGTCCTCCTACGCCGCACCTTTAGGCCTTAGCAGTGGGCACTTGCAAACGATCTACCCTGCACTCTTCAGAAAAGTGCCTCTCGTCACAATAGAGCCTGAGCGCATTGAAACGCCGGACGATGACTTCATCGATCTCATGTGGGCTCACACGCCCAACGCAACACGCTTAGCCGTGCTAACACATGGGCTCGAAGGCAGTGCGCATGCGAGTTATGTGCAAGGCATGGCACGCGCCCTCGTCCAAGCTGGTTGGAGTGTGCTCACATGGAATTTCCGCAACTGTAGCGATGAGCCCAATCGACAACTCAGATCCTATCACAGTGGCGCGATCGACGATCTAGAAACGGTGCTCGAGCGCACCACTCGAGACACACAGATCAAAGATGTCGCGCTGATTGGCTTTAGTCTCGGCGGCAATCTCACCCTCAAATACCTCGGCGACCACGGCACGCAGATCGATCCACGTATTCGAGCCGCGGTGGCACTGTCTGTGCCCTGCGACTTAGCCGGCAGTTCGGAGCGTCTAGAGCACTGGAGTAATCGCATTTACATGGCGCGCTTCTTAAGAACACTGCGCGCAAAAGTGCGTGAAAAGATGACCCGCCATCCAGGAAAAATCCACGACCATGGGCTCAATCAAATGCGAACCTTCCGCGAATTCGACGGAGCCTACACCGCACCGATCCATGGGTTTACCAGCGCCGACCACTATTGGAGTGAGTGCAGTTGCACCAAAGGACTATCGAACATCACGATTCCCACGCTGCTGATCAACGCACAGAATGATCCCTTCCTCACGCCCAGTTGATGTGTCCTGAGAAAAGTGGACATGTGATTCTCTTTAAAAGAGGATCATAAACAATGAAGAGACGACAATATACTACGGAGTTCAAGAAGGATGCCGCTTATCAGATAATCATCGAAGGAGTGGCCGTGCAGGAGCTC
>CAJQOS010000089.1 GCA_905479975.1 uncultured Puniceicoccaceae bacterium | reverse complement strand
ACTACGCATTTTACCCTAAAATCGCGGCTGAGGCGTAGAATCGCGTCAGGAACAACGAGGTAATGTCAAAATGAACGGGGTGTATGTTTTTTCAAAAAACACCGCCGTCAGAAACGCCCCCTGGTGGGACAAGCTCTAGTTACCCCTAATTAACATATAAAAAGCCATGCATTGCATGACGTAAAACCTCCGCAACAGTGACACCCAGCAACTTGCACTTACTGGTAATAATCGCCATGGTAGGTGGAACTAAATTCCATGCCCTGCACTAAAACTCACAATAGTAAGGCTTCCGCCGATCAAACTCGACCTCCATCATCGATGAACTTCTCATAATTGACCGTGCCTTCATCAATCAACATTCTCAAGTCTTCCGCTATCCTGCTCTTCCTCAAGGCACCGAGAAGAGGCCATGTTAAAACGCGGCTCGCTCATACCACCGGCCCCGAACGCGCACTTAAGACTTACCGTGCCCTCGTGGAGCGTCAATGGACTCAACTGCCGGATCACGGTCAAATCGAAGTCCACTACACCCCCAACGATGCGGATTTCGAGATGCGCCAATGGCTCGGCGACGCACACGGATACTACCCTCAGTCTGAGGGCGAACTAGGCGTGCGGCTAGAGCATTCCGTCGAGTGCGCATTTGCCCGGGGCGCCAAAGCCGTCTTTTGCATCGGCGGCGATTGCCCAAAACTGGATCAGTCGCATCTCGAGCAAGCTGCAGCCGCATTGGAACAGTGCGACGTCGTGTTCGGCCCCTGTGAAGATGGCGGCTACTATCTCATCGGCCTCAACGCTCCGCACCCCGAACTATTTAAGGACATTCCCTGGAGCTCGCGCAACACACTCGACAGCTCCTTAAAAAAGGCAGCCGAACTAGGGCTACGCGTGCAGCTACTCGAAACACTTTACGACATCGACGAAATCACCGAGTTAAAGCGCGCCATCGACGACGGACACCTACCGCCGGAAATCATGGAGCACGAGTAGCGTTTCCTTCAGCAGCACTCACCGCCTTCAATGCAGTTCGCCGCTTCGGTCGTCGCATCATAATCCTGCCCCTTCGTCTCTTTCGGCTGGCGCCGCGCGCCCTTCGCGCAATCAAACGGCTGCGCCTCCTCTGCATCCACCGCTTCCAGAGGTTCAATCGCAGAAAAATGCCCTGCATACGGCCCGCTTTGTAGTAAATTAAAGGTCTTATCGCAAACAGCCGCACGCACGCCGCGATCGAAGCGATGCCCGTCATCATCCAACACCGACTTGAATGGCCCTTGATAGACCACCGCCTGATTGTGCTCAAAACACGGGCCCTGCTTGCCCTTAAACGCTTGCACGGTCACCGAGCGAAACTCGATGCCCTCCACCGTCTGCCACGGCTGCGTTTCAAACTTCACCAGTTCAATGCCGTAAAACCCTGCCTCTTCAAAGGCCTCCAAGAATCCCTGCTCAGTCAGTGCCCCAGAGATACAACCACTCCAGAGATGCGCATCCTCACGCATCGCCTCTGGCACAGGCTCGTCGCTCACGATATCAGAAATCACCGCACGTCCTCCCTGCCTGAGCACTCGGAAGATCTCACGAAACAACTTCGGCTTTTGCTCCGGCTCGACCAGATTCAGCACACAGTTCGAGACGACCACATCAATCGAATCCGTTTCAACCAATGGCTGCTTAATTCGCAATGCCTCAGCAATCTCGTCCAATTTTAAAAAGTCCGTCGCACTCGCCACCGGATGCACCTCCAACTCCTTACCGAGTAAATCCAAGTCCAATGCTAAATCCTGAATGCGCCCCTTACGGAACTCGACATTTCCATAGCCGATACGCTCGGCTATAATCGGCGCATTCCGATTCGCCACTTCCAGCATATCGTCCGTCATATCAACGCCGATCACCTTGCCTTTCGCTCCAACGACCTGCGATGCGATGAAACAAATCTTCCCAGTGCCCGACCCTAGATCCAGCACCGTCTCCCCAGACTTCACCCACTTCGACGGATCACCGCATCCATAATCCTTCTCGATCACCTCATCAGGAATCACTTCGAGATACTTTCGATCATATTCGACCGGACAGCACAAGGCCGCTTCGGGTGCTTTCGCCGCATCGGCATAGCGTTTTTCAACTGAAGATCGTGTATGGGTAGGTTGAGACATAATATTAATTCCGAATGACTAGTAGCTAATTAAATGGAGGTGCAACCGACAGACTTTATTTCCGAACCGAGTAATATTCAGCATAAAGTGCTTCACTCAGCGCCTCCGCCTGCCGACGGCCACGCAATCGAGCCCACCGATATTTGGAAACAATGCGCATCACCAACCGAAAGCGCTTCAACCACTCCTTTGGATTCCATTTTTGATGGCTCACCAAGCACGGTTGATTTAAAAACAAAAAAACTCCGAGTTCACGCGTGCGCCAGCTCGACTCGACATCCTCCATCAACGGTTGCTTCGGCATCAGCGCCGAACGAAACGCCGTCTCACGGTGAAAAAATTGCACCTGATCCCCAAAAGCCGTGCGCGAAAACACAGCACGTAAATCATTGAGCAGCTCAATCGGCAGTAGCTCAGGATTCTCATCCGCAAAGCGCTGCCCCATCGCACCACCAATCATATCCCGGTTCACAGCCACGGCCCGCAACAAGAACTCAACCGCATTCGGTGCCAACTGCGCATCCGCATGCAGCACCATCACCCAATCCGCACGGGCAGCCTCGATGCCGGCAGCGATTTGCAGTCCGCGCCCGCGCGCACTCGTCAGCTCACGCACTGGCAACCCAGAACGCTCAGCGATCGCAACAGACCCGTCCGTCGAACCCGCATCGACGATGATCACCTCCTCAACGGCAACCGACTGCCGCTCAATACTTGCCAATGCCGCAGGCAACTCCGCCGCAGCATTCAACGTCGGAATCACAACAGCCACATCGTGGTCTACGCGAGCAGAGTCCCTACGAGATACAGGCCAAACCACACGTCCCTTCGTGCTCCATAGTTCATAGACACATGCCATCACAAACGGCCCCCAAAACAAATACTGCTGCCACAGTGCTAAGCCCCATGGCTCATTCATCCACACACAGAGATACACCCCACCAGTCAGTGAAAACGTCACCCACGGCAACGACGGCCGCAGACAGACAAACGGTAATATCCAAGCCAGATACCAAAAATGCACCGTCGGCGAGAGCACAATCAACGCGCCCAAAATCCAACGTAAATGACACTCCAGCGGCGCACGATCACGCCACAACCATCGCCACAGAATGATTGAGGCAAACAACACCGCGACGATTCCACTGCAAACCGATCGCGACAACCCTGCCCCCAACAACAAGCAATCATACAACAAACCATTAAAACTACGCGTGCCACCAAATGCAAAGAGCCCTCGCAACAGCGGCTCTAGTGAATCGATAAAATAGACTGCTGGCAGCAACAACACGCCAACCGAAATCACCCCACCAAGCACCAATCGCTTGCCAGCAAAAAATGGGATCAATGGCAACGTAATCCATTTAATGCCCGTCGCGATAGAGACCAATACCACTGCCAACTGTGTGCGCCCGGCCTCAGCCGCACACAGTGCCCAGACGAGAGCAGCCATCATCAACGAATCGAAATGTGCCTCCCCTGCATACGCAATCAGCACGATCGGGTTGAGCGCATACAAGCCTGAATACGCCAGCGCCATACCACGACGACGTAACAGCTGTAATACCGCAGCCAGCGTTAACAAATCCGCTAATACGAACACTATCTTGTAGGCCATCAACTGATACGACACACCACCGACAGCGGCAAAAGCTAACTCTGCCAACGGCGGATACGCAGTCGGCTTATCTTTATGATTCATCGCCTCCCATTGCCCATCGCGATACGGCACCAGAGCTTCTGCATCTGCTGTCTGCGCATACGGACTCACATCCGCTCGGATCAATTTACCTTCAAACAAGTAGCGGCTCACATCATCCGACACCGCAGTCGGCAACAACAGTAGCCGCAACACAATCGCAGGTATCCAAATCGCCAATACAACTGCTCGATGCTGCTTAAACTGTGGAAACAAAAAAACGCTCAACGTCCCAGCGATACCAACCACAGCAAACAAGCCAACACGCAGCCAACTCGAGGCATCAAACGACGTAACCACCTGACCATAGGCAAACGTCGCGACCGCAGCAATGACGAGCCCCCCCAACCACGACCATATTCGTGCGGTCATCATAAACTCAACGCTTCGCCTCCGCGAACAACTGATCCACAGGCGAGAGTGTATGCTGCTCCTGCATCCGCACTGGCGAGGCCTGCAACTGATCATAGATCACGCCACCGTTGCCATCAAAGCGCCCGAAGCTTAACACGCCCGTTGGGCACGATTGCACACAGGCCGAGCAACGCACGCACTCGGGGTCTTCCATTGGAATCCCCTTATTGGCGAAGTTCATCACATCGATCCCCTGATGGCAGACCGTGGTGCACACATTACATGAGATGCATTTCTTCTTTTCCGAAAAAATACGATACTGCGAGAAGCGCGCGTAGATGTGCATCAACGCAGCCAACGGACAAGCAAAGCGGCACCAGATACGCCCCGAAAAGTGAAAGTAAAACGCGACGCCAAACACACCAGCCAGCCATACATCCACCGCGTATTTCCAATTCAACACAGGAATCCCCGAGAGCATCGCATTAAAGATTTGATCGGCTACATTTCCGTCTGGCATCACCCAACCGAGAATACGAAACCCCATCATGATACACGCAACCGCGAGGATCACCTGCCCCAGCATATTAAACTTATTCCAAAACAGACCATGAGGCATCTTATGCCGATGCGCATCGCCCAACGTTTCGGCCAGCGCACCACAGCTACAAATCCAACCACAATATGCGCCCTTGCCCCACTTCCAAACAATAAAAGGGATGAATACAAAGGTCTGAATAAAGCCGAGAATCAACCAGCCCCACAATGGCTCCGAAGTGAACCAGTTATACACAAATAACGGCCACGCGAGGATCAGGCCAAAGGAACGCCAATACTCACCATTCGGCCAAAACCACTCTCCGATGACTCCGCCCACTCCAGACTCCCACCAGCCCAGCGCTCCGAACCAAGGCAACACAATCCAAGGCAATAGAAACAGTGGAATGATTTGAAACAGCGACAGCGACAGCGTCTGCAGCTTCACATACGGCGTGCGGCGACGCTTAATGCGACGTATCCCAAATGCCACGACACAGACACAATACGACAACGAATAATAAAAACCTGGTTGATTCATCGCCCCGCGAATATGGCTCAACACATTGCGCGGATTATCGACCTGTGCTTGCAATAAACCACCGAGCGAACTCACCCACCAAGCGAGCTTACCGGGACTTATCTGCTGAAACCACAATCCTTTCTGCCAATGGTAGAAAACCATAAACGCGATGAAGAATCCAATCAGACTGCCCCACACCTTCGGCGTCCAATCCCCAGTCACCGGAATCTTTGACTTGCGAAAGAAATCCAGCGGCGGCTCACGACCGATCAAGGTATAGACCACATCATTCGCCACCGTGCAATCGACTGAGTCTTCGCCACAGACCACGACATTGTCTTCGTTAATCTCTTGGAGATTCGTGCCCATATACAGGGCTAATTGACTCTCATCCGCCAAGGCCTGCACCCGCGCCACATTCTCAGGCTTGGCTCGTGAAAACTCACGTTTTCGATAACTCAGCGAGACCATCGCGCCTGCCTCCACCAAGGCAACGGCCGCCTCCAACGCAGAATCACCGCCCCCGACGACCATCACAGTTTGACCGGTCAACTCACTGGCATCAATCAATCGATTCGAGACCTTACCGAGACTTTCGCCCGGCACATTCAACTTACGAAAATTACCGGTGCGACCAATTGCCACGATCACGCGCTGTGCTTTGACGGACTCGCCCGTTACAAATTCAAGGATCAGCACACCACCGTTGCGGCTAATAGCTTGCACCTTAGCCCGCGTCGTTTCGATCCCATGCTCAGATTGCTGCGTCTTCAACTCCTCCAGCAGCGCCTCCTTTACATGGGCCTTAAAATGCAGTTCGCCTGCATTTTGCATGTCGGTGGGATAGGTAAAGATCGGCTTCTTGCGCGGAAAATTATGAATCGTCGAAAAGCTCTCGTCCGCCTCATAGATGACAAAGTTCAGCCCTGCCTGCTTCGCTTCGATCGCCGCCGAGATGCCCGACACGCCCGCTCCAACGATCACCAGATCATAGACATTGGCACTGCTGCCCGCGCCCGCCTTAAAGTCCGTCTCTTCCAAGATCGCCGCCACCGCCTTCGCCCCCGTATCAGCGGAGAACTTCAGCAACGGCACGCCCGTCAAATCACCCACCACGCGCACACCTTTTACATTGGTGCTGCCGTCCTCATTGACCTGGGGGCCTTTTTCAACGCCGCCAGCGGGCCATTGCGTGTGAAGCCAATGTGTGTAGCGGGAGATCAAATCAGGCATATTATTTTTGGCTAGCGTTCAATGACCAATCGTAGTCGATCCAGTTTACAGAATGATTCGTCGGTAACTTCGATCGACGATAACGATTCAAAAAATCCGCCGGATTCTTCACTCCGAAATCATCCGCATACCACTTAAACAATTCTGAATACGCCGTCTCCTTTCGTTTCGAATTCACCCGCGCCGCCCGATCACTCTGAGCAAACAAGCGTGTCTGTTCATGCAGTTGAGCTTCGAGGCGCTCACCGACAAACGGCTCCGCTCGCAACGGCGGACAACTACCACTCGCACAGTTCACTGCAAAGTGAATGCGCGGATCGAAGTATTGCTTCAGCAAAATACCCTTTTCCACGGTATCTAAACTCACCACATCATCGCCCAACGGGATAAACTTTTTCTTAAACACACTAAACGGCAGCAGCCCGATTTGCTTCACCGACTTGATCGGATAGTGCTCCAGCACTGCCTGTAACATCGCCGCGTTATAGAGATTAATATACAAGGCCTTCTGCTCATTCTTCGACAGCTTATCGATATCCGACTGACCCAATTCAGCCACAAATACCTTCAGTGCCACCACATCTGCGGGTTGTTTTCCCCATGCAGCATAGCGCACCCCGTCTTCCGCCACATAAGCCTTCAGTAACCGCGCATACAACGAATCCTCTGGAGCGGCTCTGAGCGATAGCCCACACAATAAACTAGCTCCTAGAATGATTAGTAGAGTAACTCTCGATCGGGGCATTTGAAACATGATAATGATGTGACACTGTAACTCGAATTATATTCCACTTTTTACATGCACCGCCCGTGAACGATATTTATCCGCGATATGGAACAACGGCACGGTGACGCCGTTTTAAGTAGTGAAAACATTCAAATCCGCGCGACTGCAAGCAATACTCAGCTCTCAAGTCTCCGCCCTCAGATCTCTAAAACTACACCGTCGCGCCACCGCAGCTAGAACCTTGCCCAGCGGTGCAACCGTAGCAGTGACTCTCCGTCAGGATCGGCAGGCTCTGCCAATCCGAAAAATCAAGATCCCACACCTTCAACGGATCGGCACGTTCCCCGTGTTGCAGGCCGAGTTGTTGATTGAAATCGCAATCATACACCCGCCCTTCCCAATCGACATTGATCGTATCGCGACACATTAGCCCTGCAACCGACGATGGATTGAAATTATCCAGTAGCAGTTGCATGTAGTCGGCATACACCCCCTCACGCTTCAAATACGACGTAAACCGCGCAATCGGCATATTGGTGATCGCATACAGCTGATTAAAAACGATGCCGAAATGCGCCTTCAACTCGCGTTTATAATCCGCCTCCAACTCGCCCTGCTCCGGCGGCAAACTCGCTCCGTTGGGGTTATAGACTAAGTCCAGCGGCAACTTAGGGTCACTGCCGTAGCCCAGTGCGTTCAGCGTCTGCAGCGCGTTGATACTGGAATCAAAGACGCCGTCGCCGCGTTGCTCGTTCACATTCTTGGGGCAATAGCACGGCATCGACGCGACAATCTCGATGCCCTGCTCCGCATGAAACGCCGCCACCCATTCAAAGCCAGGCTCGTTTAAAATCGTCAGGTTACAGCGATCCATCACGCGCTTCCCCATCGCTCGGATGCGCTGCACCATGTAACGGAAATCAAGAATCATCTCCGGCGTGCCTCCGGTCAAATCCACCACCTCGATCTCCGTGCCCTCCAACCAATCGAGAATCCGATCCACCGTCTCACGCGTCATGATCTCCTTGCGGCGCGGCCCGGCATTCACATGGCAATGCACACAGGTGAGATTACAGAGCTTACCAATATTCACCTGAAGCACGCGCGGAGCCTTACGCGTCAGTTCGAGCTGATGCGCGACGAGCGCGGTTTCAAACGAAGGTATATTCTGCAAAGCACTGGGCATGCGCATACGAAAGCAGAGGTCGACGAATTATTCCAGCGTCCTTCAGGGAAAAATAAAAAAAGCGCGCGCGTTGACTAAAATCAGCATAACAAATAGAAGTTGCTCTAGGAATAAAAGGAGCCATGCACCCCTCTCTGCTGTTGGCTCCGCCCAGAGCAACCATCCCAGATGCCTCGCATTGCGCGACACCACCAAGAATGAATTTCATACTCGCACTCTATATCCTAGCTGCAACTGGCCTCTTCATCTACGGCACCAATTGCTACATCATGGTCGGCCTCTTTTTGAGACGATACAAAACAGAGCGCGCCAAGTCCACCGCACTGATCGAAGCGGGACAAGTGATGTTCGATACGCCGGAGTCACTTCCACACGTCACCACACAGATCCCCCTCTACAATGAGGCCAACGTAGTCGAACGCGTGATCCGCGCGGTCGTGGCAATGGACTATCCGGCCGCTAAGCACGAAATTCAAATTCTCGACGACTCGACGGACGAGACCCAAGGCATCGTCGATGCACTGGTCAGCGAACTACAAGCCGCCGGGCATGACATCCAAGCCGTGCGCCGCACAGATCGTGTCGGCTACAAAGCGGGCGCACTGCGCTATGGCATGGATCGCTGCAAAGGTGAATTCCTCGCGATTTTCGATGCCGACTTCGTGCCCCCCGTCGATTTCCTGCGTAAGATGGTGCCGGCACTCCACAGCGAGTCCAAAATCGCCTTCGTGCAAGCACGTTGGGGGCACCTCAACTCAAAGCAGTCACTCCTCACGCGCGCACAAACCATCGGCATCGACGGCCACTTCATGATCGAGCAATGCGCCCGTGGCTACAATCAGCTGTTCCTCAATTTCAACGGCACCGCTGGACTCTGGCGCAAAGAAGCGATCTACGACGGCGGCAACTGGCAAGACGACACATTGACCGAGGACATGGACCTCTCCTACCGCTGCCAGTTGGCGGGTTGGACAGCCAGCTACTTCCCGGATGTGGTGGTGCCCGCCGAACTCCCCGACAGCTACACCGCCTTTAAGAGCCAACAATTCCGCTGGGCCAAAGGCTCAGTCCAGACCGCGATCAAAATCATGCCGCGTGTGGTGCGCTCCGACGCTTCGATCTTTGCCAAGGTGCAAGCCTTCCTGCACATGACGCACTATTGCATTCATCCACTCATGGCATTGATGGCGATCCTCGCACTCCCCGTGTTGCTCCAGACCAACATCACACTGACGACATGGGAGTTTGCCCCCTTTGCCATCGCCATACTCATCGCGATGACCGGCCCCAGCGCCCTCTACTGCGTCAGTCAATTCTCACAAGGCCGCTCCAAAGGCTGGAGTCTATTACACCTGCCGGGGCTGGTTTGCATCGGCGTCGGCATCGCATTGTCCAATACACATGCAGTCTTTGAGGCGCTGGCCCGAGTCAGTAGCCCCTTCGTGCGCACCCCGAAAAGCGGCGAGACGCAGACCAAGAATTATCGCACCAAGGCCAACTGGTTGCCCGCGCTGGAATTATTAATGAGTGCCTACTGTGCGTTCAGTTTCACACACTACCTCCAAGCCGAGAAATACTTGGTCGGCCCGTTCCTGCTGATTTATACGCTCGGCTTCTTGATCATCGGCAGTCGCAGCTTGATGGAGCAATTCGACCTCGGGACACGGTTCTTCACACCGACACCACAGCCAGTAAAAGTATAAGTGCAGAAGCATTAGATCCATTTATACAAGCAACAACCTAATTGTTAAGTTAATAAAAATATCAATTAACAATTGAACTTCATCTAAAAACCCGTTTTGGATGCATGAATGCACCAAACAGCATCCACATCACTTGCAATTCTCATGCTCACACTCTCTGGCGCAGCCTTTGCCCAGGAAGTGCCCACGACCACCGAAGGAGAGGTAAGCGGCTTCGCGCTACCGACCTTGGTAATCAACGGACAGGAGACTGCCAACCTACTGCCAGTCTCGACATATGAGTCACCTATTTCGAGCCTACAGTTCAACCCGCGCGTCGATCTACAGGCTCGTAACATGGCTGAAGCACAGGGCGACGTCACGATTCGCGGTGGTATCTTTGAAAACACCGGCTTTCAAGTCGGCGCAGCGACGGTGATCGACCCACAGACGGGGCACTACTCAGCCGAACTACCGATTGCTCCTGAAATGCTCGGCAATCCACAGGTATTGACCGGTGCCGACAACGCCCTCTACGGATTCAACAGCAGCGTCGGCACGATCAAATACGACTGGAGCCAGATCCGTGATGGCGGCAGCGCTACCATCGGCGGCGGTGATAACAACCTCAACTTCCAGCGCATCCACCAAGCGCTCACTGGCGGCTTCGCCAATACCACGGACTGGACATGGGGTGTCGAAGCAGAATATTCCCGTTCTGAAAGCGATGGCACGATTCAATACGGCGATCACGACTTCGACCGCACCACAGGTCGCGTGCAACTTCTCGGGCCAAACTCGCAGACCGATTTCTTCGCAGGTTACCAGGAAAAGTTCTTCGGCTGGCCAGCGATGTATACCGCCAACCCTGACAACCACGAAACCGAGAGCCTCAAGACACGTCTCTTCTCGATCAATCACCAGCAAAACTACGGCTCCGACAGCCACTGGGAATTAAGCACCTACTACCGCCGACACAGCGATTACTATGTCTACCTGAGAGAAAATCCATCCGCTTATAATGCAACTCATGAGACAAAGTCAGGCGCACTGGCATTCGCAGGAAAGCACGAAATTAACGAGGCCTTCGCCATCAACCACTCCGCACAATTCACAGCGGACAGCATCGACTCGACCGCGATTTGGGGAGGAGGCCCAACTGGAGCACTCGAACAAGGCGACTTCACTTCACGCAGCTACTACAAAATTAGCATCCTACCTGAATATCGCCTACAGCTAGCAGAAAATGAAACACTCAGCCTTCGCGCTGGTGCCACTTACGACGATACCAACCGCGATGATTCCGACGTCTCTCCGATTTCCGATATCACCTGGGAACGCACCCACGCCAATGGCCAATCCGAAAAGGTCTATTTATCCTACGCCCAAGCCACACAAGTTGCGGGTTACACTGCGATCGGCGGCAGCGAAACTGGTGGACTGTTCCGTAGTAATTATGATCTCGACCGTGAAACCAGTCAAAACCTTGAGTTCGGGTTTACTCTGGATCGCACTGAATGGAGTTTTCAAAGTGCTATTTTCTATCGCTGGGACGACGACCTCGTCGACTGGACATACTCCGACATTACCCCGCGCCAAGCCAACGCAGTCGACATCGAAACCTTTGGCATCGAGCTGATCGGCACCCGCCGCTGGGGTAACATCGAAGGCATTGCAAGCTACGCATACCTGCACAAAGACGAGGACTACGGCAGCGACGACGTCGACGCTAGCTTCTACGCGCTCAACTTCCCAGATCACCGTGCGACCCTCGGCGCGATCTGGCGTCCGATTGAAATGCTCGAATTCCGCATCGACAACGAATGGCGCAGCCAAGAAGACAACGATCTTCGCAACGGTAGCGACAACGCCTTCTTCACCACGGTCGGACTCAGCATCTTCCCACCACAAGTGGATGGCCTCGAGCTTTTCGCAGCAGTCGATAATGCATGGGACGACGACTTCGAAGAAGTCCCCGGCACACCAGGCCGCGGCGACCAAGTCTCCGTCGGTGCGACCTACCGCTGGTAACCATCTTTCCATCGAATGAACCAGAGCCTTGTCGTGTATGCGACAAGGCTCTTTGCTTTAAAGAACCGCAACGTCCTAATCGTAATCTTACTCATAATCTTAATCCTCCAACCAGAGGCAGCAGGTCTTCTTTTCCAACGCTTTGATTACGATAAAGATTAAGAGTAGGATTAAGACGCGAGGTGGTGCAACAAATTGTCTGTAAATTGAGTCGAGCCTAGGCGAGACGCCAGTTCCTGTATCAGGAGTTGAAGGCGTCTGGCCAAAGCTGGAAGCTAAGGGTGCTAAATCCAAACAAAGCACCAACAATGACCAGAC
>CAJQOS010000088.1 GCA_905479975.1 uncultured Puniceicoccaceae bacterium | reverse complement strand
TCTGGGCATACTGCCTCGATTCAACGCTCCACACCGAGCCAGTAGCCGCGTCACTAAATCTTAACACCTTAACACAACGTGGCCTCGTTTGTTTGATCTTCGTGTGTGCAATCACATACTGCCCAGCATGAAAGCTAGGCAGTTGATCGACTCAACAGTGTATTATCGCTATACACATAGCCTAATAGATTCACACAAATCTCGAATGCTCCGCTCCGCAAAAGGTGCAGATAATCTAACAGTATCCTACCCAAACACCTGTTTGCGCAGCCCTTGGATCACCGCGAGGCTGCCCCAGTCACCACGCATCGTATTCACCTTCGGAGGATGTTTCCGCTGTCGCTCCATTTGCCAAGCGCCCGTGAAACCACGCACAAACTCTGCAGACCCAAGAATCGCCCCATCGGTAAAATAGCGCACCCGACAGCGCAGCATCGCCGCCTTTGGTAAATGCCCATCCGCATCCAGCACCTTCAACGCCTGCTTACGAGACATTTCAGGCAATCCAGGCTCAGACGCGCGCTTGCCAAAGATCAACGAACGATGTGCCCGAAGCGCCGAATCGATACGCTTCGCACCACGATCCGCCCAAATAGCAATCAGGCCTTTCTTAGCCGCAACTTCACCGGCCACCGCCTCGGCATAGCCACAGAACCGATAATCCTTCGGGTCTTCGACGAGGCCCGCACGCACAGGGTTCAGGTCAATGTAGGCAGCCATCGTCTGCAAAGGATTCCCCTCCCCCTCGACCAGCACCGACTTAAATCGATCCGCCCACAACGTGCCGTAGCGACCATGGTTACGGTTATACCAGACCGAGAAGCGTTGTTTCACAGTTTTCATGAACTCGGACAAATCCGCCATTCGTGCCAACAATCGCTGACGCACTTCAGTCGCGTCATCACCGCCAGCGCGTAACAAACGTTCAATCTCAGCAAAAGACGCGACCTGATATTTAGTCGGTTTAGGATACAGCACTTTAAAACGGCGTAGCAGTTCGGCATCTGAGACAGTATCAGCGAAGGGAACCCGAATCAACACATGGAAATGGTTCGACATAATACAATAGGTCAGCACCTCCACCCCGCAGAAATCAGCCACTTGACGGATCATCTTCCGCAGCACCTCTTTCTCACGATCCTCAAACAAAAAAGCCCCTCCCACCGTGCGACTCATCGCATGGTAAATGGCACTCACTCCAGAAAGTTTAGTTCTACGAATTCGCTGCCCCATGACTACAAAATAGCACAGATCAGAAAACAATCAAACCGCTCTATATTTTATTGCCTGGCAGTAATTTGTTCCCGTGAAGAACCAACAAAACCTAAATCTGTCCTTAACTGGACACTAGTGATGAAGACTATTTCGCCCCCGAAGACACCGCACAACAGCTAACCACAATCACTACGAATCAAGCGCACGTCACAATAAAGTAACACTACGGGCATTGATCCTGGCCCGAGATGAGCCACGATCGTATGACTCCATGAAGTTCGTATCATCAATCATCTTTTCCTGCGCTACCGCTGCTAGCCTAAACGCTAGCACTAGTAGTTTGATCACACAATCTCCCTTCCTGCCGAATGGCTACAGTTCCGCGAGCCAGATGGACGCGCTCAAAGAAGACACAAAACAGATGCGCCCCACTCATTTTATACTAAAAGGAGTCGCTCAATTATCGGACATCTACCACTTCAGCATTTTTGACAGCCACGCACAGCGTTCTTCATGGATTATTCAGGGCGAGAGTTTTAACGGGCTAACAGCCTTAGACTTTGACCCAGCACGGCAACTGCTCAGCATTCGCTACAATGATGCCGAGCAAACCATACGCCTAAATATCCCGGATGATACTAGCCTCGCGGTGCGGACAAGTGTCCAAAGCACTCACAGCTCAATCGTCGAAGAGCCCCCAACTGCCAATCGACGGCCAGTCGCGTTTAGAGCGTCACACGCTACAAATGAAGCAGAACTACAGAGCACACCGCAAGACGAGGCGATATATCACCCTCATCATCCACTCTTTTCCGCTACCTACGAGACAGCAGCAACGACAACGCTAGAAGCAGAAGGTGAGAACAAGCCAAGCGAGCCGACGATTGAGCCAACAACCAACGCCGAGACACCGACTCCCTCACCTACACGATTTGGAATCGATCAAAGCCGCATCTCAAAGACTTGGTAACGCATTTACTCCCGCTCCCAACAAACGCCCTTCGGCATTCAGTCGGATATAACTAAGTTCGTCTGAGACTGAGGTCACGCCTGACCAGAGAATTTTGCGATAGCTTTCCCTTAAAAAGGCATACAGATAAGCAACAGGCTCCATCGCGTATTGCTGAGATCGCGTAAATAACTCATCGTCCATCAATGTTTCTCCTTCTGGAAAAAGCAGCAAGAGCTGCCCATTCGAAGCCAGCGTTTCTTGATGTCGATGTTGCCACGCGGCCACGGCCTCCCACATCTCTACAGTATCGGGAAAACGAATACAGACAAATCCCTTGATCGCCAGATAGTCATCAATAGAAAGACGCTCCACCTCAGAGCCAGTCACACGAACGATTCGACTACCGAGTAACTCCACTGCATTCGGATAACGCTTCACTTCACCTCCAGAAGCAATTCCCTGTGCACGTGCTTGCAGATCCGTCGCTGCGACAGGAACGACGCATACCCCCTGGCGACCAAAGTCAATTAACGCAGACTCCCCGGCATCAATGATGCGTATCAACACACCCCGAGCACCTGACGAGATGGTAACCTGCCCAGACTCAACAGGCTCAGTCACATGGCAGAAAGCAGGCCAGGATTCAGACTGTTCGTAGAGCTCTTCAGGAGCAACAGCCCGAACAACTTGCATGCACTGAATCGCGGTCAATAGAACGAATAGATAATTCATATTATAACAGAACTGATATACGCAAAAAGGCACCGCTGCCGAAGCAACGGTGCCTGTTAAGATGCGCTAGCTAGATTTATGCACGTCGACGGCGCAAGGAAGCAAAGCCAAGAGCAACGACGCCTGCGATCGCAGCAAACATGGATGGCTCAGGCACGACTGTGCCGCTAATACCGACATTATCGAAGACCGCACGAGATGTGCCAAGCTCGATGTCTGCAAACGTGCCGCGGAAGAAGACTTGGTCAGAGCCATCAGCTAAAGCCGAAGTCACTGAGAATCCGCTATCCGTGGTGGTCAAGCTACTCTGCAAGCCAAGACTGGTGTAATTCGAACCGTCAGTCGAGATTTCCCAAGAGACCGTAGAGGTATTCAAGGAATCCATCGCTGCGAAGTTCAATGTCCAATCATCTGCACCTGCACCTTGGCCGGTAACGTTGGCCGCGAAGACGACACTAATGTTGTCATCGATACCTAGACTGAGGTCATTAGTGAATGACTGACCAGAGTTAGTGAGCAGTGCGTAGGAACCAAGATCATTAAATGGATTCAAGTCAGCAGTCTGAATATTACTTGAAGTCAGATTTCCAGAAACAGGGGCTGCCTGATATGTGAAACCATTCACAGCATCTGTAGAACCAAAGCTACCGTCGAAGTAGATGGAGCCAAATGAGCCTGCAGCAATATCAGGGCTCGGCGTGCTGAAGTCGGAATAATTTGCCTGAGCATTTCCTTCTCCAGTGAAATCCGCCCCATTGGTCGAGTTAAAACCTGGACCGACGTATTGGGAGAAATCCCACCCGGCGACCAACCCTGCGTTCGCAGAAGACAGCGCAGTCAAAGCCGCAGCACTAGCAATTATGAGTGTTTTAGTTTTCATTATTTTAATTCTTAAATTTCGAAATTTGATGAAGGCACGCCTTAGTCGACTTGGATACCGCTCTCGCTGAGAACCGTCCAATCAGCTGTCCAAGTTGCACCAGCAAGCGTCGATGGATCAACCGCACCGCGATAAGCAACTTGCGCATAGCCATTTGGCACCACCAAGCTTGAAGTCACACCTGAGAACGCAAGGTTAGGGCGCAGATCGATGCCGCCTGCGACACCTGCGTCTTCTCCCTTAAGTCCAGCGAACCCGAAGTTGTTCACGACATTGTTCGCACCTGCTGCAACAGCTGCAACAGTTCCAGTGGTAGCACCGGTATCGTCGAATGTGCAGTAGTCGATTGTGACAGGATTAGTAGTGCTCACTGACACGGCGTCACTAGCTCCAGTGTTAACCAGAATCGTATTAAAGATCTGACCACTGAAGTTGGACTTCAAATCAATCGTTCCGTTTTGAGGCGTGCTCAAACCAGTCGCAGCAGAGTTTGCAACGATCGTTGCATTATACACGGCATAATTCGGGAACGGAGTGACCACACCATCAAAGTCAACATTCTTGTCACTGTCATCACCATCAAACTCGAAGCCCTTATCACCACCGGAATCACCAATGTTATTATAAGGAAGCACTGCGACCCAGAACTGGTTTTGACCAGTCCAACCTTGGTCACCATCAAACATATCGTCACCTGCAAAAGTTACGACGAGGTTATTCGTATTGACGGTGCCACCGAAGAACTCAAAGCCATCATCATAAGTGTTATAGACTTCACAGAATTCGAGTGTAGTGCCGTAGCCCACACCGCCCAGTGTGATGCCATTAATCTCATTAGCACTACCAAGCTGGTCGCCACCGTGACGCACAGAAACGTAACGAAGCACACCGGAATTATCATTCGCAATATCGCCACCGTAGAGTGTATCTGCAGTCGCAGGGAGACCCTCAATATAACCTTTTTTGGCTACCGATACCGCTGTGCCCAAATTCGTAGGTGCATTACCTAGAACAATCAGACCACCCCAGAGTGTATTATTGGAGCTCAATAACGTCTGACCTCGTGATGCTGCGCCGGAGATATCACCTGCTGCAACCGTGCCCAGCGGTGTTTCCTTTGGATCAGCATCATAGAATGCCTTACCCGCAGACCACTGGTCCAAGTAACCATCCGCATTCGAATCATCAGGAATGCCATTGCCGTCCTCGTCAATCGCGGCAGTGGTAAAGATGATCTCACTGCCCGCATTACCAGCAGCAAAAACCTGACCACTTTGAGTGACGATCAATGAACCAGGAGCACCCGCAGCGCCATCGGCAGAACGTGGCTGGCCACGAACAATTGTGCCAGGAAGAATCGTCAGGGCAGCATTGTTTTTAACAAAAATTGTGCCATCCAAAACAACAGTTCCAGACCATGTAGTGTCGGCAGTAACATCCGAAGACACAATTGTTTGAGCATAACTAGCGCTCAATGCACAAGCAGAAGCTAGCGACGTAAGAAGAATCTTTTTCATAATATATTTATTCGTTTTCTAAGTTAAGAGACTCAACCAACAGCAGTGGGTTAAGAAGTGGTATTCTCGCATTGCTTCGTTACGATTCTGCGACTGAATTGAAAACATAGTGCAACAGTCTTAAAAAGTCGCTGAAAGTGAGATTTTATACTCACGCCCGAGCTTATATGTTTCATTGTCCGACGCGGACACCAAGTCATCATCGTAGCTAACGCTACGTTCAGTATCCGTTAAATTCTTGGCTGAGAAGCCTAGCGTCCAGGTATCATTGAGCCGTTGCTTCAGCGTAAAATCCAATTGGTAATAGGAGTCCATATAACGATCAGGAACAGCTACAGTATTACCAACACCGCCCAAATAACTCGCAGCAGAAACCAACACATCACTCTGCGTGAACAACGCCAAGGTCGCACGAGTGCCCCACTCAGGTTGCTCGAAAGTAATATCCACATTCGCGATCCACTCTGGCTGATTAAACAGCGGACGACTATCATCCACTGAATCGTAACCACCCGTCGATGCATTCGCAGAATAATCACCTCCGATTCGCTCACCACTCTCAAGATAAAACCCTCCTGAGAGCAATTGCTGAAACGACTCAGCCACATCGATCTCAGCTTCAATCAATGCCAAGTTTCCTCCAACTGAGAAGTAGGAGAGAAATTCATCATTAAAAAAATCCAAAGATTTACGGGCTTCCAATTCGAGACCATAAATATCAACCGAGTTAGGATTATTAAAATAGAGATCGGTTTGAACTGCGCCATACAAAGAAGTTTTCTCAATTGGATTATCCACAGTCTTCCAGAAACCACCGATCGCAAACAAATCGCCGTTCTCTGCGACATATTCAACGCGCAAATCAAAGCTCTCGACATCCGATGTCTCAAGCGTCGGATTACCGCTAAAATAATCCAAACTGCTCGGATCTTGAGTCGTCACATAGGTAAACTCTTTAAAGGACGGACGCGCGACTGTTTGCGAATAGCTAGCAATCACACGCACTGGCTCGATTGGTCGATAGATAAAGGTAAAAGCTGGCAGCCAATGCTCCTCATCAATCAAGCCTTCATAATCAGGATCCAAAGGATCTCCGATTCCCAAGATTTGTGTATTCTCGATCGCACGGTCAGGCGTCGAACCACCCGTTGACGTGTCACGCAGCAATTCAAAGTTAAAGAAGTCCCCCGCCGAGCTCGTCGTGGTGCTCATATAAATATCTTCATAGCGCACACCACCAATCACATCAAACTTCTCGCCAATACTTAGCTTTCCATTAAAGAAATAGGCTTCGATCTCGCGCTCACCTTCAGCTTGCGCATCCACACGCACGCTCTGCGTATCAGGATAGCCAGCCGCATCCGCAATCAACTCATCTAAATCTGAATTGGAGGATGTCAGTAGATTCCCACTGGTTAACTCCTTAAAGCCACCCGCCGAGAACGAGTAGAACTCTTGATACACATCACGGTCAGTATTCTCCTTAGAATAGCCGAGGCTAGACTCTAGTGTCATATCATCAGACAGCTCATACACGTGCGTGAGTTCGCCCTGATAATAATCCTGTTCTTCCTCAATCTTACGCCATGCTGCCGACGGCGCCAACGAATCCCCCATATCCGTATTCTGCCCCGTATTATAGCTCCCATCCGGCAAGCGAATCGCATTGGATACGAATGAATTCGTCTCAGTCTGCTCCGTATCTGCATGGCTATAGATCCAGTTAACCGAAAAGCCAGAGAACAGATCGTCCAAATCATGCGAACCATTCACTTGGTGCGTTTTCAACTCACGCTCAATATCCGTAATCAATGAAGTGTAGAGCCCTGATTCCAGCAGCGCATCATAACCACCATTGCCATTGTATAAATCAACATACCCCTCATAGAAACCTCCTTGATTGCGCAAATCTTCTTCTGAGACTCCCTCAAAACTGCCATTCTCTTGAACGTTCGAAATCGCATCATCGATGTTCACTTTAAAAAAGGTGTAGCCCAACTGGTGCATCCCCTCTTCGTCTAAGTCACCAAGGAATGAGGCTAAGTATGTATCGCGATCGGATGCAAGCGATTCAGTCGTGTCAAAATCGCCAGCCGAATACCCCAACTGCCCCAGCGCCAAATCCCCCGAGCTAATGATAATAGGATTGCCTGGGATCGGGAACACACGCCCTGGATTCGCAAACTGATCATGCTTCGTGCCAGTGACTGTTTTGTAGTCCTCTTCATGCGAAGCACTTGCCAAGTAACGGATCTTACGCCCCTTCAACTCAACCGTATCGCTGATATCGATCGCATATTCATACTCTTGCGGCGCATCCTTCTTACGCGGCGTCAAGCGACCACCACTCGCGGCCGCAATCGCAGTGTCCACATTTCCCTGCGAGCCCAAATCACCATAATCAATTGAGCGGCGAGCACGGTTACCATCGATATAGTCATCTTGCGCATTCTCATTCCAACTCGCGCCCATCGATAGATTCACGGTAAAGTCTTCAGCATAAGAGTTCGTCAAAATATTAATCGTGCCAGCTGCCGCATTCCCCTGAAACTCTGGCGAGTATGTTTTCGAAATCGATAGATTCTTAACGACTTCTGAGGGAAATAAATCAAGAGGCACAGATTGACGGTCCGGATCTGGACTCGGCACAGGAACACCATTAAACAAAGTGCTGGTATAACGCTCATCCAGGCCACGGATGACCGCAAACTTACCTTCTTGGATCGTTACGCCAGGAAGACGCTTAATAGCTTCCGCAACATCACTTGCCGCAAACTTAGAAAAGTCCTCAGCCGACATCACATCCAGCATCGTATCCGAATTCATCCTCAGCTCTAAGTTCATCATCAACTGATTCGCCTCTTCCGCAGACACCGAAAAGTCCTGCAACTCATAGACATTATCTGACATCTCTGCAGGACGCGGCGGTAGCGCAAATGCAAACTCCTGCTCTTCACCGCCAACGACCTCATAGTCCGTGACGTTCGCTTCGATATAGCCACCTTTAATAAAACTGAGTGTATAGACCCCAGCTGGCGCGTCCTCGATACGATATGCGCCGTCCGCATCGGTCACTGTGCCAAAATCAGACCCTTCCAATAGGATCGCAACGCCACTCACAGGTGCGCCAGTATCTTTATCCACCACGCGCCCCACAATACGCCCCTCACTCGCATCGAGTTCATCGAGGTCGACCGCATCCATCACCTCAAACGCCACAGGCTCAACCACAGAAGCCTCCGCCCCAGCGGCAACCTCAGCCTCCGCCGTCGGCGCAGAATCAAACGCCATAACGGACGCTGCCTCTTTAGTCGCAGCTTCAGCATCCACCTGCGCCTGCAGCTCTTTAGGAATTTCAAATTTCAATGCATACGCCGGAGCGACGGCAACACTTAGCACTAGGCTGATGAACGATGGCTTTATTAAGAAATGATATTTCATCTGACAATTAATTTTCAAAGCGGTCGAGAGTGCCGCCGATACACGCGCCTCTTTTGCGCCTAAAAACCAATCGCACAATTATAATTCAAGCCCATCGCCAAGGTATTACACCGGCGTAACACGAGCCACCTCGCTGTAACAAAGTTCACACGAATGAGCCCAAATCAGGGGCCATATCCGGCCATGCAACAAACCTCGTAACAAACGCCTCAAAATTCACAAAACCCGTACCATTCCGCGCAATATTGTAACAGTTCACCAAACTGTAACATTAGAGTCATCATTTCGTCACAATTTAAGCATACTATAGCCCACGAAACACAACACGCCCTCAGGCATGTTACAATTTCAAACAACAACTACAAAATGAACAAAACAACAAAACTCCTTGGCCTCACAACAGCCATCTTCGCAGCGAACACTGCATTCGCGCTCCCAGACTTTAATACCGACCTCAAAGAGGACATGGGCAACATCTGGAGCTACGCGACTCTCTATAAGAACGCCGATAACAGCGTCATCCAAAAGTTCGCACTCAGTGGCCGCCTCCAAGGCGACTACTACACGACCGAAAACGATGAAACAGGCGAGACAGACAGCAACACCGCATGGCGCCGCGTCCGCGTTGGCTTCAAGGCAACGGTTTTCAACGACTTCACCGTCCACTCCGAGGCAAACCTAGATCCTCGCAACCCACAGCCACTTTACACCGGACTCACCGACTCCTACATCGCCTGGCACCCGACCGACGACTGGAAACTCAAGATTGGCAAGCAATCCGCAGGCTTCACACTCGACGGCGCCACATCCTCTAAGAAGCTCTACCGCACCGAGCGCAGCCTCATCGGTGATAACATCTGGTTCAAAAATGAGTATTTTGCAGGTGCATCCGCTTCTGGCGATGTCGATCAATGGCAATGGAAAGCTGGCGTCTTCACCAACACTCAAACTGAAGAATTCGATAAAACATTCGATAACAGCTACTTCGTCCTCACTTCAATAGGCTACGACTTCGCAGAGCAATTCGACTCCGACAAAGCACTCCTTCGCCTCGACTACGTCTACCAAGACGAGCCGGACGAAAACGATGAGCTCGATGTAGTCGGCACAGCGAAACACGAGAACATCATCTCGCTGTCATTCCAATACGACAACGGCAAGAAGCACATCCACACTGACCTTGCCTACGCCGAGCAATTCGACGGCAACGAGATCTATGCGCTGCAAATCATGCCATTCTACGATCTAAACGATACATTCCAGATCGCAGCCAGCTACACACATATCGAGTCCGACGACGCCGTCCTTAGCGTTACAAAATACGCGAAAAATACAGCCACAGGCAAAACAGAGTCCGCTGACGAGTTCTATCTAGGCCTCAACACCTACCTCTACGGCCACAAGCTCAAGTGGCAGAACGGCTTCAGCTACACACTCACTGACGATGACGAATACGAAGGCCTTACCTTCACATCCGGCATCCGCATTTCTTGGTAATTCCTTCAACATGTGACGCCGTTGTAACGACAGCGGCGTCACTTCGTAACAAAGCACTGATATCATTCACAAAGTTCACGAGAACTAATTTAAAATATGAAAACAAAATCACTTCGCAATCTAGTCACATTCGCAGCAGCACTGACAATCGGTGCTTCGCTCAACGCGACTGAAACAATCGTCATCAAAGGCTCCGACACACTCGGCGCAAAGATGGTGCCTCAAATCGCAGAAGCATTTAAAGCTAAGATGTCCAAAGAAGGCGTCGAAGTTGCATTCGAAATCGCCGCTGAAGGCTCTTCTACTGGCGTCGCCTCCGTCATCGATGGCACAGCCGAAATCGGCATGTCCTCTCGTGACCCCAAGGAAAAAGAAATCGCGAAAGCGAAGTCCAAAGGTGTCGACATGCACACCATCACCGTTGCCAAAGACGGCATCGCGCTGATCGTCAACGAAGCGAGCCCGCTGGAAGGCATCGCACTCGAAGAGATCGAACTGATCTTCTCTGGCGATGTGACAGACTGGTCCGGTATCACCGCACAAACTGGCAGCATCTCTGCCTACACCCGCAACACCTCGTCCGGCACCTACGCTGTCTTCCAAAAGATGGCAATGAACTCCCGTGACTATGGTAGCGACACTCAGAAGATGGCCGGCAACGAGCAAATCGCTTCGGAAGTCGCAAGCAATCCGAACGGTATTGGTTACGTAGGTCTCGCCTACATCAGCACGCCTGGGGTCAAAGTGCTTCCTGTTGAAGGCGCACAACCAGACGCGAAGAACTACCCGCTCGCTCGCCCGCTCTACTACTTAACCAACAAGAGCAAGCCACTCAGCCCGATCGCCCAGAAGTTCATCGACTTCAGCCTCAGTCCAGAAGGTCAAGAGATCGTCAAGCGCGTGCACTTCCTCTCGATTAACTAGAGTTCATCCACATTTCAGTGTAGCCGACGGGCCGTTGCATTCAGCAACGGCCTGTTTTGGGCTCCCGCGCCGTCACACAATTGTAACCAAATGAGCCCTTTTGTAACCTTGGCAAACTAGCGTCCCCTTCTATCCTACGATTCTTACATGGCAGATCCCTCACATACTCAAAAGGATTCAACTCCGGCATTCAGCAAGCGACGCGCGCTGTTTCTAGGCCAAGACTCCGATAGCATCATCAAGACCTTCTTCGGCAGCAATGCCATGGTCGCCATCGTCGTGCTCGCCCTGATCACCATCTTCTTATTCAAAGAAGGCGCCGGATTCATCGGCCTGTATCACAAGAGCCTGGAAGAGTATCGCGTATCGGGACTGGAGTATGTCGACATCCTCAAAGAGCAGCGCGACGACTACACCGAGCTCAGTCGCTACCTCAACGACGTCAAAGCCGAGTGGATCAACAATCTCAAAGCAGACGGCCTGTCTCAGGCCGAGATTTCGAAAACAGTCTTCAGCCCCGAAGCCAAAGCGCTCTTCCTCGGCTACATGCGAGTCGGCTCCGACCTTAAGAAATTCGTTAAACAGAAAATGGACGTCGCCATCGAGAGTCGCGACCAGCACACCACCAATCAAAATCTCAACGAAACACTCGTCCACTTCGCCACTCGAATCGAGAACGTCAAAGAATCGAGCTACAAGCTCAACGACGAGGACCTCGCAAAATTCACACTCCTACTTCGCGAATCCGATCAAACCGAACGCAGCGAAGCAATCCAGGCCAGTGCCGCAGTCTCCGACGCTGACCGCGCCGACTACCTAACTCTCCTCGAAGCCGAATACACAACACTCGCCGACAGTATACAGCCCGTCGATTTCGATACCGAGATCATCGAAGTCACCAACGAGCAGGAGCGCTACGCAGACATCCTCTCAAAGATGGATCTCTCCATCTATAAAGTCCTCCAGAGCGCCGACGCCGTCGATTTCAACAACGCCGCACTCAACAAACGCATCGAAACATTCAAAGAGCTCAACGAGCGCTTCATCGACCAAATTCCTGTGCACCAGCAGAAACTAGCCAACTGGGATCAGCATGCTGAGATTTCCAACTGGCGTGCGCTCGGCGCTTTTCTCTCAGGCAAGAACTGGGTCACCGCCAGCGATCAGCAAGACTGGTATGGTCTCCTACCACTACTCACGGGCTCACTACTCATCTCGTCCATTGCCCTCTTCTTTGCGATTCCCTTCGGCGTCGGCGCTGCCATCTACGTCAATCAGATCGCAGGGCCGAATGAGCGTAATTTCATCAAGCCCTACATTGAGTTCATCTCGGCCATTCCATCCGTCGTGATTGGGTTCTTCGGCGTCGTTGTCTTCGGCGAAGCCATTCGCCTGCTCTCACAAATGGATGCGCTCTCGTGGGTGCCCTTCTTTCCGGTGCAAGAACGCCTCAACGCATTCACCGCAGGCTGCCTACTCGCACTCATGGCGATCCCCACGATCTTCACACTCGCCGAAGACGCGATTAACAACGTCCCACGCCACTTCAAAGAAGCCTCTTTCGCAATGGGCGCGACTCGCCTGCAAACAAGTATGCGCGTCATCGTGCCCACCGCACTCTCCGGCATCATCTCCGCCATCATGCTCGGCTTCGGCCGCGTGATCGGCGAAACGATGGTCGTGCTACTCTGTGCTGGTAATCGCATTAAGATTCCAGACTTCACCGCCGGCCCAGGCGTGTTCTTCGAACCTGTCCACACGATGACCGGTATCATCGCGCAAGAAATGGGCGAAGTCGTGCACGGCAGCCTCCACTACCGCGCACTCTTCATGGTCGGCATCGTCCTGTTTTTTGCCTCCCTATTGATCAACTACGGCGCTCAGTGGGTCGTCAAAAAATACAGCAAACTGGGTGATTAATCACAGCACGCACGAACCGCATTTGCCATGACCGCACAAAAGGAATCCCACATTTTCTCAAAACGCCCATCGATGACGGGCACCATCGAATCAATCACCTCCTGCTTGTTTCGACTCGCTACGTATCTCGTCATCATTTGCGCAGGCTATATCTTTCTGAATATAGCAATCAACGGATCCAAAGCGGTGTTCACCACCCAGGCTCCGTTTATCAATATCGAGTTCCTCACCCAAAAGCCACAGACGCTACACGTCTTTGAGCCCAAAGAAATCGACGCCGAGCTGAAAGCAAGCAAAGCTCAAATCGTCTCACTCAACGCGAAAAGTCGCAACCTCGGCTCAGGCGAAATCAGCGCAGCTGCAGAGCTCGAACAACAAATCGAGACACTAGAAACTAAGATCGACGCACTCGACATTCAACGTAAAGACGGTCGCCTCATGTATGGCGACGACGCCTACCGCGCACTCAACAAAGAGCCCTCCAGCGAACTCTACGTATATAGCAACTATGCCTATAGCGGTGGCGGGATCGGCCCCGCTATCGTCGGCACCTGTCTGCTCGTCGTCGGTTCGATCGCGATCGCACTCACCCTCGGCATACTCTGCGCCATCTTCCTCAGTGAATACAGCACCCCCGGCAGAACACTGCAACTGATCCGCCTCTCCGTTCTCAACCTCTCCGGCGTGCCATCGATTGTCTTCGGCTTGTTTGGTTTCGGCATGTTCGTGCTCTTCTTCGGCTGGGGCGTCTCGCTTCTCGCCGGCTGGTTCACACTAGCGATCATGGCACTCCCCGTTATTATTGCTGCCAGCGAAGAATCCATGCGCGCCATCCCTAAAGGCTTTCGCGAAGGCTCACTCGCACTCGGCGCATCCAAGTGGACGAGTGTTCGCACCAACGTCCTGCCCTACGCACTGCCCGGCATCCTAACCTCCTCCATCATGGGTGTCGCCCGCGTCGCCGGCGAAACTGCGCCGATCATGTTCACCGCCGCCTACGCACTGCGCGACCAACTCCCATGGCAAGGGCTGGAAAAACCAACCGACTTCTTTTTCCAAGGCGTCATGGCACTGCCCTACCACATCTATGTCGTCAGCGCGAAAATCCCACAAAATGAATACACGCGTAATATGCAATACGGCGCAGCCTTCGTCTTCCTCCTCATCGTCGGATTCTTCGCACTCAGCAGCATCGTCCTGCGCATCAAGATCCGTAAAAAATACAAGTGGTAGGCCCAGCATTTCAACTTTTCATAATTTCAGCATTTCCCAATGAATACATCCCCCACCACCAAAATCGCAGGCGCAGGCACAGGCACGCCCATCATTAAGATCCGCGACTTCGACTTCGCCTACGGCGACTCGCAGGCACTTTTTGACATCAACATGGATATTAACGAGAAGGAAGTGACCGCCTTCATCGGCCCCTCTGGTTGCGGTAAATCCACCTTCCTGCGTTGCTTCAACCGCATGAATGATTTGATCGATATCGCACGCATCAAAGCGGGCGAAATCAAAATCAGCGACGTCAACATCTACAACAAAGACGTCGATGTGATTGAACTGCGCAAGCACGTCGGCATGGTCTTTCAAAAATCAAATCCATTCCCCAAATCCATCTACGACAATATCGCGTATGGCCTCCGCATCCAAGGTGTAAAAAAGAAAAGCGACCTCGATGAAGTCGTCGAACGCTGCCTGCGCAGCGCGGCGCTATGGGACGAAGTGAAAGATCGCCTCGGCGAAAGCGCGCTCGGTATGTCCGGTGGCCAGCAACAGCGTCTGTGCATCGCCCGCGCCCTCGCCGTGCAGCCGAAAATCCTACTGATGGATGAGCCCTGCTCCGCACTCGACCCCATCGCCACGGCGAAAGTAGAGGAACTCATCCATGAACTGAAAAAGGATTATACCATCGTGATCGTCACCCACAGTATGCAGCAAGCCGCACGTGTCTCCGACCGCACCGCATTCTTCTACCTCGGCAAACTGATCGAATACGGCCAGACCGATCAGATCTTCATGAACCCACGCGACCCACAAACCGAAGCCTATATTTCCGGACGTTTTGGTTGATCCCCACACCACATCAAACAACGCTCTACCACTAATACAATGAAACGATTCTACCACCACGAACTCGAAGACCTACGCACCAAGCTCATCCTGATCGGCGAAAAGGCCAACGAGGCCGCCCGCATCGCCATCGACGGTTACCTCGAAGGCGATATGGCTAAAGTCGAACAAGCGATCGCTCTAGATGATGCGATTGATCAACTCGAAGTGGAAATCGATCAAGCCTCGGTGCGCTACATCACGCTACGATCCCCAGTGTCTAGCGATGTGCGGTTTATCCTCGTCGCCATCAAGGCAAGCCACGACCTCGAACGCGCAGGCGACGAAGCCCACAATATCGCACTCCGCGCCAAAGACATTCTTAGCCGCGATGGCTGCGCAAGCAACACCGTCACCATTGAGCAAATGAGCAAGCTAACTTGCTCAATGATGCGAGATGCCATCACCGCGCTCGTCGAAGAAAACCTCGAACTGGCTCAGGAAGTCATCGCACGCGACAAAGAAGTAAACGAATTACATCAGGAGAATTACAAAACCCTCACCACCCACGCAGAGGATGACGACACAGACTCTCCCACTCGTTTTCAAAAAGTATTCATTTCGAAATCAATCGAGCGCATCGCAGACCATGCGAAAAACTTGGCGGAAGAAGTCATTTATCTCCTCAAATAAACTAAGTTCTAAAGTTAGTGAGGATGAACAATCCCGACCGACTTTGAAGTGAACGAGGAACAAATGAAAATTTCTGTATCTTTTTGGCCTTCATTCTGCTATGTAAGTCGGCGTTGAAACAAATAGCGCAGTCAAATAACGCTGTAGGTTTCGACCACTTAACTCAATTAAACTCGAAAAATCAGTCTTATGGCTAAAAAAACAACCACTAAAAAAGCAGTCAAAAAAGTAGCTGCTAAAAAAGCACCTGCCAAAAAAGTAGCTGCTCCTAAAAAAGCGGCTCCTGCGAAGAAGGCACCTGCCAAGAAAGCAGCAGCTCCTAAGAAGGCGGCTCCTGCGAAGAAGGCACCTTCTAAAAAAGCTGCAGCTCCTAAGAAAGCACCTGCCAAGAAAGCACCTGCTTCGAAGAAGACAGCAGCGGCAACTAGCATCATCGCACGCGTCGATGTTGGTTTCGGCAACGCACTTTATGTTCGCGGCGAAGGCGCTGGCCTCAGTTGGAACAAGGGCACTGCACTTGAAAACACGACTCCATACGAGTGGGCACTCAAGAGCACGAAGAAGGGCACCGTTACCTTCAAGTTCCTCATCAATGATGAGCTTTGGGCCGAAGGCGAAAACATCACACTCGAAGCAGGCAGCGAATCCATCAGCTCGCCGACATTCGTTTGGTAATTACTGTCGACTCGACATCATTTTAAACAAAAGCCCTCGTCTTTCGACGAGGGCTTTTTTTATGGTAAAAACTCCTCATCCTCGGTGATCGCCATCATGCGCTCCCTCAAGAGCACCGCCGCTTCCTTCGGGTCACCACCCGCCAACTCCTTACCAGACCCGACATCATCCACGCGCACATTAATCCGGCTAAACGGTAGAGGAATATAAAAACGGTCCCAGCTCTTTAAGCGCCAAGCGCGTGTGTAATTATAAGACAATAGCAGGATCGGTGCCCCTCCACGAACTGCGAGCGTCGCCGCACCAGCCTTCATATCGTAGATCGGCCCGCGCGAACCATCTGGCGTAATACCAATGTCATACCCAGCACGGCTCACTTTCAGCAATTCCCGAAATGCCTGCATCCCACGACCATGACGTGAGCCACGCACTGGCTTAATCCCAAGTTGCTCGAAAAAACCCGCCAGCCACGCACCGTCACTGCTCGCACTAATCAACCCCGCCAACTTACGCTCTGGCAAATAACGCCGAAATAATTCAGGTGCCAACAAGATACGATTGTGCCATAAGATCACCACCGCCGGCTGCGCCGGCTTATCCAAAAACGCCTGCACATCGTCACCGAAATGAAAACGTAAACTCCGCGTCCACATGCGCAGGAAAAAACCAAAGATGCCCATCGCAATACGCGACGCGCCTTCTAACTCTCTGGGTGCCTTTGGCTCGTTCGGCGTGGTCGTCTTCGTTTCGGTTGTCTGTGGTTCGTCCATTGTTGAAATGATAAAGGCACATTCTGCACCCGTGGCAATGCAAGGATTCGCCCAGCGCAGCCAATGCAACATGGAGCCAAGGCCTAAGACTCGGAACGCTTCGCTCGAACGTCCAACGCTCAACGCTCAACATCCAAGTTAAAACACTCATCCTTGTGCGCTGACGGAGGTCTGCCGGAGATGGCGAAGCAACGTTTAAAGTTTCATGTTGAGCGTTCATTCCATCAGTCACGGTCTCCTAGAAATGTCTCTGATTTGATCAAACGACGGCAAGGACTACGAATAACCCGCAAGTTTGCATAGCCACTGCCCCCACAGCGCAGCTCACTTTCCAACCTTGACCCAATAATTCAAAACACCATCTTTTGGCGGCTTATGACAGCAAAAGCATCCAGTGATAGTCTCATGGAAGAAATCGTCGGCCTCTGTAAGCGCCGCGGCTTCATCTTTCCCTCCTCCGAAATATACGGCGGCTATAATGGTTTTTACGATTACGGGCCGCTCGGCGTCGAGCTCCGCAACAACATCAAGCAAGCTTGGTGGCGCGATATGGTGCAACGCCGCGACGACATCGAAGGCCTCGACTCAACCATCATCATGCACCCGGACATCTGGAAGGCTTCCGGCCACGTCGATGGATTCTCCGATCCGATGGTCGACTGCAAAGAGTCCAAGCTCCGCTACCGCGCTGATCAGCTCTTCTTCGCACCCGTCATTGTCGAAGGCGAAACCATTGGCTACGTCTCCGTAGTCGAATGCCCGGAGCAACAGGAAGTGGCTGAAAAAGCTGCTGCCACGCTCAAGCGCAAAGCCGGCAAGCAAGGCGAGCTCGAAGCCATCGTCCTTAAGGACTACACCGAGTCGAAGCCGGAAGAATATGACCTCATCCCTTCCCCTGCGACTGGCAAGCCTGGCTCGTTGACCGCACCACGAGAGTTCAAGCTAATGTTTGAAACCAAGGTCGGCCCACTCGCTGACGACTCTGCAGTGGCTTACTTACGCCCGGAAACCGCACAAGGCATCTTCGCCAACTACAAGAACATCGTCGATACCGGCCGTGTAAAAATCCCATTTGGCATCGCTCAAATCGGCAAAGCGTTCCGTAACGAGATCACTCCGCGCAACTTCATCTTCCGCTCGCGTGAATTCGAGCAAATGGAGATCGAATACTTCATCTCCCCGAACGCTGACTGGAAAACACTGCACCGCGAATGGATCGACACTTGCATCGACTGGCTCGTATCCATCGGCCTACCTCGCGAAGGGATCACCGAAGACATCCACCCCGAAGACAAGCTCGCATTCTATTCGCAAGCCACCACCGACCTCATGTTCCAGTTCCCACACGGCGAGCAAGAACTCTGGGGCATTGCCTGCCGCGGCGACTACGACCTAAAGCAGCACCAGGAGCACTCAGGCAAGTCGATGACTATCTTCGACGAAGCCGCTAAAGAGAAATACGTGCCACACGTCATCGAGCCATCGCTTGGTGTCGACCGCACTATCTTGGCCGTTCTCAGCGCCGCTTACACCGAAGACGAAGTGCCCAACGACAAGGGTAAGGTCGAGAAGCGCACACTACTCAAGTTCAGCCCGAAGATTGCACCCGTCAAAGCCGCCATCTTCCCACTGCTCAAGAACAAGCCCGAACTGGTTGAGCGTGCGCAAGCACTCTACAAAAAGCTACAACGCCGCTGGAATGTCTTCTACGATGCTTCCGGTGCCATCGGTCGCCGCTACCGTCGCCAGGACGAAATCGGCACACCGTTTGGCATCACCATCGACTTCGACACCATCGAAAAGGATGGCACCGTCACCCTACGCGACCGCGACACTTGCGAACAACGCCGCGTGACCGAAGACGAACTCATCAAGTTCCTCGAAGAGCAGATCGACGGTTGAGCATCAGCCGCTTCACTTTTCAAAATCCCGTATGCCGCAAGGCTGCGGGATTTTTTTGTGAGATGGGACTGTAGAAGCGAAATTCTGCCACTTTTCATCATCAAACAGGCAAGCGGCTGGAAGCCGCTTCTACATCCCCTGCTCGGACAGCTTCTTGGCTTTCTTCTTTAGGCCCTTCAGGAGCTTTTTGACCTTCTTGCGCTGGTCTTCACGCACGATATAGCCGATGCAGCTATCCGCCCCACACAAGCATGGGTGATCCAAAAAGTGCTCCATATCGTAGCCGTAATCATAGACGAGCTCCTCATCTTTCTTGATATCCTTACGCGCAACGACCCAAATCTCGCCGTCTCCATTTTCGCCTTCGCTATTCACGGCCTCACAATTCCCATCACAGGAGTGATTCATGTAGCGTGCGGGATTGTCGCCTAAACGGCCGTCCAAGTCCCAATCGTCATCGAGCTCGAAAATATAGACCAGCCCCTCGCCGGTCGTGCGGGCTTTGTCCTCCCACTCAAGTGCACGGCGATTGGACTCTTCTTTAGAGATCTTCTCGCCGATATATTGGATAATGTCGGTGCCTTCCTCGATATCACAGGTGGCAAACAAGCCACGTTGGTGAATCGACGAGCTTCGGACTTCGCAGAGCGGTTGATCAGACATTGGAATAACAAATCTTTGGTAAAAAAACGGAAACTACTCGGCTTTGAGCCCACGGCCCATCAATGCTTGCAGCGCAGACAACGGCTCCTGACCATCATACAAAATGGCGTGAATTTGCGACAGGATGGGCGCATCCATCACCTTCTCGTCGCACAGGCGCTTCATGCAATCCGTGGCACGGTAGCCTTCGACCACGGCCTTCTGACCGGCAACGATCGACTCAGGCGTCTCGCCCTGCCCCACGCGCTCACCAAAAGTGCGATTACGGCTCCAACTACCGGAGCAAGTGGCAACTAAATCACCAAAGCCACTGAGACCATAAAACGTTTCCTTCTGCCCGCCAAGCAACTGCCCTAGCTGCACAAATTCATTCATGCTGCGCGTCAACAACGCGGCCTTGGCATTATCGCCGAGCTTCAAACCATCACACATGCCCGAAGCAATCGCATAGACATTCTTCAGCGTGCCGCCCAGCTCCGTGCCGCGCACATCGTGGGAAAGATACGCTCGCAGCGCTGCATTACTAAAGGCTTCCTGGTAGGCCTCCGCATTTTCCAGCCCCGCACCCACCGCCAGTGTCACCGCCGTCGGATTCCCCGCGGCGACCTCGCCGGCAAATGTCGGCCCTGATAAAGCACCACAAGCCACGTCAGGGAAGATCTCATTCACGATCTCGGACGGCGTTTTGAATGTCTCCAGCTCCAAGCCTTTGCACATCACCAAGAAGAGCTTCAACTGCCAAGCGACATCACTTGCCGCACGCACCGTTTCGCACAGCTGGCGCAGTGCCTTCGAAGGACAGGCGAGGAAGACGACTTCGGCCTCCATCAACACGGGTGCGACCTCACAGCCGATTTGAATCGTATGCGGCAACTTATAACCAGGCAGGTAGTCCACATTCTCGCGCGTGGATGCGATCGCCAAGGCGTGCTCGATGCGGCGAGGCACCAATGTCACGGAATGTCCGCAACGATCTAAATGCAAGGCCATGGCAGTGCCCCAAGCACCGGCTCCTAAAATACAACAATTCATAGATACAATTTAAAATAAGGAGTTAGGACTGAAGTCTGCCGGAGATGACGAAGCAATTAAAAATTTGGACGGAGCGCGAGCAGCGCGGAGATGGTAAATCGGAACGATCTGCCCCAGAGGGGTGATTGAAGTGGGTGCCCTTAGAGCGACTGAAAGAACAATTAGGAAGCGAAAACAACCTGCCGACACGAACTCTCGCAGCTCAGGATGGAAATTTTCGTTGCTTCACATCCTCTGCATACTCGCCAAAGGCTCCCTTAATTTGATCTCCTAGCTGCGCATACTGTTTCACAAACAATGGCACATACCCGGTCGTCATTCCAAGGATGTCGTTCGTCACTAAGATCTGCCCATCGCAATGCGGGCCACTGCCGATACCGATCAAAGGCACGGATAGCTCCTGAGCAATCACACCGGCCACGGTGCCATCGACCATCTCACAGAGCACAGAGAAACAACCGGCCTTCTCCAGCGCCAGCGCGTCGTCCACGAGGGCAACTTTCTCAGCCTCACTGCGCCCGAACTTACGATAGCCACCGAGCTGATGAAACTGTTGCGGTAACAAACCGATATGCCCTAGCACCGGAATGCCGGCCCGCGTGAGACGCTCCACTGCAGGAGCCATGCTTGCACCGCATTCGATCTTAACCGCCTCTGCACCGCCTTCCTGCATTAAGCGCACGCACGCGTTTAATAGATCTGCGAAATCACCATGCGCGACTGCAAACGGAATATCCGCAACGACCAGCGCATTCGGCTTCGCACGCGCGACCGCCGCAGTGTGATGCAGCATCATTTCCAGCGTAACTGGAACAGTCGTCTCAAAGCCCAACTGCGTCGTGCCAACGGAGTCTCCGACGAGGATCAGGTCGACACCTGCATCATCAGCATAACGAGCGATGACTGCATCGTATGCAGTGACTGCAACAATTAGGCGCTCACCCTTCAGGAGGGAAATAGTTTGTGTAGTAATTCTCACGATACGGGAATTTGCATTGATTAAAAAAATTGAGAAGCCACAAATCTTGGTCAGCTTCGACGGTTAAGACAACAATTTGTCGTGACAGAGATTGCCACCACAAAGAACTTAAAAAAACAGCCCAAATCGCCACGATTCATGTTCCACCTTTACTATAAATGGCGCTACCGCCGCTCCCAATTCGCAGGAGCTTTCTCATTGCCCAAGCATGATTATAAAGGGAATGGGTTTCGCGGGAACTTCGGCAGCTATCTCTCGCAGCCATCCGTCAAAGGTAGAAACTTCGACCGCTTCGACCTGCCGCAGAAACGCCGGCGCTGGCTGCGGAACACCTTTACACTCGCGCTTGTAGTCGCACTGGGCTGGCTGATCTGCGAGAGTGCCGCTGCGATGGCGATCTTTGGCTGAAGAAAGCGACAAACGTATCGCTTCTACGAACCAAAAAAAGCCCGTCCTTTGCAGGACGGGCTTTTTGAAAGTAGTGGAATTCGGAAAGGGACTATGCGTCCTTCTCTTCTTTAGCAGGAGCCTTCTTAACAGCTTTCTTTGCGGCCTTCTTGGCTGCCTTTTTTGCTGCTTTCTTGACTGGCTTCTTTTCTTCAGCCGCAGGTGCTTCCGTGACTTCAGCCGCAGGTGCTTCCGCTTCAGTCGCTGGTGCTTCAGTCGCTGGTGCTTCAGTTTCTTCTGCTACTGGGGCTTCCTCTTCGACCTTAGCAGCCTTCTTGGTTGCTTTTTTGGCAGCCTTCTTTGCTGGCCTCTTGGAGTAGCCTTCGTCGTTACCGTCGATCAATTCGATTAGTGCCATTTCAGCAGCATCGCCGATACGTTGACCAACCTTGTAGATACGTGTGTAACCACCAGCGCGTTCTGTGAACTCGCTCGCGCGCTCATCAAAGAGTTTAGCAACGGCAGCTTTGTCACGAACACGAGAGATCGCAAGGCGACGGTAGTGAAGCTTACGAGCTGAGTCGTTTGCCTTCTCTGCCTTCTTCGCGAGTGTAATGATCTTCTCGATGAAAGGACGAAGCGCTTTGGCTTTAGTCAGTGTGGTTTGGATACGACCATGAGTGATCAATGCAACCGCGAGGTTGCCCATCATGGCTGAAAGGTGTGGTCCGGAGACCCCGAGTGAATGTCTTCTTTTGCTGTGACGCATTTTTCTAAATTACTTGTGCCTAAGTGGCGGGATTAGAGCTCAGTGCCCTTTTCAAGGAGGCGCTCGTCGATTTTCATTCCCAGGGAGAGGCCAAGCTGCTCGAGCTTGTCTTTGATCTCGTTAAGGGACTTCTTACCGAAGTTACGATATTTAAGCATTTCTTGCTCAGACTTCATCGCAAGTTCACCAACTGTGGTGATATTTGCGTTGTTCAAGCAGTTAGCCGCACGGACGGAAAGTTCGATTTCGTTCACGCTCATGTTGAGCAGCTTACGAAGGCGATTCTGTTCTTCGCTGATTTCCTTGCTTTCGCTTTCGAACTCGATGTCTTCCTTCGATACTTCATCGAAGACGTCCATGTGGTGCTTAACGATTGCAGCGCTCTGTTTGAGAGCTTCATCCGGAGTGATACGTCCGTCTGTAGTGATCTCAAGAATGAGCTTGTCGTAGTCCATCTCTTGTCCAACACGAGTGTTTTCGACAGAGTATTTTACGAGTTTGACAGGGCTGAAGAGAGAGTCGATCGCAATGACGCCGATCGGCTGGTCTGCCTTCTTGTTGTCATCACCCGCGCAATAACCACGTCCGACACGCACTTCAAGTTCAGCTAGGAAACGCTGTTCTTTGTCGAGTGTGCAAATGACTTGGTCAGGGTTTACGACCTTAATGTTAGCGTCGAGTTGAATGTCAGCCGCAGTAACGGGGCCTTCACGGTTAACGTCGATGACCAGGCTCGCGGAATCGCGAACTTCGGAAACGAGGAGAACCTTCTTCAGGTTAAGAACGATGTCGGTAACGTCTTCAACGATACCATCAATGCTCTGGAACTCATGCTGCACACCATCGATTTTAATCGATGAGATGGCTGCACCTTCGATGGAGCTGAGAAGAACACGACGGAGAGAATTCCCGATCGTGTGCCCGTAACCCGTTTCAAACGGCTCAGCCTGGAATGTGGCAAAAGTGTCGGAAGCAGTGTCCTCGACTTTTACTAGCCGGTTTGGAAGTTCGAATTTTCCTAAGCGCTTTGGCATAATATGCTTTGTTTTAACTGATTGCTATGAATTGCTGATGTCTGACCTGAAAGGCCATGGACGAGAACTGATTATCGGCTATAGAATTCAACGATCAGTTGAACGTTGATGCTGTTTTCAGTTTCTTCTGTAGACGGAAGGCGGTTAATAGTCGCTTTAAGTGCGTCCGCGTTGAGAGTGAGCCACTCAGGAACGGTGCGACCTTGGCTTTCTTCCATGCTGCGTGTCGCAAGCTGACGAGACGAGGTGCGCTCACGCACTTCGATTTCGTCGCCTTCCTTCACGATGAAGCTGGCAATGTCAGTCTTCTGGCCGTTCACGCAAATGTGACCGTGGCCGACAAGCTGACGAGCTCCAGCGCGTGACTTAGCAAAGCCTAAGCGGTAAATGACGCTATCGAGACGTGTTTCCAAGATCTGGAGGAACACTTCACCGGTAACACCGCGAACGCTTTTAGCTTTTTCGAAAGTTAGACGGAATTGTTTTTCCGTGATGCCATACATGAAACGAAGCTTTTGCTTTTCGTTCAGGCCGATCGCGTATTCGCTGTATTTACGGCGAAGGCGTGGTCCATGCTGACCAGGAGGGTGTGGCTTACGCTCGAATGCTTTAGTAGGCGCGAAGATGGCCTGACCGAAGCGGCGATTGATGCGGGTTGTTGGTCCAGTGTAACGGGACATAATATTTCCTTTGGTTTTCTGCGGACTAGTTTAAATGTATCTACGTGGCAGATGCACGCTAGACACGACGACGTTTTGGAGCACGGCAACCGTTATGAGGGACCGGAGTCACATCAATAATTTCGGTAACAACCATGCCTAAAGACTGGAGTGCGCGGACAGCTGAGTCACGTCCCATACCTGGGCCGTTGAGCTTGACGACGACTTCCTTCATACCGTGCGACATAGCGACACGACCTGCATCTTGAGTCACAACTTGCGCTGCGTATGCAGTGGACTTACGAGAGCCACGGAAGTTGCATTTACCGGCACTTGACCAGGAAATAACATTACCGCGCGGATCGCTGAAAGTCACTTTAGTGTTATTGAAAGTAGCGAGGACATTCACAATACCGACGGTAATGTTTTTGCTGCCCTTGGCACGACGGATTTTAACACCATCGAGATCGCTTTTGAGAAGATCTTCAGCAGTTTCTTGCTTTTTAACAGGTGCTTCGGCTTCGCCTTCAACGGCTGCATCAACAACTACTTTTTCTTCTTCTACAGATTTTGTTTCTTCTTCGCTCATAGGAAAGATCCTCTAAATGGTTACTTACGGACTGGCTTGACCGCGCCCTTGCGTGTGCGGGCATTTGTTTTAGTGCGTTGGCCACGAACCGGAAGTCCGCGCATGTGGCGGATACCACGATAGCTGCGAATGGCCGAAAGGCGCTTTAAGTTGGCAGTGCGCTCACGACGGAGATCACCTTCAACGATGTATTGTTTATCCGCAACAAGAGATGCGAGCTGATTGAGCTCCTCTTCGCTAAGATCACCGGAACGGCGATCAGCATCGAAACCAGACGCTTCGACAATTGCCTTAGCGCGTGTTGGCCCAATGCCATAGATGTAGCGAAGCGAGTATTCTAGCTTCTTGTTTGCGGGGATATCGACTCCAAGTATACGTGGCATGATAAAAAAATGTTATATAACCCGTTGAATTACGGGAAAACGGTGGAACGTAGCAGTTAAGTTTAGTTTGAAAAGTTAATTTTTCGGAATTGTTAAGATTTCCGGATCCCCGCCAGTGACGAGAACAGTGTGTTCAAAGTGGGCAGATGGCTTGCGATCACGTGTTACCGCGGTCCAACCATCATCGAGCATCTCGATTGCGGCACCTCCAAGATTGATCATCGGCTCGATTGCGAGCGCCATACCAGGCTTGAGTAATGCACCGCTGCCGCGACGACCATAGTTCGGAATCTGCGGTGCTTCATGCATCGTAGCGCCTACCCCATGTCCTACAAACTCGCGAACGATGCCGTAATTGCGACGCTTAATAAAGCGCTGCACAGCATTCGAAATATCGCCAACACGATTACCGGCACGCGCAAAGCTGATCGCATAGGTCAGAGCTTCACTCGTTGCATCAATGAGCTTCTGGTTCTCATCCACTACTGGTGGAATCAAAACCGTCTTCGCATTGTCGCCGATAAATCCGCGGTAACGAACAACTACATCGATGGAAACAACGTCACCGCCCTGAATGGCGCGACGCATGCTACCAATACCATGCACGATTTCTTCATTGACTGAAATGCAGGTATAAGCGGGGAAGACGTGCTCACCGTTACGATAATTGTAACAAGCGCTTTCGGCTCCCAGTGCCTCGATGGCCTTGCGGCCAAGTTGATCGAGATCGTAGGTAGTCATCCCCTCACCCACGGCATCGACCAACTGCTTTAATACAGTCGCTGCGATTTGGCAGGCTTCGCGAATCGATTGGATTTCTTCGTCGGAACGAATCGTTTTCATCGGTTTGCAGGGAGGAGATTATTCAAAGAACGGGAAATAAAACGGAGAGGCATTTCAGATCAAAATGCGCCTTCGGAAACAGTCGACCAGGGGCTTCGCTTAACCGATGTTAAGAAAGAAGGAAATGATCCCTAGGGCGAAAAGTGCGACGGCAATAAACAAGAGCGGACGCCAAGCGGTCCAGAAATCTTGCAAGCCAGCGGAGTCAACGAGTTGCTTATTACGTGCTGCAGAACGACCGCGGATCTTACCCTTCTTGAGGAAGCCATCGTAATGGCGCTGCAACAGGTAGGTTTCGATTTGACGCATTGTATCGAGCAAAACACCGACAGTAATGAGCATCCCTGTGCCACCGAAGAACACGGCGACAGAGAAAGGAACGTTGTAAGTAAAGAGGAGGATATCAGGGAACAACGCGATCGCAGTCAGCGACAAGGCACCGAACAGTGTGAGGCGTGTCATGATATGATCCAAGAACTTCGCAGTGGGCTCACCTGGGCGAACACCCGGGATATAGCCACCATTCTTCTTCAAATCGTCAGCGATCTGAACCGGCTTGAACATCATCGACACCCAGAAGTAACTGAATACGAAGATCAAGAAGCCGAACACGAGGTAGTAAGCAGGCTCACCACGACCGAGTGAATCAGCGACATCGTTAAAGAAACGCATACCAGTTGCTGTGCCAAGGTAGCTCAGGATCTGCGTTGGAAACATCAGGATCGCAGAGGCAAAAATGACGGGCATGACACCTGCATAATTGACCTTGAGCGGAAGGAACGAGCTCTGCCCGCCATAGACCTTACGGCCGACAACGCGCTTTGCATACTGAACTGGGATCTTACGCTGCGCTTGAGTGATGGCCACGAGGGCGGCAGTCACCACAAACAAGAGAGCGAGCATCAGCACACCTTCCGGCACTCCCAACGCGGCACTTTCAGAACCGACGGGAGCGACGAACATCTGGTAAGCAGATGCAACTGCAGCAGGCAGACCAGAAATAATGCTGATTGTAATCAAGAGCGAGATACCGTTACCGATCCCCTTCTCAGTAATTTGCTCACCAAGCCAAACCATGATCATGGAACCAGCCGTCAGGAAGATCGTGCCTGTAATCAAGAACTGCACCTTACCAGCAATCACAACGGGGCCATACTGCTCAGGACTAAAGCCCTGCCCAATAATGCTGCCCGGATTGGTGCTAAGTGCCACCAAGAGAAGCAGACCTTGAACCACACAGATACCAAGTGTCAGATAACGAGTGTATTGATTGATCTTCTGACGTCCCACATCCCCTTCTTGCTGCAAACGAGCAATAACGGGGAACACTGCGCCGACCAACTGCATGATGATCGAAGCACTGATGTAAGGCATGATACCAAGAGCGAAGACAGCTCCATTCAGGAGCGCTCCACCGGTAAACATATTGTAGAGACCAACAAGACCGCCACTGGCTGACGCCTGATCCGCCATGAAATCGCGGATCGGGGCAACATTCATCCCAGGGAGCGGGATATTAGCCCCGACACGTGCGATGAAAAGCAACGCCAGCGTGAAGAAAATCTTCTGGCGCAGCTCTGGGATCTTCAGAGAATTTGTGAAAGCAGATAGCATGAGTGGTAACTCTAAACGAAGCGATTAAAGGAGAATGCGATTAAGCCTCTGCCTTCGTTTCTGCAACAACAGGTGTTGCTTCGACGATCTTACCGCCTGCTGCCTCAATTGCCTTCTTTGCAGAAGCAGAGACTTTACAGACTGTTACCGTAAATGCTTTGGAAACTTCACCATCACCAAGCAGCTTAACGCCTTGCTCGTTGTCACGGATCAGACCGGCTGCGATCAAAGCCTCGCGAGAGACGACGTCTCCTTCGAGTTTTGCGAGCTGCCCAACGTTGACAAGCTGGTAGCTAGTCTTGAAGTTAAAGTTATTGAAGCCACGACGTGGAAGCTTACGATAGAGTGGCATTTGACCACCCTCGAAGCCGATACGGATACCACCGCCGGAACGAGACTTTTGGCCATTATGCCCCTGACAGCAAGTTTTACCGCGCCCATTACCCTCACCGCGCCCAAGACGCTTAGTAGGGTGTGTTGCTCCTGTAATTGTAGGAATGTTTTCGAGATTCATTATAATAATCCTTACGCTTCCGCAGCGGCTTTATCACCGAAACGGACGTTTTTGATTTCCTCGTTCGAACGAAGCTGCACGAGTGCTGCCATTGTCGCCTTGACCATTGCAAGGTGGTTATTCGAACCGAGAGACTTAGAAAGAATGTTCTTGATGCCGACAGACTCAAGAACCGCGCGGCAACCGCCACCTGCGATTACGCCTGTTCCGTCCGATGCCGGGCGAAGAAGAACTTTACCGCCGTCAGCTTCACCCAACACATGGTGTGGGATTGTATCGCCGCGGAGTTTGATAGTAACCAGGTTCTTTTCGGCTTGTTCTGTGCCTTTACGGATCGCTTCAGGAACTTCCTTCGCTTTGCCGTAACCGACGCCAACTTTACCTTTTTGATTACCTGTAACAACGAGAGCCGAGAAACTGAAACGGCGACCGCCTTTTACAACTTTCGCGCAACGGTTAATGTGAACCACCTTTTCAACGAATTCGGGTGCTTCTTCTGGCTCTTTCTTCTGAGAGAATGATCTGTTTTGTCTGCTCATATGGTAAACTTAGAACTGTAGACCACCCTCGCGGGCAGCTTCTGCAAATGATTTAACGCAACCGTGGTAGCGGCGACCGGAGCGGTCAAAAACGACAGACTCGATGCCTGCTGCCTTTGCCTTCTCAGCGACTGTCTTACCGAGTGCAAGTGCACCCTCAGCGTTTGCCTTAAGAGATGAATCCTTAGCAAGCGATGTAACATAGACCAATGTGTGGCCCTTTACATCATCAATGCATTGCGCATAGATGTGCTTGTTGGAGAAAGTGACTGCAAGACGTGGTCGTTCGGCGGTGCCGTTGATTTTCTTGCGAATGCGCCATTTGCGCTTCTGTAAGAGAGATTTTTTCTTATCGAGTTTCATGGTATGTATGCCTCTTTAGAAATTAAGCGGATTTCTTACCCTCCTTACGACGGACGTATTTGCCGACGATATGGACACCCTTGCCCTTATAAGGCTCGGCTGGGTAGTAATTAAAGATAGTCGCTGTGATTTCACCAACCATGTGCTTATCAGCACCTTCGATAGTCAGCTTCGTATTTTCAGCGATTTTAACGGTGATGCCTTCTGGGATAGTCAGGAGGCACGGGTGTGAGTAGCCAAGTGCAAGGTCAAGAACGTTGCCAGTGAGGACAGCACGGAAGCCGACCCCCTTAAGAACGATTTCTTTTTTATAACCTTCGACGACGCCGATCACCATGTTGTTGATGATTGAACGCACAGTGCCGAACATTGCTTTGGCGTGGCGACTGCTATCAGCAGGTGTCACACGGATTTCATTGTCGACCATCTCGATGTTCGTAGAACGATCGAACGTCTTTTCAAGTTTACCCTTAGGGCCTTCGACGCGGACAGTCTGGCCGTCAATAGCCACTGTTGCCTTATCAAGGACGGGAATAGGAAGTTTACCAATTCTGCTCATTATAGTAGTCTCCGAATTACCAAACCTTGCAGAGCACTTCACCGCCAACACCCAATTCACGGGCATCGCGGGCGCGCACTACGCCTTTGGAAGTTGTAAGGATTGCAACACCCAGTCCACCGAGAACGCGAGGGATCTCAGTTGCACCGTAGTAGAGGCGGCGACCTGGCGTGCTGTGACGCTCGATGCCAGTGATAGCAGGAGTCTTACCGACGAACTTCAGAGTCAGTTCGATGGTCTTGAAACCGCGCTTATCTTTGCCTTCCGTGAAATCACGAATGTAGCCTTCTTGTTTAAGGATCGCTGCAATAGCGGCGCGCATCTTGGAGTGCTGCGTGATGCAGACATCCTTGCGAGCGGTGCTACCGTTGCGGATGATGGTGAGGAAATCACCGATTGTATCGTGAACTGCCATAGTCTAACTAATGGGTTTTCAGTGGGTGTATTGAGCCTTGGTGGATTACCAAGATGATTTTGTCACACCGGGAATTTTGCCTTGTGTGGCAAGTTCGCGGAAAGTGAGACGAGAAAGACCGAACTTGCCGATGTAAGCACGTGGACGACCGGTGACGGAGCAACGGTTACGAGCACGGATCGGAGAGCTGTTCTTAGGAAGTTTTGTAAGCTTCGCTTGCGCCTTGTAGAACTCTTCATCCGGAGTTTCCGGATTCTTAAGAATTGCTTTAAGTTCTGCACGCTTGGCTGCGAACTTCTCGATGAGACGGACGCGCTTGAGATTACGTTGGATTGCTGATTTTTTAGCCATGAGAAATTCTTTCTGTTATGCTTGAGCGGCTGCTGCTTCTTCGTCAGCAACTTCGGAACTAGTCTTGCGGAACGGCATTCCGAAGAGGGCGAGGAGTTCACGGCCTTCGTCGTCGTTGTTTGCACTTGTGTTAATGCAAATATCCATACCAATGGTAGCTGTTGTGCCGTCGGAGCTAACTTCGGGGAAGATCGAGTGATCAGAAACACCGAGCGTGTAGTTACCTTGACCGTCAAGCTTTGCAGGAACGCCACGAAAGTCACGAATGCAAGGAAGCGCAACTTGGATCAAGCGGTTAAGGAACTCATACATGGCGCGGCCACGGAGTGTTACCTTAACGCCAATCGGCTGGCCTTCACGGAGCTTGAAGTTAGAGATACTGAGCTTCGCTTTAGTCGTCACGGGACGCTGCGCAGCGATCTTGGCGATCTCTTGGTTCACATACAGGATGTGGTTCTTGTCATCAGTCGCGCTAAAGCCCGAGTTAATGACGATTTTCTTGACCGAAGGAACCTGGTGTGGGTTAGCAAAACCGAACTTTTTCATGAGTTCAGGTATTACCTTTTCGGTGTATTGTGTCTTGAGTGCTGGTGTTTGCATCGGAGTTAAGTCGGATTTCTGTCCCGGCTAAATTAATGGATTGTCGATGTGGATTTGGAAAAAGTGCGTGAAAATGAGTATTTTACTCAGTCTGGCAAGCTTCCTTTTACTTTGTCTTTGCGTCGAACTTCTCAGCGAGCACTACATTTGAGTAATGAACTGGAGTTTCGCGCTCTACAGAACCGCCTTCGGGGTTCTCTTGAGACTTTGGAAGGAACTTAGTGATGAGGTTGACACCTTCGATAATAACGCTCTGCCCTGCTTTGACAGAGAGAACTTTACCGCGCTTGCCCTTGTGAGAGCCAGAGATGACGACAACTTCTTGTTCGCGTTTAATTGTTTTAGCCATGATTAGAGAACCTCCGGAGCTAGGGAAATGATTTTCATGTATTTGGCACGGAGCTCACGAGCGACCGGTCCGAAAATACGTGTGCCTTTGGGATTACCATCGGCGTTAAGGATAACAACTGCGTTGTTATCGAAGCGCAGGTAGCTGCCATCACCACGACGAATCGGAGCTTTGGTGCGAACGACGACTGCCTTAACGACTTCACCCTTTTTGACGGATGAGTCTGTGGACGTCACCTTGATGTTGCAGACGATTACGTCGCCAACATCAGCTGTGCGCTTGTTTTGCCCTAGGCGACGGATCATCTCCGCTTCCTTGGCACCTGTGTTATCCGCGATAAAAACGCGGCTGTTCATCTGAATCATATCTAAATCTCCGTTATACGGTTAAAAAATAAAATACTTAGCGTGCAGCACTTATGCTTCGTCGCCAACTCGTGGTGCTCGTTCGAGAACCTTAGTGACGCGCCAGCGCTTGAGCTTGCTAAGAGGACGTGTTTCCATGATCTCAACCTTATCACCAAGGAAGCAGTCATTTGTTTCGTCGTGAGCGTGAACCACTGTCTTACGCTTAATTTCCTTACGGTAAAGCGGGTGTGGGATCTTGTAGAGGTAAGTGACTTTGATTGTCTTGTCTCCGGAACGACTCGTTACGGTGCCAATCAGGGACTTACGGGAATTGCGTGTTGCTTCCATATTATGTGTCGGCTGTTGAGATTAAGCAGTGGCCGCAGCCAACTTCTTCTCTTTGAGAATGGTTTCGAGGCGTGCGATTTCGCGACGCAATTGAGTAAATTCGTGCGGGCGCTCGACCTGACCGGTCTGCTTACGCAAGCGAAGGTTAACGTGTGCATCGTGCGTGTCGCGTAGCTTCTTTTCGATTTCGACTTCGGACATTTCGCGGATATCTTTTGTGGTGCTCATATTAAATGATTCCTTTTATAAAATTAATTACGCTTAGTCTTCGCGAGTCACGAAGCGGCAGTGGAACGGAAGCTTAGTATCAGCCAAGCGGAGTGCTTCTTGAGCAGCAGAGTGCGTGCAACCTGCGATTTCGAAGAGCATTGTGCCCGGGCGGATCACAGCGACCCACTTTTCAACAGACCCCTTACCTTTACCCATGCGTGTTTCAGCTGGCTTCTTGGTAACCGGTTTGTGCGGGAAAACGCGGATCCAAACTTTACCCTTACGCTTGAGGCTACGTGTCATTGCAACACGAGCAGCTTCAATTTGTTGGGAAGTCATACGACCGCGAGTGAGAGATTGGATACCGAAATCGCCGAAAGCGAGCGTGTTACACGACTGAGCCGTTCCGTAGATGCGGCCAGTGTGAACCTTGCGGTATTTTGTGCGTGATGGAAGATATGCCATTGTTCGCTCAGTTTAATAGATTAAAAAGGTGTCGTAAGTGACGTGTGAATTAAGCTTCACCTTCCTCAGGAAGGCAGATCCAGCATTTCACGCCGATGATACCATAGACAGTGTTTGCTTCGCTGAAGCCGTAGTTAATGTTGGCGCGAAGTGTCTGAAGAGGCACTTTACCTTGGTGTTGGCGCTCTGTGCGAGCGATGTCAGCACCACCGAGACGACCACCACACTGGATACGGATACCTTCCGCGCCCATTGCCATTGTAGTCTGAACGGCGCGCTTCATAGCACGGCGGAAAGCGATACGACGCTCAAGCTGAAGGGCAACGTTCTCAGCAACAAGTTGCGCAGAGAGGTCGGGGCGCTTCACTTCTTGGATGTCGAGCATGATCTCCTTCTTGACAACCTTATTGAGGCCATCCTTCAGCTTGTCGAGCTCTGCACCCTTGCGGCCGATGACAACACCAGGACGCGCAGTGAAGATCTTCACACGAATACGGCCGGAAGCGCGCTCAATGAAGATGCGAGGCACGGAAGCGTAGCGAAGCTTGCTTGTGAGGAATTTACGAATTTCGTAGTCTTCTTTGATGAAGCCTGGAAAATCTTGCTTAGACGCATACCAGCGAGAATCCCAGTCGCGGGTTACTGCAAGGCGGAAGCCGGTTGGATGAACTTTCTGTCCCATAATAAAATCGGTGTCGTGTTAACTTAGGCTTCGTCTGTAAGGACGATACGAATATTGCTAGTAGCCTTCTTGTAAGGGTGCGCCGAACCGCGAGCTGCGGGACGGAAACGCTTAAACGTAGGACCTTGCTCGACGATTGCAGACTCAACTGTGAGCGCATCCGAAGACAGGTTGTTATTGTTTTCCGCGTTGGCGATTGCCGACTGAAGCGTTTTGCTTACGAGACGAGCCGACTTGCGCGGAATAAAGCGCAAAATTTCGACTGCTTCGGCAGCATTACGGCCTTGGATGGCACGGGTGATATCGCGCACCTTGCGGGGCGACATACGGGCGTATTTGGTATAGGCTTGGACCTGCATGAGATTCAGCTGTTTTGAAGTGTTTTTACGCGGGCAATGTCTCCCGCTTGAATTGTGGAGTCGTCGACCAGTCCGAGGATGAGTCCTGCGGAGCGGTCGCTTCGTGATTCGATAATAATCAATTCGCCGATCGTTTGTGCGCCGCGATTAATGCGGCAGACCATTCCCAGACGGATGCCTTGCTCAAGTCCGCCATCAAGAATGACAACGTCTGCGGCAAGGGCAGGCACCACGGTCGAGACCGTGGCTGCGTTCGGGCTGTAGATCGACTCTTTGACGAAAGCGGGAACTTCCGCACGCACAACGCACCCGGCAACCAGTGCCCCGAAGAGGAACAGGCTAGCGAGCTTTGATAAGCGTTGTGCGGACAAAAGGTGCATGACGTGAATAAGAGGTTTACTTATTACTTGCTGGCGACGTGGCCCTTGAACGTGCGTGTTGGCGAGAACTCACCAAGCTTGTGGCCAACCATATTCTCAGTCACATAAACGGGCAGAAAGCTGCGACCGTTGTGGACGTTGAGGTTGAGACCTACGAAGTCAGGAGTGATCGTCGAACGACGAGACCAAGTTTGGATCGGCTTGCGATCATTATTGGCCTGAGCCACAGTTACCTTCTTGGCAAGATGCGGATCAACAAAGAAACCTTTTTTAATTGAACGAGACATAGCTAAGAGAGTTTACTTTTTTTTCTTCAGCTGACGACCGTTACGACGAACGAGAATCTGCGAATTTGTTGGATTAGACTTCTTACGAGTCGGGAAGCCCTTAGAGAGTTGCCCCCAAGGAGACTGCGGATGACCACCACCGGAGGTCTTACCTTCACCACCACCCATTGGGTGATCGACAGGATTCATCGCAACACCACGAACGCGCGGACGACGGCCCAACCAGCGATTACGACCAGCCTTACCGAGGCTTTGGCTGCCGTGTTCGTGATTACCGACTTCACCGATCGTTGCACGGCAACGAGAGTTGAGGAAACGAATCTCACCGGAAGGAAGCTTCACAGTTGCACGCTCACCATCAATCGAGATCAGCTGAGCGGATTGACCAGCAGAACGGGCGATTTGAGCGCCACGGCCTGGGTGCAATTCGATTGCGTGAATCTTAGTTGCTGGCGGGATCACAGCGAGAGGCATGCTGAAACCGGGCGTGATATCGACGCGCTCGCTTGAGTTGATGAGCTTGTCACCAGCCTTCACACCGCGAGGTGCGAGGATGTAACGCTTTTCACCATCTGCATATGCGAGGAGAGCAATGTTAGAAGAGCGATTCGGATCATACTCGATCGCCTGGACATTTGCTGGAATGTCCAGCTTGTCGCGACGGAAGTCGATGATACGATAAGCGCGCTTGTGACCACCACCACGACGACGAGAAGTGATACGACCGTAGCAATTACGACCCTTCTTCTTGTGATTGTAAGTAGTGAGCTGACGCTCAGGCTGCTTTTTGGAGACGTCCGCCTTGTTTCGGATGAGGAAACGAGTGCCTGGAGTCAAAGGTCTGGATTTTACGAGTGCCATGATATTTAGGTCTCTATCGTCTTAGACGAGTTCGATCTTATCTCCTTCCTTAAGGCTAACAATGGCCATCTTGCGGCCACCTTTAGTGCCAGGACGACCACCACGAGAGCGGTCTGTCTTAGCTTTAGGCTTTCTGTTAAGAATGTTTACGTTGGTTACTGAGACACTGAACACCTTCTCCACTGCACGAGCGACTTCCTTGCGATTAGCGCGAGGGTTCACTTCGAAAGTGTATTGGTTCAAGTTAGCCGCGAGATTCGCAGCCTTCTCAGTAACGCGAAATTCGCGTAGAATATTATTTGCAATAATCATTACTGTCCTCCGTTTGCACGAGCGATGATAGTTTCGATGCCCTTAGCGCTCACAATAATGTGGCGGTAGCGGACAACATCGAGAGTGCTCAGGTTACCTGCTTCAGCGAGGGAAAGACCATCGATGTTGCGAGCAGCCAGTGCAGCATTTGTTTCAAAAGCATCGTCGATGATGAGCACCTTGCCGCGCTTTGGAAGCACCGCAGTCAACACCTGATTGAAAAGCTTTGTCTTAGGCTCCTTCACTTCAAACGCTTCGATAACGGAAAGACCGCCTTCGGTTGCGCGATTGAAAAGAGCGCGACGGAACGCAAGCGCCTTCATCTTGCTATTAATTTTTTGCGAGTAGTCGCGAGGCTTCGGGCCGTGTGCCACACCACCATGACGCTGGTGCGGAGCGCGACGTGAACCTTGGCGAGCCGTGCCACTTCCCTTTTGACGGAAGAGCTTCTTACCAGAGCCACGAACATCAGCGCGTGTCTTTGTGCAAGCATTGCCTTGGCGAAGATTCGCCTGATGCGCGATTACTACCTGACGAAGAGCAGCGATGCCCTTGTCGTCGGTGAAAGCGGGGAACGTTGAGAATTCCTTCTCTTCGCTCTGAGTCCCGTCAGCTGTATATACGTTAAGTTTCATCTTAGTATGTCCCTTCGATTACGCCTTAGAGGCTTTTGTTTTAATCGCAGTGCGGACGGTGACGAGGCCACCACGTGAACCAGGAATGCTGCCCTTAACAAGGATCAGATTCTTATCAGCAATCACTTTAACAACTTCGAGGTTCTGGACTGTGCGTTGCACATCGCCCATGTGACCTGGCATCTTTTTGCCCTTGATCACGTGGCCGGGCCACTGACACATACCATAAGAACCACCACGACGGTGGAACATGGAACCGTGGGATGCAGGACCACCAGCAAAACCGTAGCGCTTCACAACACCTTGGAAGCCGCGCCCCTTAGTTGTCGCGATGACGTCAATTTTCTGGCCAGCTTCAAAGTGCTCAACTGTCAGCACATCGCCGAGGTTGATTTCTGTGTCACCATTAGTGCGGAACTCGCTGAGCTCTGCAACCGGCTCAACTCCAGCTTTTTTGAAGTGTCCAAGAGCAGCCTTAGTCAGGCGGTGCTCCTTTTGCTGACGGAAGCCAATTTGAATGGCATCATATCCGTCCTTCTCAGTCGACTTGACCTGTGTGACCGGGCAAGGACCTGCTTCGATGACAGTGACAGGGATCAAACGATTTGCATCGTCGAATACCTGCGTCATACCTATCTTTTTACCAAGTAGGGCTATGTTCATAATACTAATAGGCAGGTGGAGCGGA
>CAJQOS010000087.1 GCA_905479975.1 uncultured Puniceicoccaceae bacterium | reverse complement strand
CCGGCGCATCGAAGGTCTTCTCCGTCGAGTCACCCGCATCAGGCACCTGCTCCCATCTCCGGAGCCCTCCGAGAGGTCAATCGCCCCAGAATATGCATACAAATTTAAAGTTGAACTTTCAAATTGCACATTCATATTAAGCACATGCTCCAAAGAACTGCCACAAAACTAGTATCCCAATTGGCAAAAGAATTTCCAGCAGTCGCGATCACAGGACCTAGGCAATCAGGAAAAACCACGCTCGTGCGCGAACTCTTCAAGGCTAAGCCTTACGTCAACCTAGAAGATCTCGATCAATACCAATTTGCGAAGGAAGATCCACGCGGGTTTTTAGGACAATTTAAGAACGGGGCAATTTTGGACGAGGTGCAGCGCTGCCCCGATCTCTTCAATTACCTACAGCGCATCATCGATGAAGATCAACGTAACGGCCTCTACATCCTCACCGGTTCTTCTCAATTCCAGCTCAATCAACACATATCCCAAAGCCTGGCGGGAAGGGTCGGAAACCTCTCACTACTCCCCTTTTCAATTGCCGAATTAAAGGCGAATAAACAATTCAATCAATCCATCGATCACAATCTTTTCCATGGCTTCTACCCACGTATATTGACCAAAGGCAGCACACCGCGACGGTGGCTCAACGCGTATATCGAGACCTATATCGAAAAAGACATACGCCAGTTAATGGAAATTAAGAATCGGGATCGTTTCCTCCGTTTCATCTCACTCTGTGCGGGTAACGTTGGATCACTCCTGAACTTAAGTCGGATTGCGACCGATTGCTCAATCTCTGTGCCCACAGCAAAGTCTTGGCTCAGCGTGCTGCAAGCCTCTTACATTTGCTTCACACTCCAACCACATTCCAGCAATTTCAGGAAACGGATCGTAAAGACGCCAAAGCTCTACTTCTACGACGTTGGACTGGCATGCCGACTCCTCGGAATACAGGAGGAAAGCCAAATAAAAACGCATCCCCTACGAGGCAGTTTGTTCGAGAATATGGTCGTCACCGATTTGCTCAAAACAAGATTAAATCAGGGAATTGACCCTTCCATGTTTTTTTGGAGAGATAGTGCTGGACTTGAGATAGATCTAATTCTCGAAGATGGCAACAACCTGCAGCCTATAGAAATCAAGTCGGGCGAAACATTCACCGCATCTTGGCTGAACAATCTAAACAAGTGGTGCTCACTTGCCGCCAACAGCAGCACACAACCAACGCTTTGCTATGGAGGTAGCTGGACGGGAAAGCGATCCGAAGTCAAAGTGTTACCATGGCACGAAATCGTCCAAATGAATACCCGCCCTTAACGCCCCAAAGCCATCATGGCGAAGCTGGTCGAGCTGAACCGCTAAAGTGAGCGTGGGCGCCCCGCCCACGGCACCCTAAGTGACATCGACATTGCTTCGCCATCTCCGGACTTCGGCGAGCTCAGTCGTGCCGCACTCAAGGGCATAACAAAGCGACGGGGCTACAGCTCTCACGATAAAGCGGCAGGAGTGCCGCTTCTACGGATGCGCTGCTGGAAGCACCTACGCTACCCCAAAAATCCTAAAAAATTCAAATTTCGGGGTTGGACGTTCGACGTTCGGCGTTCAAATTGAGACTTTCCCCTCTCAGCTCTGATTGCTCCGTCACGAGCTTTCCTAATTGCTCCGCCATCTCCGGCAGACCTCCGTCCTCATTCTTAATTGTTCTTTCACTTGCCCAAAGGGCACCCAGCTCACTCACCCCTGCGGGGCAAATCGTCCCGATTCACCATCTTCGCGCTACTCGCGCTCCGTCCACTCTCACAATCACTCTCACTACGGCCGAAGGCCGTCACTACTCAATGTCCGCGAAATATACTGAAGACAGCATCAAGTCCCTCGACTGGAAACAACACATCCGCCTACGCCCGGGTATGTATATCGGTAAATTGGGCGACGGCTCATCTTCTGACGACGGCATCTACATTCTCCTCAAGGAGGTGATCGACAACTCGATCGACGAGTTCGTGATGGGCAACGGCAAGATCATCGAGGTCAACATCGACAGCACCCACGTCGCCGTGCGCGACTACGGCCGCGGCATTCCGCTGGGCAAACTCAAGGATTGCGCCTCGAAAATAAACACCGGGGCGAAATACGACTCCGAAGCCTTCAAGAAATCCGTCGGCCTCAATGGTGTCGGCATCAAGGCGGTCAACGCCCTCTCCTCCGAATTTGAGATTCAGGCCTTCCGCGACGGCAAGACCCGCTCGGTCACGTTCTCCCAGGGCGAAGTGCTCTCCGAAGATAAGAAAGACAAATCCGGCAAGGGCGCAGAAGACGGCACCGCGCTGCGCTTCGATCCCGACCCTGAAATCTTCGGTGCAATCCGCTTCCGCGACGACTACGTCGAGGACATGCTGTGGAACTACGCCTACCTGAACCGCGGGCTGACCATCGTTTATAACGGCAAGAAGTTTAAATCCGAAAACGGCCTCAAGGACCTGCTCAACAACAAGTTGGACGGCGAACCGATGTATCCCATCGTGCACCTGACAGGTGACGACATCGAGGTAGCGTTCACACACAACGACTCTTACGGCGAGGACTACTACTCCTTCGTCAACGGCCAGCACACCACGATGGGCGGCACCCACTTGTCGGCCTTCCGCGAAGCGCTGGCGAAGACCATCAAAGACTTCTTCAAAAAGGACTTCGACGCGGTTGATATCCGCACCTCGATCTGCGCTGCGGTGGCGATCAAAGTCGAAGATCCTGTCTTCGAATCTCAGACCAAGACCAAGCTTGGTTCGCAGGAAATGGGACCGAAGGGCCCAACGGTTCGCACTTTTTTGATCAATTTCATCAAACAAGCGCTCGACAACTACCTGCACCGCAATCCCGAGACGGCCGATATTCTGGTCAAGAAGATCCAAGAGTCCGAGCGCAACCGCAAGGAGCTCAAAGGCATTCAAAAGCTCTCCCGTGAGCGCGCGCGTAAGAACAAGGTGCACAACAAGAAGCTGCGCGATTGCCGCGTGCACTATGGAACAAAGGCGGACCGCCGCCTCGAATCCACGCTGTTTATTACCGAAGGTGATTCCGCTTCTGGCTCGATCACCAAGGCACGTGACGTCAACACGCAGGCCGTGTTCTCACTGAAGGGCAAGCCACTCAACTCCTTTGGCCTGACCAAGAAGGTCGTTTACGAGAACGAAGAGTTCAATCTCCTGCAGGACGCGCTGAACATTGAAAACGGCCTCGAAGATTTACGCTACAACAACGTCGTGATCGCGACCGATGCCGACGTCGACGGTATGCACATTCGCCTGCTACTAATTACGTTCTTCCTGCAATTTTTCCCTGAGTTGATCAAGCAAGGCCACCTCCACATCTTGCAGACGCCGCTGTTCCGCGTGCGTAACAAGAAGGTGACTCGCTACTGTTACACCGATGAAGAACGCCGCGCAGCGATGGAAGAATGCAAGCCGAAGCCGGAAATCACCCGCTTCAAAGGTTTGGGCGAGATCTCCCCCGACGAATTTGGCCACTTCATCGGCAAAAGCATTCGCCTCGACCCAGTCATCATCGGCAAGGGCATGACGATCAAAGAAATGCTCACCTTCTATATGGGTAAGAACACACCGGATCGCCAGCAGTTCATCATCAACAATCTCAAGATTGAGAAGGACACTCCGGAAGCAGTCAGTGCATAGCCGCGAGCCGCTTCGCGGCTAGTGAGGAGTGAACTGCTCCGCGGAGTGACGAGTGATAGTGAAGGAGTGTGGGCGACTCGCCCTCACTCCTGTTTAGAACACAGAAGACTCTACACTAGAAGCGGCTTCCAGCCGCTTTTATTTGGAAGGTAAGCGGCTGGAAGCCACTTCTACTCTGTAAAGTGATCCACGATCCGCTGTTCTTGGTATTCGTAAAACGGGTTCCAGCGTTGGCGTAGCATATCGGCAGCTGCGATGGCTAGCACGCCCTTCTCTCCGCGAATCGCTAATGCCCCTAGGTGAATGCGGCTTTTATCTTCCCGAGGCCCCGCACCATAGATCGGGTCTTGCTCCGCAAAAGGTAATGCTACGTGCGATAACGAATAAATCGGCAAGGGCCATTCCATCCCCAGTGAGTCGACCTCTGGCTCATGCACTCCAGGCAAATAAGTTCTGGATTCCACAGACGCCTTCGTCCGCGTCTTATTAGTAATCAACGTAAAGATATAGTCCCGCGTCGGTAGGCTTTCCAGATGGTTCACATCTGGGATTTTACCAAGCTTCACCAATGGCTCCATTTCTGCCGATCGATTGATGTCATACACCACCAACTCATGCCCCACATCTCCAGGGAGCAAATCAAACAAATCATGCACCAGCGCAGGCGCCAAGACCGTCGAATCGACAATGGATTGAAACGCTAAGACACGAGGAAAATCCAACAACCTCCCTTCCTTGGCCAACTCATGGAACCGACCCCGATTCGCGACAGTCATGTTATGCGCCAACATGCCCGCATTCGCAGGAAAAGACGTATATTTATAAGGATCATACTCAGGCAACACCGACTGCCACTGTAGCTTATTCAAACGCAGCACATAGCCAATGCGCTCCTGCCAAATAGAGAAAACCGCCATCCTCGTGATTCCGATCTCAGGAGAGAGTAAGGTCATCCCTTCCAACTGCGGCAAGCTGGGATCATCAATCGCGTCGATTGCATAGCGCACACTCAGTGCGCCGCCATTTGAAAACCCAACAATATACAGTGGCTGATTGCCCACGACTACCCCTAAGTGCCGCATCGCGATGCGCACTGCAGCGGCCATGTCCTGCCAGGTCGTTTCAGTCAAAGCCGATGGTACAGTGCCATGCCCTGGGATGCGCAGGCCAACGACATGCGCGCCCTCTTTACTTAAACGCTCACCGAGCAGCCTCAAACTATAAGGGGAATCAGTGAGACCATGCAGTAGCAACACGCCACTCTTCGCATTCTTCGTAGGCATCTCAAAGCTACGATTCCAATTCACATCCCAAGCAGTCGCATCCGCAAGGCTGCCTCGCGTATATCGATTCACATTCAATAGCTCAGGCGTATCACCATCCGTAATGATCAGCTCATCGAGTTGCTGAAACAAGCGCTTCTCTAACTCCAAATACTCCGCGAATGTGGAGACCTCAGAATCTTCCGAAAACTCCTCATCCAGCACGACCTCATGCCAGAGTTGCAGATCCGGCTTATTATTCATCATTTTAACTGCAACGATGAGAAGCATCACCACAGCTCCGACAATCCCATACAGAAAGCATTTTAAAGCGTAGGAGGCGGTGCTCATTACCATTTTTTTCATAACAAAGATACGTTGGATTGATATTAGCGACCGTCCTCGTTTTTGCGAGCACGCGCCTTCTGGATGACATCCATTTTGTTCAACTCCTGAGAGATGTCATTCCAAAGCTTCTCTTTACCGCCAGTCGGCCCCGATGGCACCGCTTGCGCCTCCGATCCTTCGAGATACGCTCCATGGGCTTTTAAATAGCGCTCCTTAAAGTCATAATAGGACCAGCGCCCCTCAAAGCCCATGCGCACGATTAAATCATCGAACAAACTCCTACGAATCTGGAGATCTTTAATCCGCAGAATCTTATAATACTCATCTTCAAAGACTCTAAACTCGGCCACTTCACGCTTCTCCAATTCAAGCTGCCGCATCTGCGCTTGTTTAACGATCAGCTCCAGCGACACAGTGCCTGCCGCCCGCTGCGCACGCAGCAGCTCCAAATCCTCCGCCGCACGTTGCCCTACGCGAATCCGATACAGCACAGGGATATTGGAGCCTAAATAATAGCGCACAAAGAAGAGCGCTCGCTGATGGCTTCGCACGCCCTGCACCATTGGATCCAGTGCCACTGGAGGCGATAGAAACACATCGCCCGCGTCATTTTCCACATACGTCCACAGGTTTAAATCATGATCCGAACGATACGCCTCAAACTGTTTCGGCAGCCGTCCTTTAAAACTCTCATCCACTGAAAACGTCAGATGCTTACCTTCTGGCCAAATCAGTTCTTGCAGCGGCATATCTCCGCAAGCGATATCTTCAAAATGCACCCCCATCACACCAGTTCGATATAAGGGTTCAGGAATGACCTTCGTCAGCTCTCCATAAAAAACATGTGTCGATGCATTGAAAGTGCGCACCAGATCCCAGGTATCCTCCGCTTTCGGCTGCGCCACGGAAAAATGGCACCACTGCAAGATCAGATAACAAACTAGAACAACGCGCTTCATACATAGAGAGCTAAACGGATCATCGAAATTGGCTAGATAAAAACGTCCGTGCACCGTGACACAGACATTCCTGTCTGTTCTCAACCGTGACATAAGCAAGTGATTCGCATGTGGAACGGGCGTCTCGATAGAGAGTCTGGCTTGCGTAGTCGAAGGCATGCTCACTTTCCATTCGACAAGCTCATGGTTAAAGGGGGGTTGGCGGGGGACTGAAAATAGGTCGAACGTTGAAAATAGAATAACTCACTTATTGTCGTTTGTTCTCTTCCATCATTTAGCCGCTTCTCCAGTCAACTCATCCACTGCGCAACGGTCGTCCACAGGTCTTGGTTCCAAGTCGACCGCACCGCTCGGAACGCTACGCCGAGATTCGGCTATATCGTTTGGCCGATCTAACCAAGGCACGACAGCGCGGTTCCACGCTGTGCGAGCAAAATATCCAAGGAAGCAACCTTTAGAGTTCTGCACAGATCGAAACCGCTTCGCGGATTCCGCGACACAAGATCAATGCCTCTTTGTAACACACGAGCCCCTGCTAGACGGTGCGACCCCACGAAAAAGCCCCGACCGTTTCCGGTCGGGGCTTTGTTATATATCTGTGGTGTTAGCGTGGTGACTTATGTAATCCCGATAGGATTACATCATGCCGCCCATTCCGCCCATGCCACCCATGCCGCCCATGTCAGGCATTGCAGGAGCGCCGCCACCTTCTTCAGGAGCGTCTGTGATCATGCACTCAGTGGTGAGGAGCATACCAGCAACCGAACCAGCGTTTTGAAGCGCGGTGCGAGTTACCATGGCTGGATCAACGATACCCGCAGCAAGCAGGTCAACGTATTCGCCAGTCGCGACGTTGTAGCCCTTCGAGCCCTTCGACTTGAGAACTTCAGAAACGACGAGTGAACCTTCAACACCAGCATTCAAGCAAAGCTGACGAAGTGGAGACTCGATCGCACGGCGAACGATCAATGCGCCGAGCTGCTCGTCGCCTTCAAGTTCAGAAGCGGCCTTCTCGATTGACTTAGCAGCACGCAGCAACGCGACGCCACCACCTGGAAGGATACCTTCTTCAACAGCAGCACGTGTTGCGTGCAATGCATCGTCAACGCGATCCTTCTTCTCCTTCATTTCTGGTTCAGTCTGTGCACCAACATTGATGACGGCGACACCACCAGCGATCTTAGCAAGACGCTCTTGGAGCTTCTCACGATCGTAGTCGGAAGTCGTTGCTTCGATTTGACGACGGATCTGCTTTACGCGGCCCTGGATGTCGGAGCTCTTACCGCCACCTTCGACGATAATTGTGTTTTCCTTATCAACAGAAACGCGCTTTGCCTTACCGAGGTCGCTAAGCTGAACGTTCTCAAGCTTGATGCCGAGATCTTCAGTGATGCAACGACCGCCAGTGAGGACTGCGATATCTTCAAGCATTGACTTGCGGCGATCACCGAAGCCAGGCGCTTTAACAGCAGCCACTGCAAGTGTGCCACGTAGCTTATTCACTACGAGCGCAGCAAGTGCTTCGCCTTCGATATCTTCAGCGATGATGAGCAATGGCTTGCCAGACTTAGCAGCCAACTGAAGCAATGGAAGCACTTCGTTCAGGTTGCTGATCTTTTTCTCATTAATAAGAATGTAAGCATCGTCGAAGTTTACTTCTTGAGACTCAGCGTCTGTGCAGAAGTAAGGAGAGAGATAGCCCTTATCGAACTGCATACCTTCGACAACGTCGAGGGATGTTTCGATACCTTTGGCTTCTTCAACTGTGATTGTGCCGTCTTTACCAACGCGATCCATTGCGTCTGCAATGATGTCGCCGATTTCAGCATCCCAGTTAGCGGAAACAGTTGCAACCTGACGAATTTCTTCGCGGTCTTTTACCTTCTTGCTCTGCTTAGCGAACGCTACGGTTGCTGCAGCAACTGCTTTATCGATACCACGCTTGAGGTAGATCGGGTTCGCGCCAGCTGCTACGTTCTTAATACCTTCACGGTAGACCGCTTCAGCAAGAACAGTTGCAGTGGTGGTTCCGTCACCCGCAGAGTCTGCAGTCTTGGAAGCCACTTCGCGCACCATCTGTGCACCCATGTTTTCGTAAGGATCTGCGAGATCGATTTCCTTCGCAACGGTAACACCGTCCTTAGTCACCGAAGGTGCGCCGAATTTTTTGTCGATGAGAACATTACGTCCCTTCGGTCCGAGTGTTACTTTTACTGCCTTAGAAAGTGTTTCAACACCTGCTAGGATCTTTTTACGTGCTGCTTCATCAAAGAGTATTTGCTTAGCCATAATATGTTATTTATTTAAATTGTATTTTGTTAATATGAGTGATCCTTAAGCGATCACGCCAAGGATGCTGTCTTCGTCGATGAGGATGTATTCAACACCATCAACTTTGACTGGAGTGCCGCCGTAGCCTGGAAGAAGAACCTTATCGCCCTTCTTGACGTTGAAAGGGATCGCCTTACCAGCATCGTCTTTCTTGCCAGTGCCAACTGCAATTACCACAGCTTCCTGTGATTTTTCCTTAGCGGAATCAGGGATAATGATGCCGCCGCGGACTTGTTCATCTTCTTCGATACGTTGCAAAAGAACGCGTTCACCGAGTGGTTTGATTTTCATATTTTTTGTATTTTGTATTTTGTATTTTGAGATAATGGAGAGAGAACAAAAGCAGCACACGAGCAACGTGCTCGTGTGCTGCTTTTGCTAGAGATTATTTTTTGTCGTCTTCGTCAACGACTTCGAAGTCAGCATCAACGGTTTCGCCGTCTGCTTGCTTAGCTTCGGAAGCGGCATCACCATCAGGAGCAGCTCCTTCCGGCCCTGCTGCAGCGCCTTCGGCTGCTTGTTGGCTATACATTTCTTCAGCGAAGGATTGCATGATCTCTGTGATCTTGTCCTTCGGTGCTTTCAATGCATCGACATCAGCGTCTTGGTTTTCAAGAACGGCCTTACCTTCAGCAATCGCTGCTTCGAGTTCGGTCTTCTTGTCCGCAGGAATCTTGTCACCAAGATCAGTGATCTGCTTTTCAGACTGATAAACGATGTTGTCGAGTTCGTTGCGTGCTTCGACGCCAGCTTTGAGGGCTTCGTCTTCGGCAGCGTGCATTTCGGCTTCGCGCTTCAGCTTTTCAACTTCGTCCTTATCCAGACCGGAAGAACCGGAGATCGTGATGTGCTGCTCTTTACCGGTGCCTTGATCCTTTGCATTTACATGCAGGATACCGTTGGCATCGATATCGAAAGTCACTTCAATCTGAGGTGTGCCACGAGACGCGGAAGGGATACCGTCGAGACGGAAGTTACCGAGTGTCTTATTATCCTTCGCCATTGGGCGCTCACCTTGGAGAACTTTGACGTCCACCGCTGTCTGATTGTCAGCGTAGGTGGAGAATGTCTGGCTCTTCTTAGTCGGGATCGTGGTGTTACGCTCGATCATTGCAGTGGCAACGCCGCCCGCAGTTTCGATCGAAAGTGTCAGCGGAGTTACGTCGAGGAGAAGCACGTCGCGCACATCACCTTGAAGCACTCCACCCTGAATTGCAGCACCGATGGCGACCACTTCGTCAGGGTTCACACCTTGGTGCGGTGCCTTGCCAGTGAGTTCGTGAGCGATCTCAACGACCTTAGGCGCACGTGTCATACCACCAACAAGCACCAGCTCGCCGATTTCGGCAGTCGTGTGACCGGAGTCCTTAAGGCAAGACTTGAACGGAGCGATGGTGCGCTGGTAGAGCGCATCACAGATCTGCTCGAGCTTCGAACGAGAGAGCGTGACATTCAGGTGCTTCGGCCCGCTGGCGTCTGCAGTGATGAATGGCAGATTGATGTCTGTGCTCTGAGTGGAGGACAGTGCGATCTTCGCCTTCTCAGCTTCTTCCTTCAGACGCTGGAGCGCCATGTTGTCCGAGCGAAGATCCATGCCTTGCTCTTTCTTGAATTCTTCGACGAGGAAGTCGATCAACGCGCTATCCCAGTTATCACCACCGAGGTGTGTGTCACCATTAGTCGCTTTAACTTCGAAGACGCCGTCACCGATCTCGAGGATCGATACGTCGAATGTGCCACCACCGAGGTCATACACGGCGATCACTTCGTCTTGACCTTTATCAAGACCATAAGCGAGTGCCGCAGCGGTCGGCTCATTGATGATACGCTTCACTTCAAGACCGGCGATTTGCCCCGCGTCTTTAGTTGCTTGGCGCTGTGCATCATTGAAGTATGCAGGTACTGTGATGACTGCCTCTGTGACAGTTTCACCCAAGTATGATTCCGCATCGGACTTGAGCTTTTGCAAGATCATCGCAGAGATCTGCTCTGGAGCGAACTGCTCAGTCTTACCCTTCACTTCGCATTCGATGTAAGCATCAGCGTTCTTACCCTTTACGATTTTGTAAGGGAGACTCTTTGCTTCTTCTTCAACTTCAGTGAATTTGCGACCGATGAAACGCTTCGCAGAGAAGATCGTGTTCGTCGGGTTAGTGACAGCCTGGCGTTTTGCAGCCTGACCTACGAGACGTTCGCCATCTTTGGCGAATGCCACAACAGAAGGAGTGGTGCGTGCACCCTCCGCATTTGGTATAACAACAGCTTCGCCGCCTTCCATTACGGACATGCAGCAATTCGTTGTTCCTAAATCGATTCCAATTATTTTAGCCATGCCAACTCTAAAGCAATTGCAATGCCATGAATCAAAATAACTCGCAAAACACTGACTGACTGGCACTTCCAACAGAGCAGAACATCACAAGACGCCCGACTCACGCCTCAAAAAGCGCCACTGTGTCACACTTCGTGTCACACCTATCCGCCGCTGTCTCACTACTGTGACACAAAAATCGCCCCACCGGCCTGAACGTATTGCATTTCGCAGAATTCTAGCTTCAACTGCGCGCAATGCTCCCGCTAAAGAAGAAAAAGAAAGTCGATTATGAAGCGCTCAACTCGCCGTTGATGCGCATCCCGCGTATGGATGTCGCCGTCGCACGCAACTTCATCGACATCGGCATTCGGGAGATCTACGAGCTCCAGGGACGTGCCCCCGAAGTGCTGTTCGAGGAGGCAAAGCGTAAAAACGACAATGTCCCCGACGACCGCATCCGCTACTTTCGAATGGCGGTTTACTACGCGGAGAGCCCCGACCCTGATCATTCTAAGCTGCATCCTGATGAGTGGAACTAGACCGACGCCACCCAAAGTAATAAAGCTACCAGTCATGATTGACGACATTGAGATCCCTCTAGAAGTCCCCGTCATGACGCTGAGCTCGGCTGTGCTCTTTCCGCAAGCAATGATGCCGCTGTTTATTTTTGAGCCACGCTATAAGACAATGCTCAGCGATGTGCTCGCGAATGACCGTATCTTCGCGGTCGCCACACTCGATGAGCGCAGCGAAGCATCCACAAGCTCGGAAACGCCCTACTCGGTCGCCGGCATCGGCGTGGTGCGCGCCTGCAAACAAAACCCCGACGGCAGCTCTAATCTCGTCCTGCAAGGGCTCGCACGCGTCGAATTCGAGTCCATCTCCGACGAAGAGCCTTACCGCAAAGCCCGCATCCGCCAGATCCTCAGTGAACCCGGCGGCTCGGAAGATCGCATCGCCACCAGTCAGAGCCGACTACTGAGCTTAATCCAAACACAGAGGCGACTCGGCGCAGGCATCCCTAAGGAAGTCCTCCAGTTTTTAAGCAATATCAACGAACCCGAGAACGCACTGGATCTAGCGATTTATACGCTTTGCTCTTCCCCGACGCTCAAGCAAGAGCTACTCGAAACACGCGGCATCCTCCCTCGCTACGAAAAGTTTGCCGCCTACCTGCAATCCGAAATCGAGCACCTCAAGCTCGACATCAAATTAAAAGGTAAGCTCGACGACAAAAACATCGGGCACAATTAGAGCGCGGATTAATTCCGAGGCTTCTCGAAATAAAAGCTCAACAATCCGGGATTCACCTCAATCGTCTCAATCTTAACAAGCGATACCTGCTGATCCCCGATACGGTTCTCCGCTTCAAATGCGAACTGGCAACCGTCGACTTCACGGTAGTCGCGGTAGTGCGTCTCTAAGCTAGGAGTGCCGTCGGCATTCATCCGCACGCGCTTAAGAATAAGGCCACTGCGCGCATTGAGATGGTAGCGTGCGAAAGGCTTACCAAACTTCTTCACCTCCAAAACATTCACATACCCCTCCTCCACCAGCTCTTTCTCTATCAGAGTAATCGCATTCCAAGACTTCTCCAAATGGCGAAACAACGGACTATTAAAATCCGCCTCGTCACGAAGCACCGCAAGTTGATCCGCTGGCAAATCTGTAATCGTCACTTCGGCTCCAACCTTGCTGCGCTGCCAGCCCAAGCGACCATTAAAGCCACAGATAATCGACGTGTCTCCAGCGTTTAAACGGTAGCGAATCGAGTCCGGACGCTTTTTACGCATCAAGAAATGATAACTTTTACCATTCTGAGTTTGAGTGCCCTCGATGCTCAGAGAGGACAAAGCCTCCACCGCGCGCGAGCCGCCTAGCGTCTCTGTATAACGTTCGAGAATACGCTGCACCGCAAGCGCATCCCCCGTATCGGCCAACACCTCAAACGAGAACGATAGAAACACACTGCTAAGAATCAGGAAAAAACGCATTTGAGAGAGAATGAACCGCACACACCTAATCAGGCAAGCCAATCCACCACACAGAAAACACCCAACAACAAGCGCCTCTGTGATTGTAATGCGACTGTAAATCATCCATCACTCATTTCGTGACTGCTGAAAACATATCCAACTGGCTCCTTCAATTTAAACTCTCCGGCGGCTCTGCCCAAATCACGGGACTCGTCCTAGCTGGAGTTTACCTCGCGGTATTGGCCTGGCTCGCCAACTTCGCCACCAAGCGATTCATCACCTCCGCCATTCACCCGCTCATTCATAAGTCGGGCGCGAAATGGGATGATAAACTAGCCGAGCACTGCGTGCTGATACGCTTCTCCCATATCGTCCCAGCGGCGATTATACACATATTCACGCCGACACTCTTCGAAGGACACCTACAGATCATCGCCTTTTGCGAGAAGGCCGTAAACACCTACCTAATCGTCATCGCCCTTCTGATCATCGATGGCGTGCTCAACTTCTGCCGCTCCATCTGGGATCAACTCCCCGTCGGTAAACGCTTCCCCGCGAAAAGTTTCATCCAAGCGATCAAACTCGTGATCAACCTCGTCGGTTGCATCTTCATTCTTTCCGTCATCCTCGGAAAATCCCCCCTCGTCTTCTTCTCGGGGCTCGGTGCGATCACCGCGATCCTACTACTCATTTTTAAGGACGCCATTCTCGGCCTCGTCGCGGGTTTCCAGCTCTCCGTCAACAATATGGTCATGGTGGGCGACTGGATCGAAATGCCCGCCCGCGGCGCCGATGGCGATGTCATCGACGTCTCCCTCACCACCGTCAAAGTGCAGAACTGGGATAAAACCATCACCACGATTCCCACCTACGCTCTCATCTCCGACTCCTTTAAAAACTGGCGAGGCATGAGCGAGTCAGGTGGACGCCGTATCAAGCGCTCGCTCAACATCGACGTGCGCACCATTCAATTTGCCGACGAGACACTCCTCGAACGCTTCAAGCACATCAAAATCCTAGGCCCCTATTTGGAAGAAAAACTCGCCGACATTCAAAAGCACAACGCCGACGTCGAAAACAATCTATCCGAACTCATCAACGGACGCCGCCTCACCAACGTCGGCACTTTCCGCGCCTACTGCGTGGCCTATTTGCGCAATCACCCGAATATCCATCAGAGCGGCATGACGCTGCTCGTGCGCCAACTCGCGCCCACCGAAAAAGGCCTACCGATCGAGCTCTACGCCTTCTCCAACGACACGGCATGGGTAGGCTTCGAAGACATCCAAGGCGACATCTTCGACCACCTCTTATCGATCCTCCCCGAGTTCCAACTCAGTGCCTTTCAACAGCCGAGCGGTGCAGATGTGGAGAAGGCCTTAGGACATCTCGGTTCGTAGCGGACTGGCGAAGCCATTTCGACCGACCAAATGGTTAATTTCATCGCGCTGGTTGCAATCGATCCGCCAGCTAAAACAAGCGGACGACTCCCATCGACAATCATAACTGATCAAACAATCATACAATCGAATTGACAAAGTCTGACAAAAGAATACTTTTAATGCATGAAATTCAGCGTTGAGATGGATGAGACGACCCTCAAAAAGGTCATGACCGCGACCGGTATGACCAAGAAGGGGCCTGCCGTTGCCAAGGCGGCGACAGAATATTTGCGACGAGAGATGGCTAAGGAATTTGCAACGATGGTGATGGAGGGAGAGTTTGAGGACTACCCACTGACCAACGATGAGATCGAACAGTCCGACCGCTAAGCAAATAAGCCATGGTCATAGTCGATACCAGTGCGTGGATTGAATTCTTCCGGCGAGACGGCGACCCCGCAGTCAAGCTGGCGATGAAAGCGCTCGTTGAAGAGTTGGAGGCCACCCTTTGCGGCCCCGTAGAGATGGAATTTCTCGGAGGAGCACGCCCCCACGAGCGTCCCCGCATCCAATCCCGTTTCGAGATACTCCCCTACCTGACCAACGACCAGAAACTCTGGCGCGAGGCAGCCACCCACTATGCCACGCTTCGCACCGCGGGCATCACCCTGCCATGGAACGACGCACTCATCGCCACACTCGCCATCGGCCAAAATTGCCGCGTGTATGCGGTCGATCAACACTTCGAGACCATGGCGCAGCATTTAGAGCTGCAGCTCTACAAACCGGGCTACAATGGCAGCTTTGTGCGTGAAGCCATCGATTGAATAATGCATCCGGCATCCTTTCGATTATTTGAACGCTTGCTAAAGCTCCTGACTAGAACACCTGCTGGGTCGGCGTTTCATCACCCTGCTGGAAAGTCTCCACATCGCCAGCGAACACAAGTTGGCCGCCGCCATCGCCGCCTTCGGGGCCTAGCTCGATAATCCAGTCCGCCAAGCGGATCACATCAAGATCGTGCTCGATGATCAGAATTGTATTGCCCGCCTCGCGGAGCTTGAAGAGCAGATCCATCAGGCGTTGCACATCCAGCCAATGCAGTCCCGTGGTCGGCTCATCCAAAATGTAGAGTGTTCCTCCCTGTTGACGTTTGCTCAGCTCTAACGACAATTTAATACGCTGCGCCTCACCACCCGACAAAGTCGTCGCGGGTTGGCCGATCTTAATATAGCCAAGCCCCACATCCGAGAGCGTGCGAAGTTTCTCGGCGATCCGTGGTTGCTTCTCAAACACTGCCAAGGCTTCGTCCACACTCATCGCCAACACATCAGCGATACTGTAGCCCTTAAAGCGAACGTCCAATGTCTCACGGTTGTATCGCTGACCATGACAACTGGTGCACTCCGAATACACGTCCGCCATAAATTGCATATCGAGCTTAATCACTCCGTCGCCCTTGCAGCGTTCACAGCGACCACCGGATACATTAAAACTGAAACGGCTGGTCTTATATCCACGAATTTTCGCCAACGAACACTTGGCATACAGACCGCGCAACTGATCAAACAACTTGGTATAGGTCGCCGGATTCGAGCGCGGACTACGCCCGATCGGCGACTGATCCACCTGCACGACCGACGTAAAATGATCCAGCCCTGCCACACCTTGATGCTTCCCTGGGATCGACTTCGCGCGGTTCAACTTAAACGCTGCGGCCTTCGCTAAAATACCATTCACCAACGTGCTCTTTCCTGAACCCGACAAACCGCAGACCACGGTCAGTAAGCCAACCGGGAATGCCGCCGTGACAGACTTCAAATTATTCTCGGTCGCTTCCTTCACCGTTAACCAGTTCTTGGTGGGCTTCAAAGTCTCCACAGACTTCTCAACTTGCTGCCTCCCACTGAGAAACGCGCCCGAGCGACTCGCCGTAGCAGTATAGGATGCCCCAGGTTCACCCTCGAAAATCAGCTCGCCACCTTCAACACCCGCACCTGGCCCGAGTTCAATCAAGTGATCCGCCGCACGCATGGTGTCGGCATCATGCTCCACTACCACCACGGAATTCCCACGATCACGCAAGCCCAGCAAAGTCTGAATCAAGCGGCGATTATCGAGCGGATGCAGTCCAATGCTTGGTTCATCCAAAATATACACCACCCCGATCAAAGACATGCCGAGTTGCGTCGCCAAGCGCACACGCTGGGCCTCGCCTCCACTCAATGTGGCATAGCTGCGGTTCAACGTTAGATAACTCAGCCCGACTTCATTGAGGAATGATAAGCGCTGAGCCAAGCCATGCACCGCATCACTCACCGTTTCATAACTCGCATTCGTCTGTAACCCGCCCACGAAGGCCTCGGCCTCGTGCAGTGACAGACCCAGAAAATCCGCAATCGAAACGCCCTCAATCAACACACTCAAACTCGATGGCCGTAAGCGTCGGCCATGACAGGTCTCACAGATGCTGCTGGTTTGATAGGCCATCAACCGCGCGCGTAAGCCATCGCTTGTCGTCGTGCGTCGCATCTCCTCCAGATCAGCCAATACGCCAGCGAACTCCATCGTCTCAGGCTTTGAGTTTCCACCCTTCAATTTAAAGCTAAACTGCCGACTGCCCGTGCCATGCAATATCTGTTCGCACACCTCCGCATCGAGTTCATCCCACGGCACATTCGGATCAAACGGTAATTGCTCGGCAAGTTGTTTAAGAATCGCATTGCGCTTAATAATCATCTGCTTCGAACCCAAACGCCAGGGTTTGATCGCGCCTTTCTTCACCGTCTTCAACGGATCAGGCACCAGCAACTCTGGCTGAAACTGCAGCGTCTCGCCAAGGCCACCACATTCGGAACACGCCCCTTCAGCATGATTCCACGAAAAGTGTCGCGGCGAGATCGGGTCATACACATCGCCACACGTCACACAGGCGAGACGATTACTCAGCGGTAATTCACGCCATCCGCCATCCGCTGTTTTATCTTCGATCAACACGATTGCACGATCCCCGCCTTCACTGAAAGCCAGATCTAAAGAGTCTGCCAAACGACTGCGTTGATCCGCATTCAACACGATGCGATCCACCACAATCTCGACCACGATCTCCTTCGCCTTTGAGTCGATTAAGTCCGGCTCATCGAGACGGCGAATATCACCATTGATCCGCACACGTTGAAAGCCGCGCTGCTGCAAACGCGGCAACTCTTCACGCAAAATCGCAGGCTTGGTAATCATCCACGGCGCCAGAATCATCAGCCGACTTTTGTCGGGCTCGGCAAATACACGCGTTAAACAATCATCCATCGAACGACGCTCAATGATCCCGCCATCCTTCGGACAATACGGCGTGCCACACACCGCCCACAGCACGCGTGCAAAGTCTGCGATCTCGGTCACCGTGGCCACCGTGCTGCGCGGACTGCCACCGCCGCCGGTGCGTTGCTCCAACGCGATCACCGGCGAGAGACCTTGAATAAAATCCACATCCGGCCGCGGAATTTGCTCCAACACCATGCGCGCTTTGGTCGAGAGGCTATCGATATATTTGCGATAGCCCTCTGCATAAATCGTATCAAATGCGAGCGACGACTTGCCCGAACCACTCACCCCAGTTATCACCACCAATTGATCCCGCGGAATCTCAAGGCTGATGTTTTGCAAATTATGCTCACGCGCTCCCTTAACGGAAATCGCATCGGCATGTGCTGGGCGGGAAGGTTTCATAAATAAAGTCATACCGATAGACGCACCCACCTAAGAGCGCAAGCGTCAGTGTTAAGCAGAAGCCACCGCCGGAGTCAGCCGTGACACTGACATTACTGTTCTGTCCCGTCAGAGTTAGCTCCTCTACTTAGTGATTAAAACTTGCACGCAGCCAGGATCCTTTAGGTGTCCAGCCATATAAACGTGCGAGGCATCCATTGCGATTCGGTCGAGCATCTAAGGACACTCGACTACTTTAGTCAAAATACGGGGTATACTCTGGCACGAATTTCTGGATCGCATGTTTAATCTCGCTCGCATCACCATCGGATAATGCTACCAACTCTGAACGGATTGACTCCACCGAATCCACACGCTCCCCATCTGCTACAAAACGCATCACCCGTGGATGATCGGTCGGCTGTAGCCTCTCACTCAGATGCTGAACCTCTTCAAATAGTTTCTCGCCTGGCTTCAATCCGATAAACTCGATCGCGATATCTTCGCCCTCCTGATAACCACTGAGCGCAATCATCTGACGCGCCACATCGAGAATCTTCATGGATTGCCCCATATCGAGCACAAAGATCTCGCCGCCCTGCCCCTGTGTTGCACTCTGAAGCACTAGGCCAACGGCCTCTTGCACCGTCATGAAAAAGCGAGTCACTTCAGGGTCAGTCACTGTAACAGGACCGCCGGCTGCAATCTGGCGTTTAAAGATCGGGATCACACTCCCCGAAGAGCCCAACACATTGCCAAACCGAACCGCCATAAACTTCGTTACATTACCCTCAGCCTCCTGCTGCTCTAGAAGCGACAGCTCAGCTAAGCGTTTACTCGCGCCCATCACACTGGTCGGATTGATCGCCTTATCTGACGAAATGAGAATAAAACGCTCCACGGAAAAATCGCTCGCAAGTCGCGCCAAGCCCGCCGTCGTATAAAAGTTATTCTTCAACGATTCAGCAGGTTGCGCCTCCATCAAGTTGACATGCTTATGAGCCGCCGCATGGAAAATCACTTCTGGCTGAAAGCGTTTAAAAACCGGCTCCACCTCATTCACCTGATGCACATCCAAGACCAAAGTCTGCGCGAGCCCTGCGGTGTCACGCTGCGCCAGGACTTCCTGCTGCAAATCGAAAATCGCGATTTCTGCCTGATCAATACAAAGCAACGATGCGGGTGCATACTCCAAGACTTGCGCCACAAGCTCACGACCAATACTGCCTCCAGCGCCAGTCACTAAGACGCGCTTCCCCGCAAGCATGGAACGAATTTGGTCGGAGTTCAGATCAATCGTATCGCGCCCAAGTAAATCCTCCAACTCAACCGGGCGTAGCTGAGTCATCTGCGCACGCCCACTCACCAAATCCGTAAGCGCCGGAACAGTATCGACCGCCAGCCCCGCCTCACGCGCCATTTCAGCGACCTTACGCACGCGACCAGCCGATGCCGAAGGAAATGCGATCACCACCTTATGCGCGGCGTAGCGTTTCGCCACTTCAGCCAAGCCATCAATGGCATCGGCCACCAACACACCATGCACATACCGGCCGATCTTACTGTCATCATCATCGAGAAAAGCCACGGGGCGCATGCCAAGGCGAGCCTTGTGTTTGAGTTCAGAGCAAAGCCCCGCGCCAACCTCACCAGCACCGACGATCAACACATTCTCCGTCTCGTCCCACGTCAGCCAATCCTCTAACCCACTGCTGGCTTTCACACGCATCGCCACACGGAACCCGGCCAACATTAAAAAGCTCAACAGGAAGTCCGTCAAAATCACAGCCCGTGGCGGCACTCCATTGCCATGATACACATACCACATCGACGCCAATATCGCACTCGACACAAACAAACCGAACGACAAGCGCACTGCATCTGGCAACCGGAAATACGAGAGCACGCAATCCACCTGCCCCGCTGCAATTAACAGCATCAGCTTTAAACCCACGACCCACCAGATGGTGTTCACCAAATCCAGTTCGAAATTCTCCGGCACATTAAAATCGAAGCGCAATTGAAACGCTACGAAGTAACTCACACTACACAGTAGCGCATACAACAGGATCAATCCCAGAGTCCGAACACTCAAATAACGCGATGCAATACTAACAGCCATAGTGAATACTCCCCGTTATGGTTGAGACGTAGAAAAACACGAGCGCACAATCGCAATGACCCGAGCTCGTTCCTCATCGCTCATCGCTGAGCCACTCGGCAAGCAGAGGCCATTGGCAAATAGCGCTTCCGCGCAGTCCCCGCCGATCGACGCACAATCCTGAAAGACCGGTTGCATGTGCAGAGGCTTCCACAAAGGCCGTGCTTCCACATCCGCCTCCGCGAGCGCAGCGATCACTTGATCACGTGAACTGCCACCTGCAACCGGTTCAACAGTCAGGCAAGAGAGCCAATAGTTGACAGCGCCCGGATCGGCAATCGGCATAAACGACACACCGGGCAGATCACTCAATGCCTCGCGATACGCCTCAAAATGCGCACGTTTCGCGGCAATGCGACGTTCCAAATCGTCCAGTTGGCTCAAGCCAAGGCCTGCCAGCACATTACTCATACGATAATTATAGCCGACCTCACGATGCTCATAATGCGCGACAGGCTCCTTCGCTTGAGTCGATAGAAAACGCGCCCGCTCTATCCACGAGCCCTTATCAGCGAGCAACATACCGCCGCCCGAAGTCGTGATAATTTTATTACCATTAAATGAGAAAAAGGAAAACGCCCCCATGCCGCCCGCTGGGCGCCCTTTATAATTCGCGCCCAAAGCTTCGGCCGCATCTTCCACCACAGGAATGCCATAGCGCTCGCACACTGCGAGAATCGGATCCATATCCGCGCACTGACCATACAGGTGCACCACGATCACCGCCTTTGGCAATTCACCCGAAGCGGCACGTTCCCCCAATTCCAGCTCCAACAGCACCGGATCCATGTTCCATGTATCCGGCTCGCTATCGACAAAGACCGGATCGGCTCCGCAATAGCAGATTGGGTTCGCACTGGCAGCAAACGTCAGCGTCGGGCAAATCACGGTATCGCCTGGACGCACATTGAGCAATTGAAGCGCAAGATGAAGCGCCGCAGTGCCAGAGTTGAGCGCCACCGCATAGCCTCGACCAGTGCGCTCACAAAGTGCCGCTTCAAAAGCATCCAGATGCGGTCCAACCGGCGCGATCCAGTTCGAGGTCAACACCGCATCCACCGCAGCATGGTCTTGCGGGCTAATATCTGGAGGGGAAAGATAAATACGGGGCATGATGACAGGCATGTTTCCCGTTTCAGCAGCGTATTTCGATCTTTTTCCACGTCGATTGCATGAAAAAGCCCCACATCACTGTGAGGCTCAACAGAATACCCAGGGCGGGACTTGAACCCGCACGCCATTGCTGGCAAGGGATTTTAAGTCCCCAGTGTCTACCATTCCACCACCTGGGCATAGGCTGTGTCATTCGACAAGCGCAGAAAAAAGCAAGCGGACTGAATCTTGGCAAGTCTCGATAACATCGAATCGATTAAAAGACTTTGCCGAGCCGCTCCTCTCCTACCCCAGGACGATCGGGGCCTCCACCTTGCAAGTCCCCTCCTCGCGCATATTATTAAGTCATGAAACACATTCTCATTAGCCTAGCCGCACTCGCCGTGCTCAGCCCTCTCAACGCACAGATCAAAGGCCCATTGACCATCAACAACCCCACTGACATCGAACTACAAACCAAGATCCATGCCAGCGCCTTAGCGGAGCAGTGGGCAGATGCCTTCAAAGTATTCAAGGCAACTCCTGGAGTAAACCTAGAGATTGTCACCAGCAAAGATGGGCTCGCGCTCACCCTGAGCAACATTCACACACTAGAGACCACCGATACCATCACCAAGGGAGGCAACCTACTCTACGCAGTGCAACGCATCGGGAATCGCGACTATACGGTGGTGCTCGACCCACGCCAGATCTGCTACATTCGCCAGATGAAAGCTGACTAAGAAGCCTTCTATTTCGATAGATCGTAAATCGCGTAGCCTGCAAAGAGATTTGGTAGGATTGTGCACCCACCGCTCCAATCACCAGATAGATACGCTCGATTCTCGATCTTAATCTGACGTGCGGCACAGAAGGCATCAAACTCACTCACAGAAAATGGGTTGGCTCTCAGCGTCTCATACCACGGACGCGGATACACCTCGTTAATCGTGCGTTGCCCTTTCACTAAAAAGTTAAGGCGATTCAACCAGAATCCGTGATTTACAAAGCCCACGGTCACTCGTTTACCAACGCGTAAACCTTCCGCAAGGATGGCATCTGGATCATCCAATAATTCAACCGAACGACTAAAGATGACACGATCAAATGCATTGTCACCAAACGTCGCCAACAGGGCCCGCACATCGCCGTGATAGGCTGGAACTCTACGCTTCACGCAACTAAGAATACGCTCAAAACTGATATCCACGCCTACGCCATACACAGATTTCTTCTGCTTCAAATACTCAAGCAACACTCCGCGACCACAGCCAAGATCAAGCACACTGTCGCCCTCACTCACCCATTGGGCGATAACCTGAAAGTCCACTTGGCGTCGCTTGTTTTTATGAATCATAGCGTCAATTACCGATCAAGAAAGGTTCGGATCAAGTCATAGAGTTCCGGCGAGCGCACGAGGAATGAGTCGTGCCCAAAGTCCATCTCCAGTTCTGCATAAGTCGCATCTTTACCTAAACGTAAAAGCGCCTCAGCCACCTCACGGTTTCCTTGCGGCGGATACAACCAATCCGAAGTAAAACCAACAACAAGCCCCGGAGCCGTGACCACAGAAAGCGTGTCATCCAAAGAGACAGGACTATGTAAATCGAACCGATCCAGCGCCTTAGTCAAATACAGATAGGTATTGGCATCAAAACGACCAACAAAGCTTTGCCCTTGATAGCGCAAATAACTCTCCACCTCAAACTCGACGTCAAAGTGCTCACGCCCGCCATCCAAAGTGCGCCGTTTACGGCCAAACTTCGCCTCCATCCCTGCATCTGAGAGATAGGTAATGTGCGCCATCATTCGCGCGACAGACAGACCATGCCCAGGTGGTTGATCAGGATCGTAATTCCCCTCATCCCAAACCGGATCACAAATGATCGCTTGCCGACCTGTATCATTAAACGCAATAGCCTGTGCATTGTGCCGCGCACAACAAGCCATTGCAATGTAACGTCCGACTCGATCTGGATAATCAATCGCCCATTGTAGGGTTTGCATGCCTCCCATACTACCGCCGACGACAGCATGCAGCCGATCGATGCCTAAAGAATCGAGCATAACGCTCTGCGCTTTAACCATATCACGCACAGTCAGCTTCGGAAAGTCCAAGCGATAGCGTTCGCCCGTCTCTGGATTGATCGAATACGGCCCAGACGAGCCAGAGCAGCCTCCCAACGAATTTGAGCAAATCACAAAATAGCGCGAGGTATCGATCGGCTTGCCTGGTCCAACTACAAAGTTCCACCAGCCCGACTTACGCTCGTCCATACTATGCACACCCGCACAATGATGATTCCCGCTCAGCGCGTGGCAGATTATAATCGCATTATCCTTAGCCACATTGAGGTGCCCGTAAGTCTCATAGCGCAGCGTCAGTTCAGGTATCGTTCCACCTGACTCGAAGTGAAACGGTTCACGGGAAACAAAATCCTGATACTCGACTAAGCCGACATCTCCTTCCTCGGGAGCTTGCGGCATTGGTTCGGAATCATTCATTACTTAAAATATAAATTGCATGCCTCCGACAAGACGACGCAGCGAAAAGCGCCTCAAGCGAACCGACTAAAATCCTTTGATCTCAAAGAGACCGGTGACACTCGCATTATCGTGAATACGTTTGATGCCTTCGCCGAGCAGAGCTGCGACACTGAGAACCGTAATTGGCACACCGTCACGCTGCTCAACAAGGGTCGTATCTGTTGTGATCAAACGATCCAGCAGGCCACTTGAGAGACGTTCGTAGCCCATATCGTTCAGCACACCATGGCTGACCGCAGCCATCACACTCTTCGCTCCGTTCTTTTTAAGTAATTCAGCAGCCGCACATAGTGTGCCAGCCGTCTCCGTCATATCATCGACCAACAGGATATCGCGACCATCGACATCTCCCACTAATGAAGTCGCTTCGACTGTTTCGGCTGAAGTGCGACGCTTCGCAATAAAGCCAAGTGGCACATCCAGCATGCCGGCATACGCAGAGGCCATCTTCATGCCGCCAACGTCAGGCGAAAAGAGCGTCAGGTTACTGGTATCAATTTCCTTCAGATACTCGAAAAGAACCGGCGAGGCATAGAGATGATCGACGGGGATATCGAAGAAGCCCTGAATCTGCTGTGCGTGTAAATCGACAGTCAACACACGAGAAGCGCCAGCCGATACCAAAAGGTTGGCCACTAGCTTTGCAGTAATCGGCACGCGCGGTTGATCTTTACGATCCTGACGTGCATAACCGTAGAAGGGCATGACGGCGGTAATGCTTCTCGCTGAGGCGCGACGTGCGGCATCGATCATGATGAATAGCTCCATCAGATACTGATTCGCCGGATTACAGGTCGATTGAATGATGAAGATATCCGCACCACGAATATTCTCGTTGATGCGAACGAAGCTCTCGCCGTCCGGAAAGCTCATTACAGTGGCGTCGCCGAGAGGCACGTCCAGGTAATCGCAGATATCTTTTGCTAATTTCGGGTTGGAATTCCCGCAGAAAATTTTCAGTGAGCTTTCTTTCATATCAATTATTCTCTTGTGCCACGTTCAGCCAAAGACTCGACACTTTTCTCTAATTTATCGAATCTTTTAAACAAATCCGGCAGGCGTCGCTGTAGAACAGCGATTCGGTTATAAAGCATGATTGGTTCGGCAGTCGCCCCACGCACCTTCTCTTGAGGCTCTAGAGAGCGTGATACGCCCGTGCCACCCGCGACGATCGCACCTGAACCAATCGTCAAATGCCCAGCGACGCCGGCTTGCCCCGCAAGCACCACACCATCACCAAGCACGGTGCTGCCACTGATGCCGACCTGAGCGATGATCAGGCAGTGCTTACCGATACGCACATTGTGAGCAATCTGCACCTGATTATCGACTTTGGTGCCTGTGCCAATGGTCGTTGAGCCGAATCGAGCCCGGTCAATCGAGGTATTCGAACCAACATCGACATCCGACTCGGTCACGACATTACCAATCTGTGGGATACGTTGATGCCCTCCGTCGCGGAACTCGTAACCATAACCATCAGAACCGATCACACAGCTAGCTTGGAGTCGATTCCGAAGGCCGATTTCACAATAATCACCGACCACGACGTGCGGATAGACATACGATTCATCCCCCACCTTGGCATATTTACCGATGCTCACATGCGACTCGAGCACTGCAGCCCCGACGACCGCACCTTTACCAATATAGCAAAAAGGGCCAATCGACGCAGAAGGCGAGATCACTGCGCCCTCATCCACAAATGCGGTCGGATGCACGCCCGGCTCAGGGACGGGCTGCAAGCTTTTCTCCATGTCGCGGCATAACAGCGCGAGCGCGTAAGAGGGGCTATCCACCTTAATGTGCAACTGCCCGGCCTTCGGAGCTTCCGCATAATCACGCGGCAGGAGCAGCACAGATGCCTGCGATGCAGCGACGGTATCGCGATATTTTGCATTTCCTAAAAAGGATAGATCGCCTTCGGCAGCTTCCGAGAGCGAAGCGATGCCAACAATATGACCTTGGAATTCACCAGAGCATTCTGCGTCGTCGCCGACGATTTCCAAGATACGTTGAGTGGTGTAAACAAATGCCATACGAAAGAGAGAACAAAAAACCCTGTCCTAAGCGAGAACAGGGTTTTTGAAAATTGAAATTATTAACGAACTTATTCGCCGGCATTCAAGACGGCGATCACAGCATCGGAGATCTCAAGATCATCTGCGGCAAAGACCACTGCATTGATTGGCACGACCAAATCGATGCCCTTATCTTGAGCGACCTGCTTGACCGCTTCGACTGCTTTTGCTTGCAACGGAGCGAGTTCTGCCTTCTGGCCTTGCTGAGCGAGTTGCTGTGCTTGCTGACGGAACTGGTTGAGCTCAACTTGAGCTGCTTGCAGCTGACCTTGAAGCTTCGCGACTTCTGCTTGTGCTTCAGCCTTTGCTTCATCGCCGAGAGCAGGATTCTTTACCTTCGCCTCAGCCTCGCGGCCGGTGGTGACGATGGCTTGGATATTTTCCTGCATCTTCTTCATTTCCTCCTCAACAGGAGCAACGGAGCCCTTAACCTTTTCAACAGCAGCTTGGAAAGCAGAGTAGTCATTCAAGATGCGCTGAACATTCACCGTAGCGACGACGGGAGTCTTCTGCGCGAATAGACCGACAGCGCAAAAAATTGAGGCAAGAAAGAGAGTAGTTATTTTTTTCATATTATATTGATTGAGAATTTTATGTGAGAATGCAAGCAACACTAGAAGCGCGTGCCAAACGAAAAGTTAAACTGAGCCCCATTATCTTCAGCATTATCAGGCACCGTAATCGGGAAACCAAGATCAAGCTTCAGTGGAGAGCCCATCAGGATAATGCGCGCACCGACACCCCAGTTCGACGCATAGTCTGAAGGACTAAAATCATAGTCGGACTCGTTAACAAAGCCCCAATCATAGAAAGCAACTAGCCCTAAAGGTTCCGCAAGTCGCCAACCATATTCACAAGAAACCATTCCATAGCTATCACCACCAATGGCTTCATCCGTATCATCGTCGTCTCGTGGACCAACATCACGGTGCTCGAAACCACGTAAACTATCGGGACCACCAAGGTAGAATCGGTCATAAAAGGGCACATCATCGCTATCACCATATGGAGAAGCAGTGCCAATACGCCCAATAATAGAGATCGTCTGATCATATTTATCAAAAGTCGGGATAAATTGAGCCGTGCGTGCCTCTAGCTTCAGATAATTCACATCGCCTCCAACTCCAGCCAATTCAGATGACAATGTGGTGCGATTACCACTACGTGTAAACATGAGTGAATTTCGCGTATCTCGAAGCAGCGTTAAACCGACCTTCGAGACGATATCGGTCTCCCCATCGGCTGCCTGATAAACGTCGGCAATACCATCATCTGGACGCGAACCATCGGGATTGTCGTTGCCCTCGTCAGGGCCGAAATCCACATCGAAGATTTCTACCATTTCGAGACGATAGGACATACGTGCTTCGACCAACTCAAAAATTCGGCGGCGCAGATACAGCTCAAATCCAGTGCGCAGCTCGTTATAATCACTACTATTATAGTCCGACTCGGTGCGGAAGAGCTCCACACCAAACGCCAAACGCTGTTCAAACAACCAAGGCTCTTCGAAAGCGATCAAGATTTCATTACTCGTCGTGCCCAAGGATGCACGGAAGCGAAATTTCTGACCATCGCCACGGAAGCCCGAGCGATAGTTAAAGATGTCGAAATTACCCTGTGTCAGCTCGAAGTAAACCACCGCACTCTCAACGGAACCAAAGCCCGCACCGAAAGTGAAGTTACCCGTGCGGCCTTCGCTCACTGTCACACTAAGATCACGACGACCGGGAACATTGGTGGACTCAGGATTCATGCGCACATCCCCGAAATAACGCGTATTGCGCAGACGGCTCTCACTGGTCTCCATGCGCTTAAGGTCAAAGACGTCGCCAGGGCGCAAGGCCAACTCGCGAATGATCACGCGCGTCTTGGTAATCGTATTGCCCTCGACCTTGATCGATTCGACATAGAATTTCTCACTCTCGCGCACTCGAAACACGACATCAATCGCACGCGTATCCATATTCGGCACACGCTCAGCACGCACACCTGCATCCAAATAACCGCGCGATGTATAATACTCACGAACGGCAGACGCCGCTTCATCGATTCCCTCTGGAGAAAACCGCTCACCAGTCGTAGTCTCAACCGCGCCCATCAGCTCTCCAGTGGTGAAAATCGTCGCGTTCTCAATCGACATTTCACCGACAGTGTAGAGTTCGCCCTCCTTCACACGAATCGTGATATGAAGCTCTTCATCCGTCTTAAAGTCGAGAATCACATCATCCGCATCGACGACGACATCCAAATACCCCTGATTGCGGTAATACGTGCGAAGCAGCTCTAGGTCTTCCTTAAACTTCACTTCATCAAAGCGACCGGAACCAGTAAGCCACGACAGCCAGTCTCTTTTTTGCGTCTCAAGCACCTTCGCGAGCTTCTTGTCTTCGATCGCGGTGTTACCCTCGAACAACAGGCCTTTAATTTTAACATTTGTGCCCTCATCAATATCAAACAGCACCACTGCATAGCCGGTATCTTCATCACGCTGAATACGGTAATCCACAGTGACATCAGGAAACCCCTTCTTCACGTAGTAAGCCTGAATCTTCTCCGCTGCCTCACTCACTTGATATTCATCGAGCGGCACTCCGGCCTCCAACTCGCCCTTCGAGGACAAGCGCCCTTCCTTATACTTTTGATTTCCGGAATAAGTAATACGCTCAATGGTATACTTCGGAATCACTTCAAAAACTACATTCACAGAACCATCGTCTGAATTCTCAACCTTCACCTCAACAAATTCGAAATGCCCCGTGCCATACAGTGTGCGGATCGACTGATCAACCAGCGCCGTGTTATAGTTCATGCCGCTGCGCAATTGCACATTACTGAACACGAACTCCTCGCTGACAGACTTGAAGCCGTCGAACTCGACGCGCACTTCATTTACCTTCGGGTATTCCTGAGAATCCTGAGCTGATAAAGTAGTAAGGTTGGCAATGGCTCCGAAGCAGATGGCTGCACGCAGGAAAGTCTTAATAAATCGCATTTCTATGTATTTCTAAGTGTTGGCTAACGACTAGCGATGAAAATTTTCATAGCGGGTATAACGCCGCACAAATGTTAAATCAATTTCTCCGATCGGACCATTACGCTGTTTAGCGATGATCAGCTTAATGTGCTCCTCTGCACTAAGCATTGCACCATCCTGCACGCTCTCGTCATCGTCATCGCGCTTTTTAGGGCGGTGCAGCAGCAAGACCACGTCGGCGTCCTGCTCAATCGAACCGGACTCACGAAGGTCGGAGATGCGTGGATCGCGATTCTCCTTCTCGGACTCACGATTCAGCTGACTGAGCACCACGACGGGAATACTAAGTTCCTTTGCCATGCCCTTCATACCACGGGAAATATCGGCAATCTGCTGCTCACGCGGCATGCGCGGGTCGGCACCACGAATCAACTGCAAGTAATCGACCACCACGAGGCCCAGAGCGCTTTTCGTGTGCAACCGGCGCGCTTTGGCGCGAATATCTAAAATAGTGGAGCTCGCATTATCATCAATCCACAGCGGCGACTGCTTCAGCTCTTTCGCTGTGATGACCAGATCTTGCTGATCCTGCTTAGAGGCGACACGATCGCGGATACGCTTCATATCGACACGCGAGCGGCAGCAAATCAAACGCATTGCCAAATCTTCAGCGGTCATTTCCAAACTGAACACGAGCACACCCGAGGGCTGACGCCCCTCAGCAGGCAGCATCGCGTGCTCGGCAAAATTCATCGCTAAGGAGGTCTTACCCACCGAAGGGCGAGCCGCCAACACAATCATTTGACCTGGGTGGAAGCCATAGGTCATGCCATCCAAATCACGAAACCCAGAAAGCACACCTGCGATATCATCCTTACCGCTCAAGAGCGCTTGAATATTAGTAACCGCCCCATCCACCGCCTCACGGATCGGAGTGGCACCCTCAGTTACGCGGCCACTACTGATTTCAAAAATATCCTGTTCGATCTTTTCGATGAACGTGGACATGTCTTCTTGCTGCTCATAGCAGGCTTCGATCGTCTCACGCGAGGTGCGGATCAAGCGACGCAGCAGATACTTCTCGTGAACAATACGAGTAAAGAAGCGCGCGTGGGCCGGCGTCTCGATTCGATTTTGAATCGCATAGATCGCGGCAATACCACCGACATCGTCCTCCATCCCGTTCTTACGGAGATAGTCCAGCAGCAAGATCTCATCAATCGGATCACCCGTCTCATAGAGAGCGAGCAACGCGCGAAAGAGCTCTTGGTGAGCAGTCTTGAAGAAATATTCTGGCGTAAGCTTCGCTTCAATACACTCAGTCAGAATTTCGCGACCGCCATCAATCAGGCAGGCAGCCAGCAGGCCCTCTTCAGCCTCCACATTATGTGGTTGCACACGGATCTCATCCGGTGAGTTCTCCGGGTTGCGGGTATCACGAAACTTACGGCCGCCTTTATTGCGACCGTAAGAGGAATTCGTTGATTCAGGCGGCATGGAACGAACTATTGTCTAATCGACCGCGCTGAGTGGCTTAATCTTCGTCTTCGTCGGAAGCGTCTTCAACAGCCGCTTCTTCGATCGGATTTTCAGAAACCACTTCGAACTTCAGTTCTACTTCAACATCGCCGTGTAGCTTGATGCCGGCAGTGTGTGAACCAAGTTCCTTGATTGGCTGAGCCAAACCGAGTTGCTTCTTAGCAACCTCGATACCCTCTTCCTTGAGGCGCTCGATCAAATCGTTGGCAGTCACAGCGCCGAACATCTTGCCGCCCTCGCCAGTCTTCACTGCGATTGCGATGCTGGTCTTTTCGATCTGCTCGCCCAATGTGCGTGCTGTTTCGAATTCTTTCTGCTCGCGTGCTTCACGCGCTTTAAGAAGGGACTCAACGTGCTTCTTGTTTGCCTGAGTGATAGGCAAAGCTTGCTTGCGTGGAAGCAGAAAGTTGCGCGCATAACCTGCACGCACTGTTACTGTGTCACCCTCGGCGCCGAGGCCTTTGATGGGTTGAAGGAGGAGAACTTGAGAGTTAGCCATGATACGTTTAATTTAAACTGTTAGAAAGAGGAGAAAGGATACTTGTATTAAAACGGCACGTCCTCGTCGAGCGTGTCGTTATCGTTTGAGAAGTTTGCCGCTGGCGCAGCTGGTGTTGCCGGAGCAGCGGGCGCCGAAACCGCCGGAGCAGCGGATGCGACAGGAGCCGAACGCGCTGGAGGCGAGCTCTTTTCGTAACCAGCGCCAGTATTGCCACCGTCATTGTCATCGCGACTGCCGAGGAACTGGAAGTTCTCGAGCACGACGCTCAGCTTACTGCGCTTCTGACCATCGGATTCCCACTGATCGAGCTTCAAGCGGCCTTCGACCATGATCGGACGCCCCTTACGCATATATTTACTGATCACCTCGGCTTGCTTGCCAAATGCGTCGATATCGACGAACGTCGTTTCTTCGCGGCGCTCTCCATCTTTAGTGGTGTAAACACGCGAAGTCGCTAGACCGAGCTTACAAATCGAATGACCACCAGCCGTCACACGCAACTCGGGGTCGCGGGTAAGATTTCCCATTAGGATGACTTTATTAAATGAGGCCATGGCGTTTCAGTTGTAAGGTGAGAGATCGACGCAGAAGTCAGATTAGACCGACTGAACGAAGATGCGGTTGACGCGCTTGTCGAGGCGAAGCTTTTCTTGAAGCTGCGCAGGCGCTGTCGCTGGACCATCGAAGTAAACTTCGAGGATATTGCCCTGCGTGTAGCGACGGTCCGCAGCACGCACGAATTCGCGCACACCGAGATCTTCGCTCTCAGTTACCGTGCCACCGAGTGACGCGAGAATTTCAGTCAAGTCAGCCAGAACTTTCGCGGAATCGTCTTCGGATTCGCGGAGGTCCAGAATGAAAGTAGTTTTGTAGTTATTTGTAGTCGTTGCGCTCATGCTTATAGTGCCGTGCGTTGGTTGATGAAGTTCATGGCGTGCTCAGGCTCCTTGTCAATGATGAGCTGAAAATGCTCATGATAGGTAGGAATCCGATCTGCCAAAAGTTTTTGTTCGTCCTTCGAAAATTTGCTTAGGACGTAATCTGCGAGGTCCATCTCTTTGCGTGGTTTCGCACCGACTCCGATACGATAACGAAGAAAGCCCGGACCAATCTGCGCGAGCAAATCAGTAATCCCGTTGTGACCACCAGCGCTACCACCCAGACTAAGCTTGGGTCTCCCGAGTTCGAGAGTGATGTCGTCATATATGGCAACAAGCGATGAGGTCGGGAGTCTTCGATAACGTAAAATCGCACCCAATGAGCGTCCGCTGGCATTCATGAAGGTTTGAGGCTTCACCAGGAGGAGCTTGCGCTCTTCATAGGACACAGTCGCGATTTCGGCTTCGAAACGAGCTTCCGTCTTCCACTCGGCACCCAGCTTCGCCGCTAGTTTTTCAACTAGAACAAAGCCGACATTGTGCCGGGTGTTGCGGTATTTAGAGCCCGGATTTCCGAGGCCGGCAATGACCGCTATGGACATTTTGGAAAGAACAAAGAGAGAATCGTAAACGTTTCTCTCGGGGGAAAATTACTCAGCGTCGTCAGCAGATACCTTCGAAGCAGGAACTTCGTCAGCAGCGACTGCTTCGTCAGACTCTTCAGTTTTCTCAACAGCAACTGTTGGAGCCTGAATGGATACGATCACCTGAATCGGATTGCCGAGGTATTCGACACCTTCAATGGCAGGAAGCTGGCTGATGTGAAGTGCATCACCTACACCCAGATCCTTAACATCCACTTCGACGTGATCGGGAAGCTTGGATGGGCGGCAGCGAATTTCAACCGAGTGCGTCTTGTGATCAACAATACCACCGTCAAGACGGACACCAACTGCTTCAGCGGTGTTAATCAAGTGCACGGGCACCTGAGCCACGAAGCTCTCACCACGAGCAACTTCGAGAAAGTCGATGTGATTGATGCAGTTTTTAAATGCATTGCGCTGAACCTCTTGGATACTAACCAGAGCGGTCTCACCCTTATCATCCACCAATTCGATCAAAGCAGCACCGCCGCCGATCGAGCGTTTGAGATCACGGAAGTCCACTACGGAGAGCGAAATCGAGCGTGAGTTGCCCTTGCTGTATACGCAGGCTGGAATGTTACCTTCCGCGCGGAGGCGGCGTGCGACGCCACGGCCCGTATTTTCACGGTTTACGATGTTTAATTTGAACTGTTTCATTGTCTGTAAAATGAGATGAAATGCGCCCCCAGATGGAGGCTCTTATGATGAGAAAACCGCGCATAGTAAAATGGAGGCACCGAAAAGCAACCTAAAGTTTCGGCATTTTTCAAAAGACGCCAAACACCCCTAAACCACCCGACCGAGGCGCATAAAAACAGCTCGCAAAGAAGCGCCGATCAGCATTTTTACAATACTAAACTACGCATGGCTCAAGATCCGACACCTCCTCTGACTCCCGAACGCCTCGCAGCGCTCCGCTCCATTCCATTCGAGAAAACACCTTCCCCTAGTTATATAGTGCACCTCGGTCGACTCGAGGAGAACTGCCAACGACTCCAATCCGTCGCCGAGCGCTCCAGCGCTAAAATCTTACTCGCCCTCAAAGGATTCGCCTGCCACAGCACCTTCCCACTCATCAAGCGCTACCTAAGCGGCACCACATCGAGCGGACTGCACGAAGCACTCCTCGCCCACGAATGCTTCGGCAAAGAAGTTCATGTCTACTCCGCCGCCTATAAAGACACCGAACTGACACACCTCAGTCGCTTCGCGCACAGCCTCGTATTTAATTCCGCCCAGCAACTCGCCAAAGGCATCGAGCTACTGCCCACAGAAAATCGCCCCGAACTCGGCCTGCGCGTCAACCCGGAATACTCCGAAGTCGACACAGAACTCTACGATCCCTGCTCGCCCGCCTCCCGACTCGGCACGACGCGCGCAGCATTGGACAATGCACTTTCAAAGCTATCGGGCAATCCCCTCAAACAACTCGACGGCCTACACTTCCACGCACTCTGCGAGCAAGACGCCGACGCGCTCGAACACACCGCCGATGCATTCGAAGCGAAATTCGGCGATCTCATCCCCGGCCTGAAATGGCTCAACTTCGGCGGCGGCCACCACATCACTCGCCCTGGTTACGACATTGATCGCCTCTGTCGCACCGTTCAACGCTTCCGCGAGCGCTACGGCGTCGGTGTCTATCTGGAACCCGGCGAAGCGGTGGCACTCCACACCGGCGTGCTCGTCGTCACCGTGCTCGACCTAATCGAAGCCGGCGGCCACCAAATCGCGATTCTCGATACATCCGCGACTTGCCACATGCCGGATGTGCTGGAGATGCCCTACCGCCCGAACATCCTCGACGCAGCAGAGCCGAGCAAACTCCCGCACACCTATCGACTCGGCGGCATGTCTTGCCTCGCGGGCGACGTGATCGGCGACTACTCGTTTGCCGAGCCACTACAAGTCGGGCAGCGCATCGTTTTCCTCGACATGTCACACTACACCATGGTCAAAAACTCGACCTTCAATGGCGTGCCACTCCCGGCCATCAGTTTATATAGCGAACAGTCCGGCCTCCAAGTTGTCCGCAAATTCGGCTACGAAGATTACCGCAACCGCCTTTCATAAAACTGCACTATATGAGCATTGAATATCGGTGATTAGGCACTAGCGTCCATTCCAATTAGATGAAACCACTTACACCATCCGGCATTCTACTCGGCATCGTGCTACTTATTTTGGCAATCGCGTCCACCGTCTTCATTTTCAACCTCCGCTCCCAACAGACCGAGGCAACCCAATCGACCATCGAAACCGCCCCATGAACCTGTCGGAACACCCTTTCATCCAAAGCATCTCAGAGGATCGGCGCGAGGCCATCCTCAGCGAAGTTGAAATCCTAAACCTCCAATCAGGCGATGTCATCTTCCGCGAGGACAGTCCCCCCGATGCCCTGTATGTCATCCTCGATGGTTTTGTCTCTTTCACAAAGGAGAAACCGGGTGGCTCGGATCAACACGTTAGCACCTCAGGCGAAGGCAGTTTTTTTGGCGAGGTAGGCGTATTCACCGGTGAGAAACGCGCACTCGATGCCAGCGCTCAGACCAACTGCATCGTCGGTCGCGTCCCCGAAGAGACCGTCAAAAAAATCATCGAAGATGCCGAGCCGGTCAAAAAAGTACTCGAAAGTGGCCTCTTCACGGATTTCGGTCATAGCTCTTTGCGTGTCGATAGGTTGGGCAGATCATAAATTTTCAGGTGCAGGAACTCTTCATCCCTATATCCATAAGCCTGCCTCGTGAGCCATCCGATCTTGTTGTTGAAGCCTTC
>CAJQOS010000086.1 GCA_905479975.1 uncultured Puniceicoccaceae bacterium | reverse complement strand
GCAGAGCCTCGCTTTCCGTTGGATGGTGAGTGCTGCTCGCAAGCGCAAGGGCGTTCCTATGAACGAAGCACTTGCTGACGAGATCGTCGATGCCTACAACAACACCGGCGCGATCGTTAAGAAGAAGGAAGAAACACACCGTATGGCTCAAGCAAACCGCGCGTTTGCTCACCTGCGCTGGTAGTTTCGACTCCTGCTTCGCCCCCCCTGTTCTTTTCCAGTCCATCTCAATGTCCGCTACTATGTCAGCCAGTGTAAACTCGTCGAAGCGTAAGTTCCCCTTGGAGCATACGCGTAATATCGGTATAGTTGCACATATTGACGCGGGCAAGACCACCACGACCGAACGCATCCTCTTCTATGCAGGCGTCGTCCACAAAATGGGCGAAGTGCATGAAGGGAGCGCGGTCACGGATTGGATGGAGCAAGAACGCGAGCGTGGTATTACAATTACCTCTGCCGCAATTTCATGTAACTGGACGAATCAGCACGGCCCTTATGCCGGGATTCGTAACCAAATCAATATTATCGACACCCCAGGGCACGTCGATTTTACCGCCGAAGTGGAACGTTCACTTCGCGTATTGGACGGGGCGGTCGGCGTATTTTGCGCCGTCGCCGGCGTTCAGCCCCAGTCCGAAACGGTCTGGCGGCAAATGACGAAATACAATGTCCCGCGCATTGCATTCGTAAACAAGATGGACCGTACGGGTGCGGACTTCTTCGCCGCCATCGAAACGATGCGCGAGCGTCTCGGTGCCAATGCGCATCCGATCTTTATTCCGATCGGCGCAGAAGAGGACTTTAAAGGACTCATCGATTTGGCCTCCTTGCAGGCGATCATTTATGATCCTTCGGATGAGTCTGGTATGACAGTCGATGTGACTGATGTGCCTGCCGACTATGTCGATCAAGCTGCTGAGTATCGCGAAAAGCTGATCGAAGCACTTGCTGATTTCGACGAAGCACTCGCTGACAAATATCTCGAAGGTGAAGAACTCACTGCTGACGATATCCGTGCTGCGATTCGCACCGCGACCATTTCAATTGATTTCTGCGGAGTCATTCCCGGCAGTGCTTTCAAGAATAAGGGCGTTCAGTCCGTGCTTGAGTCTGTTGTGAACTACCTGCCTTCGCCGCTCGATCTTCCGCCAATGGAGGGGGAGGATAAGCAGGGGCGTCCGGTTGAAATCAAACCTGATGATCATGCAAAGCTGTCTGGCTTGGCATTTAAGCTGATGAACGACGGTTACGTCGGTAAGCTTGTATTTTTCCGTGTTTACTCCGGCACCATCTCCAAAGGATCGGTGTTGCACAATCCGCGCACTGGCAAAGTGGAGCGCATTTCTCGCTTGCTCGTCATGAAGGCGGATGCCCGCGAGGATATCGACACGGCCTATTCCGGTGACATTTGTGCGCTGGTGGGAGCACGCGACGTCGTGACGGGTGATACGCTTTGCACGAAGGGTTTTGACGTGCGCCTTGAGCCGCCAACATTCCCAGAGCCAGTTATCTCGATGTCCATCGAACCAAAGACCACAGCTGACCAAGAAAAAATGGCGCTCGGTCTGATGCGTCTCTCTGAGGAAGATCCGACGTTTGTCGTGAGTTCCGATGAAGAAACTGGGCAGACGTTGATCGCTGGGATGGGGGAGTTGCACTTGGAGATCATTAAAGATCGTCTCTTCCGTGAATTTAAAGTCGGAGCTGAAGCCGGTCGTCCGCAGATCGCATATCGCGAAACAATGACTGCCAATGCTGAAGGGGAGGGCAAGTTCGTCCGCCAGACCGGAGGTAAGGGGCAGTTTGGCCACGTCCGTATCAAGGTCGAGCCGCTTGAGCGCGGCGCAGGTTTTGAAGTCATCGACAAAACAACGGGTGGCGTCATTCCGAAAGAATTTATCAAACCAGCCATGGATGGTATTAAAGAGGCGGCGTGCAATGGCACGGTTGCTGGCTATCCGGTGGTGGATTGCAAAGTCACGCTTTTCGACGGTTCATTCCATGAAGTCGATTCCTCTGAAATTGCATTTAAGATGGCCGGTATTTTTGCCTTCCGCGATGCGATGGAAAAGTCCGAGCCTATAGTGTTAGAGCCTCTGATGCATGTGGAAGTCGAAACCCCTGAAGATTATCAGGGTGACATCATGGGCGACTTGAATCGCCGCCGCGGGCAGATCCAGCATATCAATGCGAAGCCCTCGTTTATCTCAATTTCGGCCCTCGTTCCCCTCGTGGAAATGTTCGGCTATTCGACGATCATGCGTTCATTGAGCAAAGGCCGTGCTTCTTTTAGCATGGAGCCGGAGCGCTTTGAAGAAGTGCCGTCGAACATCGTTAATAAAATCTTAGAAACCTCCACGCGGGGCAGGTATTAGTCGTAGTCGTATCTTAATGATACGCCTGCTCTTTAGCTTTATCTCCCTTCGTTTTTTTAATATCACATAGTTAGAATCTCAACCAAATACAATATATGAGCTCACCACGTATCCGTATCCGCCTTAAAGGCTTCGATTATCGCGTCATCGACCAGTCTGCTACAGACATCGTTGAAACAGCAAAGCGCTCTGGCGCACGCGTCACTGGCCCCGTGCCACTTCCAACTCGCGTTGAGAAGTTGACTGTTAACCGCTCTCCGCACGTTAACAAAAAGTCCATGGACCAATTCGAAGTCCGCACGCACAAGCGCCTGATCGACATCATCGAGCCAACTGCAGCCACAGTGGACGAGCTCAAGAAGCTCAACCTCCCAGCTGGTGTTGATATCTCGATCAACGTCTAGGATCAGAAGACTTGAGAGCTGAGACTTGAGAGCTGAGACTTGAGAGCTGAGACTTGAGAGCTGAGACTTGAGAGCTGAGACTTGAGAGCTGAGACTTGAGAGCTGAGGCTTGAGAGCTGAGACTTGAGAGCTGAGACTTGAGAGCTGAGACTTGAAATTTTCAAAAGCCCGCCCTCGTCAGAGCGCGGGCTTTTTTGTGTCTGTCCACCAGTGGCGTCCGCGCTTGCGCGGGCCAGCGTCATCGTGGCACGCATCCGTGGTGTCTGTGTCCGCGGGTCGAGCATTCTCGTGGCGGTCAAACTCTTGACTTTTTGCTAAGCAGGCATATGCTTAAGTATATGTCTATTGCTGATTCAGAAGTTCCCCCCTCACGCCGTGTCTCTTTATTTCGCAACGGCAAGAATCAAGCAGTTCGTATCCCGCGGGCCTTCGAGCTACCGACGAAGGAGGCGAAACTGACGAAAGACGGCGACCGCTTGATCATAGAACCTGTGCCCGATCAGGCATCATTGCTGGATGTGCTGGCCAAACTCCCCCAGTTGGAAGAGCGCATTCCAGATGTAGATGCCGGTTTACCTGAGCTGGATGATGTTGAACTTTAAGCCGAATTGCTAAATGCCATTTACGCACCTGCTAGATACCAACATCGTCTCGGACTTGATTCGTAATCCGCAGGGCGTTGTCCGAGACAAGATTCAAGCGGTTGGGGCAGATGCGGTTTGTATTAGCATAGTCGTTGCCGCTGAGATTCGTTTCGGTGGTGCGAAGCGCGCATCAGACCGCCTGACACAGCAAGCGGAGGCCATTTTAGGGGCATTGCCGATACTGCCATTGGAGGCGGCCGCTGATCGTGAATACGCCGCAATTCGTTTGTATTTAGAAACAGCAGGCACCCCCATCGGCCCAAATGATTTATGGATCGCTGCGCACGCGCGACTGCATGGACTCACGGTGGTGACCGCCAATGTGGATGAGTTCAGCCGGGTCGAAGGTCTGGACGTAGTGAATTGGTTAAGTTCATAAGGAGGGGAAAAGATGACATGGGAGGAGTTGCAGGCGGTGAAGAATCACCAACACTACGACTCTTACTATGAAGCCAACTAAAAAACTCACTCCCACATCACGTAAACAGACTGAAGCTCATCTTAAGCCCCTTTCAGCAAGTCCTAGAGATAATCGATAAGCAACTGCGCGAGACCACCGCTCGTGAGGAGCGCAAAGCGAATCGAAAGATCCCAGTCGGCTTAGGAGCGTTAACGACTGTGTGGCGCATGATGCAGTTTCAACCTGACTACAAGCCGGTGCTTCATTGGAACACTAGAATGGCTAATGAACCCTTCGGGGCAGCTAAGAAAAAGAAGATGGCTGTGGCGATCGCTCGGCAGTTTGCGGTCGATTGGTGGCGCATCCAAACTGGACGCATTCAACCTGAAGATGTCGGCCTGCGCGTCGAGTTTCCCTCCGCATATGCTACCAGAGCTTTACGTGAAGGTCGTGTATCAAAAGTCTACGCATAATTTTTAACCATATAATCTAAAAACACTTTTTATCACTTTGGAGCGGAGGGCCTGCGCGGACCCCATATCTGGTCATATCTGGTCCTTTTCTCTTGATACTCTGACCCCATATCTGGTCCCTTCAGTTAGATTTTTCATTTTTCTGATTAACGTCGAATACACTCGATGGCGCGTTAGCGACATTGAGTGCTCTGACTGGTTGGCATTTCATTCGCCGTAGTGCGTCCACATTCGTAGGATCTTCACTACTTTCTCATTTTCTAAAATCTGGTAAATGATTCTGTGTTGAATGTTGATTCGTCTTGAGTAACTACCTTCAAGGTCACCAACCAGAGCTTCATATTCTGGAGGTTTCTTCGTCGGGTCTTCTTGTAGGATTTCAAGAAGCTCAATAGCCTTCTGTTTTAAATGGCTTCGTGAAATTTTCTTTGCGTCTTTTTGGGCCTGCTTTGTGTAGACGAGCTTATATTTTACCATTCGATTGAGTCGCTGCAGTCTTCAATTTTTTCATTCATGCCTTCTTTGATTGATTCGACCATTCCGGGAATCGTGCTTAAGTGAATGGTTTCTGAAATCGCTCGCCAATCGCCTTCGGAGACAAGCACGGCATTCCCTCGTTTCCCTGTGATTTGAATTGGGATATGAGAATCGTTCGCTTCATCAATCAGGCTATAAAGATTATTCCTAGCTTTTGTTGCAGTGATAGTAGTCATGACATATAGCGTGCGCTATTGCGTGCGTTCGTCAATGCCTTTTTCTGCCAACGCAGAGACTACTCAAGACTGTAGCGCGGAGCGCGAAAGGAATTGAGTATGTCGTCTGGATCTACGCTTCATTTTAGGTGGTTGTGTTTGCTCGGTATAGTGCTCCTAGAAGTATCATCAGTGCAATCATGTTGATGTAAGTGCCAGCCTTATTGCTTCTGGCTCCTTTCGTCTCTAGCCAGTGCAATCGATTGGATGAATTCCTGCCTAGCCGTTTCGAATGCTGCAATCGATTCACTGGTCTGTTGCTTATCGCGTTCGCTCTGTATGCTACCAATCACGATCAGGCCAAAGACTATCCATAGTGCGTATTTCATTCTTTCTGTAGATCGTTATTAGTGCATTAATGCGCTATTATTCTTAGGAGCCTGAGAAGCCGCTGCGCTCCGGGTAGGGGCTAGAGAATTCTCGGAAGGGGCGGGGAATGAAGGATCCACACTAGGGGAACTGCAGGCGCGAGTAAGCATTATTGAATTCTCAATTCGTAATTATTAATTTTTAATTCTTATCAATGTCTACCTTTACCAAACAGCTACAAGTCTCCGCTCCTGGGAAATCGACTGAAGAATTTACCTCAGCCATTGAGATGGGCCTGCGAGAGTCGGGCTTGCGCGAGGGCACGGTGACAGTGTTTTGCTGCCATACCAGCTGTAGTCTGGTGATTATGGAAAATGCTGATCCGTCGGCGCGACGTGATCTTGAGCGGTTCATTGACCGACTCGTGCCTGAGAATGATCCTGACTTCACTCACACTTTCGAAGGCCCCGACGATATGCCGAGCCACATCAAAATGGCGCTGACGCGCACCGCCGAGGTGATCCCGTTTGTGGATGGTCGCTTGTGCCTAGGCACGTGGCAGGGCGTGTTTCTTTGGGAGCACCGCGCACGGCCGCACGCACGCAGAATTGTGCTGAGTTATCAGGGGGAGTGAGCGGGAAGTGACTGTATCACTTATTCTTCGCCTTCTTCCTCGTCGAATCGAGCGAGGCAGTAGGAGGAAATCTCGTAGATCAAATTTTCTTCGATGGTGTAGATGTCGCAGTAGTGGACATCGGAGTCGAGGTCGTTGCCTTCGACGACGACGTGGTTTCTGCCTTCGATTGTGCGGATGTTTTTGAAGTTCGGGTTGCCCTCGGCTTCGGCCTCGGCGCAGGTAGCTTCAATGCCCGCTTTGCCTGCGATGATGTGGTCCCCCACGATGTGCCACTCCGCCTCATCGGCGATGAGGTCGAGTGCTTTGGCGGATTGTCCGAGTGAGAAGGCCTGGCAGGCTGCTACGATTTTTGCGTTCATGATGTGGTTTTAAAGATGTTAGAGGAGGAGATCAGTCGAAAAGCTCGATGACGCCTTGATCGGATGGCATCGGGGCTGCATTCACGAGTTTTGTGAGAAGGCCAGGGGAGACTTTCCAGCGTGCGCCTGCTTCTGTGACTAGGCTGATGGTCTTTTTGTTGATTCTCACAATGGTGCCGATGACTAAATCGCCTGCGCTGCTGGTAAACTGCACTTGGTTGCCTACCCGAAAGTGTTGAAGCTGGGATTGAGCCTTTATGATGTTGAGCTCTTTAATGCGCGTGACGATCGCGTGGTTGAGTGTGATGAGCTCCTCGTAGTGGAGCTCGTCGAGACTGTCTAGTAGGTCATCCATTGGGTGGTGGACAATCGCTATTTCGCTAACTTCAAGAGTTCTTCAACCGCAGGCACGTCTTTGATGATCTGGCTTGGCTCGGGGCCGACGCCGATGTAGCGGAGGTTCGGGATCTTGTTCTTGTTCTGGTCGCCGTGGTTGGCGACGTCGACGAGGGCTTTGAGCATCCATGCGACGTAGTGCTTCGCGGCCTCGGGGAGGTCGGCAAAGTGACGCACGCTGGAGATGTCTTCGCTCCAACCGGGGACCATCTTGTAGACGGGTTTGAGTGTGCGTCGGTAAACGTCGTCGCGTGGCACGTGGTAAACGACGTTGCCTGCTTCGTCTTCGTAACCAATGCAGATTTGCAGTTCGCCTTGCCAGTCGCCTGAGTGGCTGAGGGCGTCGAGCTTGTTGAGCACGAGGTCTTGATAGCCGCCGTAGCGGAGGGCGTCGCCTTTTTCGACGGCGTCATACCAACCGACCATACGTTGACGGCCAGTGGTGGCTCCAAACTCGATCATGCGCAGCTGCTTGCTGAGCGGGTGGTCGAGGTCGATTTCGGAAATGAATACGTGCGTGCCGACTTTGGTGTCGTAGGCCTTGCAGCAACCGACGTTGTGGATGGCTTGCGCGGGAATACCTGCGGACTGGAAGAACTCGGGGGTAAAGGTGTGTGAGGCTGTGACGTTGGGCGCAAAACCGTGGCGCTTGTCGAGCCAGTAGGCTTGGCCGAATTCACCGATGATGTAGTTGCCCTCGTCTTGCGCACGCAGGATGAGTTCGCGCACGTCACAGACTTGCGGGGCGAGCTGTTGACCTGCGCTCCAGTAGGCTTCAATCAGTGCGGCGATATTGAGTGTGAAGGGCGCGTCGCCGGCAAAGAGGCTGAAGTCGAACTCGGCTTCGGTGAAGGCACCGCTGTCGATGACCTCCTTGTTGGCCTTCGTTTCAGCGGCGGTGAGGGTGTCGAATAGGCTAGCCCAGCGCTCGGGTGCGACTTGGCAGACGTGCTCGATGATGCGCAGGGCGCGGTCCGCACGGTTGCGGAGCTTGGCGGCAAAGACTTCTTTCGGTGCGAGGAAGTCAGCGTAGAAAATTTGGAATTGGCCGACCTCGTCGAGGTAGGCGGGCGTGATGCCGCGACCGGTGGAGCCACGTGGATCGTCCTTGAGCACGTGCACACGGTAGTCTTCGAATGCGAGGTCGAGCAGGCGGTGGCAGACATCAGACACGAGGCAGCGCTCGTCGATCGCGAGGCGCTTGAGGGCGACGCAATCGTTTTGCTCGGCGTAGGCAACTTCCCAGAGGAACTTGCGTGGATCAGCGACGACGCCGCAACCGACTGGCAAGTGCGGCACGTGTGGATCGGCAACGCCCCCAGGGAGGAGATTGAGCTTCAGCCCCGCCACGGTGTGGCCAGAGTTTGAGCCGCCGTTGACTTTCATGACGGCCGCGACGGCGTCCTGACGACCGGTGATGTCGCGCAGTTCATTGACGATTTCGAGAATGACGCGGCCTTTGCCTTCGTCGCCGGTGGAGATGCCGGTGTCGGCAATGAGTTGAGAGGAAAATGGAGTGAGCATGTTTTTTTTTGAAAAGCTGAAAATTTGGAAATGCTGAAACGCTGAAAGTTAAAAAAAGGACTATAAGTCTGTGGCAGCTTGTTTACGTGCCGCGTCCCGAAGTGTGTGGAGGTCGTTAATTAAGTTTTCGAGTTGTTGAAGGCGTTCCGTGGGCGTCAGTCGTAGGTTCTCTCGCAGTAAACTGATATCAACCTCCTGCGAGTAGGCTTGGATCTGCGCTTCGGTGTCGTTCATGTGGTATCACATTTTGTGAGACGACTTCGACTACTTGGAGTTGTCCGAACCGTTGTCGCTGGTTTTGACGGTGATGACGTCGTGCGGGGAGGACTCCTTTTGGCCAGCAGGGCTGACGCGGATGTAGCGGGCGTTGGCGCGGAGTTCTTCGAGCTTTGATGCGCCGAGGTAGCCCATGCCGGATTGAATGCCGCCAACGAGTTCGCGGAGCACTCCGGAGAGTGGGCCTGCGGATTCCTTGAGGGCTTCGATGCCTTCGGCGGCTGCCTTGGTGGAAATGTCTTTGCGGTCGTGGCCGTAGCGAGAGGCCGAGCCGTCGCGCATCGCAGCGGCGCTACCCATGCCGCGATATTGCTTATAGAGCTTGCCGTTGATCTCGATGATTTGGCCGGGGGCTTCGTTGCAACCTGCGAGGAGGCTGCCGCACATGACGCCGTCGGCGAGGGTGAGGGCTTTGACCATGTCGCCAGACTTGGTGATACCACCGTCGGCGAGGATCGACACGCCTTTTTGGCGAGCCGCGAGGGATGCGACGTAAAGGGCGGTCATCTGCGGGATGCCCACACCTGCGACGATGCGGGTGGTGCAGATCGAGCCGGGACCTTGGCCGATTTTGATCGAGTTGGCGCCCGCGTCGGCGAGGAAGTCGACGCCTTCGGCGCTGGTGACGTTACCTGCGATGAGTGTAATGTCTTTAAATTCTTGGCGCAGCATGCGGATCGAATCGCCGACGCCTTTGGAGAAACCGTGTGCGGTGGAGACGGCGATGGCATCGACGCCTTCGTCGATCAGTTGGCCGACGTGGGTGATGATGCGGTCGCTATCGAGTGAGCCATCGGTCTTGCGGTGTGCAGAAATCGCTGCGCCGCACATGAGGCGGAAGTGTTCGTCGCGTGCGGGTTTGACCAATTGTTGAGATTCGCTGCTGATGCGCTCGATGTCGCTCAGAGTGAAGAGGCCGCGCAGACAATCGTTGTCATCAACAATCAACAGTTTGTGAATGCCGAGATGCTTGGTGAAAAAGTCATCTGCCGTTTTGATCGGATCTGTGCCGATTTCTTTTTCGGTTAAGCAATACACTTGTTCGCGCGGTGTCATCGCTTCGGAGACGAGGCGGTCGGCGTAGCGTGGTTTGACGGCGCGTCCGGGAAGGAGGCCGAGGAGTTTATTGCCAGCATCGACGACGGGGAAGGTGCTGAATCCGTATCCGCGAGCGTCGATATATTCGATGACTTCGCCGATCTTTTGATCGGGGCCGACTTTGATCGGCTCTTGGATGAAACCGTGAATGTGGTTTTTCACGCGGGCGACTTCTTTGATCTGCTTCTCGTCGCTCATGTTGTAGTGGATGAGCCCGAGGCCGCCGTTGAGCGCCATTTGAATCGCCATCTTCGATTCGGTCACGGTGTCCATGTCCGATGAGATGATCGGGATCTGTAGCTCCAGTGCGTCGGAGATGCGTGTGGCGAGGTTGGTCTGGCGCGGCAGCACGTCCGAGTAGAGCGTGGCGAGCGAGATGTCGTCGTAGGTGAGGCCGGTCGGTAAGTTGTTGTAGAAGAACTTATCGGCTGGCTGATAGAAATCTGCGAGGCTGGCGTGTGCTGTCATGGAGTGAATCCAGCAAAAGATTGTCTTTTCTCAAGTAGAAACGACAGTTTGGGGCAAATGGGTCGTCGCTTTTCTTTTAAATCGTATCAGAGAACCTTCGCGAAACCGCTGCGAACGGCGCGTGGCGCGTGGTCGTTGCGTGAGGGTTTTATTGTGCGGGTGGAGGATGATTCGGGTCTAGGTTACGGCGAAGTGGCACCGATTCCGGAGTTTGGGAGCGAAACGGTGGAGCAGGCGCGGGCGTTTTTGGAGCAGTTGGCGGAAGATTCGGAGTTGGCGACCTCGGTTGAGCCAGCGGCGTTGTCATGTTGTGCCTTTGGGGTGAGTTCGGCGTTGGCTCGTGGGAGTTTGGCGCTGCGCGATTATCAAGTGGCGGCACTGTTGCCAGCCGGGCGGGGCGCACTTGCGGTGGCTACGGAGAAAGCGGGCTGTGACTATACGGCTTTTAAATGGAAGATCGGGGTGGAGTCGATCGAAGCGGAACAGGCGATTTTTAGAGAATTGGTGGCGCGACTGCCCGAAGGCTCTCAACTACGGCTCGATGCGAACGGAGGATTATCGGTGGAGGCGTTGGAGCGTTGGCTGCGAGTCTGCCGGGAATATCCGGAGCAAGTTGAGTATATGGAGCAACCGCTGCCGGTCGGTGAGGAAGCGGTGATGGCTCAGTTTGCGGAGTCGTCGGGCGTGCCGATCGCATTGGACGAGTCGCTCAATGGCGCGGACGGGCAGCGCTGGTTGCAGCTTGGAGCTTGGTCCGGTCCACTGGTGGTGAAGCCTGCCTTGGCGGGAGATGCTCGTGCATTGGTTGAGCGTCTGCGCCCGATTGCGGAGCAAGTGGTGCTGTCGTCGGTCTTTGAGACGGCTGTCGGCTTGGAGAATGCGCTGCACATCGCGGATCAATTATCGGAGCACAATCGAGCAATTGGATTTGATACTTTGGATGCTTTTACGGATAGTCTGGCACTTCTGCAGCCTGCGCCAGTCTTGTGCGCGACCGAACGCGCTCAATTTGCCCCCGAAACGATATGGAAACAGCTCCCTTAATTGACCTGAATGCGTTGAAGCGCGATTGGATCGAGGGGATTGCGGGCCAGGCGTTCTACCGACGCGTGCAGCGGCGTATCACACAGATCGAGGTCGCGGGGGAGGATGCGCATGCTCGTGGTGTGATGATTTTGGAACATGATCCGTTGCGGTTTGCTTCTGCATTTTTTGCGGCGGTTCACATGGGCGTGCCGGTTATATTGGCGAATCCGAAGTGGCAGCGTGTGGAATGGGAAAAGGTGGTGACCTTAGTCAACCCCGCAGTTATTTTCGGGAACTCTCCGATCTCTGTTCAAGCCCGCACGGGCATTCACAACCCGAAGGCCGGCACGATTTTGATTCCGACTGGCGGGAGCTCTGGGGGGGTGAAGTTTACGATTCATCAATGGGGGGCCTTGGTGGCCGCCTGCGAGGGCTTGAGCTCGTTCATTGGCCCCGGACCGATCAATTCCTGCTGTGTGTTGCCTCTATATCATGTCAGCGGGTTGATGCAGTTGGTGCGCTCGTTTGTGTCCGAAGGACAGATTGTATTTCCAGATTTTAAAGAACTGTTGGCAGGGCGCTTTCCTGACTTTCCGGGTAGTTCGTTGTGTCTGTCTTTGGTGCCGACGCAGTTGCAGCGCTTAATGGCGCAGCAGCGCATCGCGAATCGACTGATCACGATGCGGGCTATTTTTGTGGGCGGGGCATCGGTGCCTGGTTCGGTGGAAGCACGCGCGCGTGAGTTGAAGCTGCCGGTCGTGCTGAGCTATGGGATGACTGAAACTGCTGCGATGGTGACTGCGTTGCCGCCGGATGAGTTTTTGGCGGGTAATACCAATGCCGGGAGGCCGTTAAGCCATGCGTTGATCAAAGTGATTCGCGATGATGGCAGCACCTGTCCGGTCGGAGAGGTGGGGCATATCCGGATCAACGCAAAGTCGTTGTTTCAAGGCTACCATGGTCGCACGGGGAGCGTGAGCCGCATCGGTTATCTGACGAATGATGAGGGCTATTTCGATTCGCTTGGGCGGTTGCATATTGTGGGGCGCAGTGATCGATTGATTATTAGCGGCGGGGAGAAAATTGACCCACATGAGGTGGAACAGGCGATCATGGATACTGGGGCAGTGGAACAGGTGCTGGTCATTGGTTGGCCCGATTCTGAATGGGGGCAAAAGTTAGTCGCATTTTACATTGCTTCAATTGTGGTGAGTAATGAGAGCAAGTGGGAAGAGGAATTACGGGCGGATTTGGTGAATTATAAGGTTCCCAAGCAAATGATTCAGGTGCCGATTCTGCCGCTGGATGAGCGCGGCAAAGTGGATCGCAAACTGATGGCATGGCTGATCGCTAATAGCGTGGAGCGATTGGAGGAATAGTCGGTGCGTGAGCGTTGCATTTTTCTGTGAGCCCATCAGTTTAGCGCGCATATGAACAAAGCTGATATCGTCGACGTGCTAGAGGACATTGCCGTCTTGCTCGAACTCAAGGGGGAGAACCCGTTTAAAATTCGTGCCTACTCGACGGGGGCGCGTGCGCTGGAAACGATGGAGGACGATCTCGGCGAATTGATTGAGTTGGGCAAGTTGTCAGGCATGCGGGGCATTGGTTCAGCCCTGGTGGAGAAGATTGAGACGCTGTATGCGACGGGGGAGTTGGCATACTATACGGAGCTGCACGCGTCGGTCGCGCCAGGGTTGATTGCGATGCTGGAGATTCCCGGGCTCGGGGGGAAAAAGGTCAAGAAGCTGCACGATGCGTTGGGGGTGGAATCCATTGACGCGCTCAAGGCGGCTTGTGAGTCTGGCGAAGTTGAGGCATTGAAGGGATTTGGCAAAAAGTCGGCAGAGAAGATTTTGACAGGTATCGCGAATCGGGCGGCCTATGCGAAGCGGTATCATTGGTGGATGGCGCGCGAGGTAGCCGAGCCGATTCTGGCAGGCTTGCGTGCTTTGCCGCAGGTGGAGCGGGCCGAGGTCGCAGGCAGTTTGCGGCGTTTGCGTGAGACAGTGGGGGATTTGGACTTTATCGTGGCGTCGGCCGATTCGCAGCTGGTGATGGATTGGTTTGTGACACAACCGATGGTCGCGGAGGTGACGGCGCATGGGGTGACCAAGTCCAGCGTGCGCTTCGAGGGCGGCTTGCAGGCGGATTTACGCGTGGTGCCTGCTGAGCAGTTTGCGTTTGCGCTGCATCACTTTACCGGATCGAAGGATCACAATGTGGCGATGCGGCAGCGGGCGCTCGCGCGTGGCTATAGCCTGAGTGAGTGGGGGTTGACTGAGAAAGTTGGAGGCGAAGGCGCGAAGCCAGTGGGCCATGGTATTATCAGTGAGAAAGGACTATTTGAATTTCTTGGGCTAGCGGAGATTTTACCTGAGCTGCGCGAGGGATTGGGCGAACTCGAAGCCGCAGAGGCGGGCGAGCTGCCGACGCTGGTGACTCGCTCGGACATTCGTGGCGTGTTTCATAATCATACCACGGCGTCCGATGGTCGTGGCACGATCGAAGAAATGGCTGCGGCGGCGGAAGCGTTGGGCTGGGATTACCTAGGGCTGGCGGATCACTCGAAGGCGAGCTATCAGGCCAATGGTTTGGATGAGGCGCGGGTGTTGAAGCAGGTGGCACAGATCCGTGCGTTTAATGAGTCCGGCGCATCACCCGTGCATGTATTTTCCGGCATCGAATGCGACATTTTACCCGACGGATCGCTCGACCTCGAAGACCGCACGCTGGATGCATTGGACTATGCAGTGATGTCGGTGCACTCTTCGTTTAGTCAGTCCGAAGACGAGATGACGGCGCGTGTGATTCGCGCGATCGAGCATCCTGCGACGACGATGCTTGGGCACCCGACGGGGCGCATCTTGCTGCGCCGCGAACCGTATAAAATCGATCTGCAAAAGGTGATCGATGCGGCGATTGCCAACCAGGTGATCATCGAGATCAATGCGAATCCGCGCCGCTTGGATATGGATTGGCGGCTCTGGCGACGGGCCGCTGAGCGTGGCCTGATGTGTTCGATCAATCCCGATGCGCACAGCACGGACGGGCTCAGCTACTTCGATGCGGGAGTAAATATCGCGCGTAAGGGGTGGCTGGAAAAGGAGCAGGTGCTGAATAGCCGTGATTGTGCGGGTGTGGTGCGTTGGTTTTCTGAGCGTAAGTAGGGTGATTGCTCTAGGCGGGCAACTTTGCCTTGAAATAACAGAACGAGCCTACTATCAACGGTCTACTAATTTAATAGTCCTTCAGCCTAGGACTCGGGTGGCAGTCACTCGTAGCTTCCGGTTTTCCCCCGCCGAACGTAAAACTGTATCAGTTATTGTAATGGATTTTGAACATATTTTGGGGATTTTTGGCGGCGCTCTGACCGGGGTGGTGGTTTATCATTTGTTGATGGCACGACGTATTGAACGGCGTGAAGAAGCGCAGCGCCTGAAGCTCGACGTGGAGGCGCGTGAAGCTCAATTGAAGTGGCGCGAAGAGAAATCGACGCTGGAGCTGGAATATAAAAACAAAGAGGCCGAACTGGAGCGGAGTTTGACTCTGCGTAAGGACGAGCAGGATCTGCGTGCGCGTGAATTAGCCCGAGCGAGTGAACGTCATGCTGAAAGAGGGCAAAAGCTGGACGAGAAGGACAAGGATCTCGCCCGTGCAGCACGCGGGCTGGAGGATTCGGAGCATGAGGCCGAGAAGACCCGACGCTTGTATCGCCTGAAACTGCACCAGATTTCACAAATGGATCAAGTCGAAGCGCGTAAGCTGTTGATTGCGGCGACCGAGCGCGAATGTGAGAAAGAGATTCGTGATCTGCGCCAGAGTTTGCTGAAGCGTTCCGATGCCGAGATGGCTGAAGAAAGTCGGCGTATCGTGTTGGCTGCCATGCAGCGTATTACGAGTCAGCCGATGAATGATGCGACCGCGACCGTAGTGACTCTGCCAAGCGAGGAGATGAAAGGCCGCATCATTGGGCGTGAAGGCCGCAATATCCGGACTTTTGAGCATGCCACTGGCACGACACTGATGATTGATGAGACGCCAGATTCGGTGCTCATTTCATGCTTCGATCCAGTGCGCCGTGAGATCGCGCGCATTGCGTTGGATGCATTGCTGCGTGATGGACGCATCCATCCTGCGAGTATCGAAGAAGAAGTCGAAAAGGCAGAGGAGACGATGAATGCCAATGTCATCGAGCTTGGTGAAGGCGCTTTGCGTAAATTACGTCTGACCGGTGTGCACCCCGACGTGGTGGCACTGCTGGGCAAGCTGCATTATCGTCTCTCGAATAACCAGAACACTTTGGCGCATTCCGTAGAAGTCGCTAATTTATGTGCATTGATCGCTGCGGAGATCGGGCTCGACCCAGTGATCGCTAAGCGCGCGGGACTCTTTCACGATTTGGGTAAAGCAGTGGATGAAGACTACGAGGGTAGTCATGCCGCTGTCGGCGCGGACATTATTAAGCAACACGGCGAAGATCCGCGCGTCGTCAATGCCGCTGCCGCTCACCACAAAGAGGTGCCGGCCCAGAGTGCGTATGCGGGGCTGGTCATGGTGGCCGATTCGCTGTCTGCGGTGCGTCCTGGGGCGCGTGCCTCTTCGATCGACGGATTTATTCAACGGGTGCGCAGCATTGAGGATATCGCCAAGCAGCAACACGGTGTTTCTGATGCCTATGCCATTCAAGCTGGCCGCGAGGTGCGCGTCATTGTCGAGCCTCTGAAAGTCGACGAGGATGAGGCGCGTAAAATTGCCCTACGCATTCGCGAGCGCATTGAGGACGAGTTGAACTATCCCGGTGCGATCGAAATAACCGTGATTCGTGAGCAACGTTTTACCGAAACCGCTGTCTGATCTGTTCATTGCTCTGCTTTTAATTTTACATCTTTCCTAAATCCTATCAGACCAAATCAATGATCCGTCGCACCTCACTTTATTCGTTCCCACCTCTTCGAGCAGCATTTTGCTCGGGTGTGTTGGCTTGGTGTGCGGTGTTTTTCGGCAGTTCGTTGTCGGCTAAGACGCAGGTTGTATTGCTCAAAAGTGGCGAGCGCGTAGTGGGGGAAGTGCTGCCGCGTTCGGACGCTGAGTTTGTGATATTGAACTCGGCTTTACTTGGCGAACTCTCGGTGCCGCGTGCACAGATCGTCAAAATCGAGCCTAAGGTGATGCCGCCGGTGGAAGTGGCGGCTGCGAAGCCTAAGCCCGTCGCGCCAAAAGCATCATCTACGCCGGAGGGAAAACAGGCGAAGAAAGAAGTCGATAAGGCTCAAAAGGAGGTGAACACACAGGTGGCGATTGCCGAAAAGATGGCAGAGGTGCAGGGACTTTTAGAAGAAGAGCAGCCATTGGTCGAAAAGTTGATGGGGCTACGGGCACCTGATTCGTGGAAAGGTAATCTGCGCATGGGCATGAACATCAGCTCTGGTGACCGAAAATGGACAGAGACCGCACTGCGCGGAAACCTAGAGATCAAGCCAAAGGGGCGTCCTGACTATTATCGTTTGACTGGATCTTACACCTATCGAGAAACTGAAAAATCGAATGGGGATAAGTATAAATCGACCGACCGATATGATGGTGCGTTTATTTACCGCCGTTCTTTTTCGGACGATAACTGGTTTTTGCAAAATTCCGTGTCAGGCCGCGTCGATCAAGTCAAGGGCATCGACCATGAGCTGCAGGAGCTCGTCGGTGTGGGCTATAAGTATCAGCCATCGAATCAATTTGAGCTCTTGTTTGGCGGCAGCGGTGGTATCGAAGATTACCAAACCAATAGCGACGATTCACGTAATGGGGTGAATCAAGTGCTGAATGTCTTTCAGGAGTTCACGTGGAAGCCTTTCACTCGCACCTCCTTCGTTCAGAAATTTAATTACTATTGGGAGCCAGACTATACCGAACGCTACAATTACGTGGTGACCGCTGCCGTGCGTATCCGATTGACGGATTTGTTGGGCTTTGAATTCTCGTATAACCAGAATTACGATAACGATATCGGCAACGGTAATGAGAAGAACGATGCGGTGTGGCGTAATGCGCTGATCGTATATTTTTAGGAGTCAACCGCGCGCATGAGCTGGAGGCTTTCGGCTAAGCCGCCGGCGCGACTGCGCACTCCCCAAAGTGCTTCGAATTCCTTGAGTAGCTCGGATTTGTCGGGACTGATTGGCTGCCCTTGTTTGACGCACAGGCAGCGTTGGATCGCATGACGATTGAGCCTTGCGCTCAGCCTGATTTCAGGATCTAGGCCTGCGGCTTCGATTTGGTCCAACGCAGCGTCCACTGCTTGCAATGAGCTCAGGTCGATTGTCTTTAGCAGCGCATCGAGTTTGTCCTCACTCGCAAAGAACGCCGTATGCAGAAAACTACTCGGCGGAGCCGGTTGCGGTAGCATCGTATCAATTCGGCCGAGTTCGCAAATCACTGCGCCCTGCCCCGCTGGGCAGTCAGGGTAGAAGAGATTGTCGATTTGATCGGGCAGTGCGTCTGTATTGATCGGGCTGCCCCATGCCGCCTGCGCGGCCATGATGAGCGCCGGGAAGAGTGTCGGCCACGGTTGGTGATGGCCGTTGTCGCCCCACGCGGTGAGTAGCAGCCCTTTCGCACCATGCGCGTGGCCTTCCTTGGCGGCCAGTGCAATGTTTTGGCGCGCCACTTCGAGCCGCCCGCTGAAGCTGTTCCAGTTACCCGCGCCCGGTGCCACGTAGAAATTGCCCTTGAAGCCTGCCTCTGCGGCGATGCGGCATTGCTCGGCGTAGGGCGAATCGGCTTCGTAGCCCCAAATCACGGGAGTGACATTTTTCGGCAGCTGCGGCACTAGATCCGGACGCTCCATAATGATGTCGGACCAGAACTGTGCTTGATGTCCGTGCTGCTCAACCAGTGCAAAGAGGCGATTCAAGAATTCTAAATAGAGCAGGTGCTTCCCTTCACGGTCGACACGCGCCTTGCTGTGGCCTTGCCCGAGTTCCCATGGCTCATCGCAGCCGATGTGGAGCATGTTTGATGTGAAGTTCGGTAAGAGTTCCTCGTAGAGTGTATTGATAAATGCCGCACTTTCCGCAGTCGGGGCGAGCGTGCTGCCGCCGTTCCGCCAGCCTGCGATGGGATGTTCAAAACCATTTGGTGATTCCGCCAGGTGCCTGTAAGCATCGTGTTTGAGCCAGCGTTCCACGTGTCCGAAGGAGTTTTGGTTCGGCACCAGTTCGATGCCGCGCGCGCTGCAGTAGGCATCGATCTCGCGGATCTCTGCCGCGGTCATGGGGGATGCGTGCTCCCACACTACCTGGTGATCGACGTAAGCAAAGGTATGTTCCGTGTAGAGCTGGAGTTCGTTGTAGCGCAGTAGCGCCAGCACGTCGATGAGCTCCTTGAGCCAGTCCATCGTCGGCACACGGTTGCGGCTAATATCGAGCATGAAGCCGCGGCGTTCAAAGAGGGGAGTGGATGGAGCGTTGTTAAAAAGGGTGCGAACAGATGGCGACATCCGCTCACTACAAAGGAGGATGGACACGTCTGTCCATCTTTTCATGGGTGCGCTTTTTACGCTTCCGTCGACTCCATCAGCTCGAGCTTCCGCTCGATCGCCTGAATGCGGCGCTTACGAAAGTTAATCGCAGGCGACTCGGCTCCATCGCTGTCTTTCTCGATCGCCTCCAGCTCATTCTCTAACTGTTCTTTTTCTGCGATGAGCCGCTCCTTTTCGGCGGCGCGTTCGGCTTTGTCGAACATACGCTCTTCGGGGGCGGTCTCGGTGGTTGATGGCTCAGGGCTGGCATACGTTCGCTCAGGGATGAGCTGTCGGCCATCGGTGAGCGGGCGTTGCGCCATGATGTTTGGAGAGGCGATCTCGATGCCTGCTTGGTGCAGCGAATCCAGCACCGCCTTGTTGAGGTTGGAGCGTGTGCTGACGATTTTAGTGACTTCCGAGAGAAAGCCTGCGACTCGATACGAAACTGAAAAGTCACCGAGTTCCATAACTCTGACAAACGGCTCCTCGAGGCCGGTCGCATTGGCGGCTTCAATTAACCTAGGTTCGATCTCGCTATGGTCCACATCGTAGCCGAGCGAGACCGTGGCTGAGACCACCGTTCCCGAATTTTGGATCACACGGATCGGGTTGGTCATTAGATAAATGTTGGGGACAGTGACCAAGTCGCGATCTTCTGTTTGGATTTCAGTATGAAAGAGGCCACGCTCGGTGATACGGCCAAACTGAGATTCGGACTTCACGAAGTCGCCGACTTTAAAACTGCCGATGGCACGCGACATGATGCCTGCCATGGCATTGGAAACAATGGTCGTGGACGACAACGCGACGGCGACGGTGAGCGCTAGGCCGATGAGACTGAAGAGCTGGCTCTTCATCTCGTCATGAATCGGGAGGGCCAGCACAATGGCAATCAGTGCGATCGCTGAGAGGGCGATTAGTATGATCTGCCGCGCAAAGCTATTTTGTATCTTATGCGAGCGTGCGCGCTTGCGCATCCACTTATCCGTGCCGATTAAGATAAATACCGCAAGGGCGACTGTCGAAATGAAGGGCCAGAGGAGTTTGAGTAGCGCCAGTAGAAAGGTCATACGCAAAGGATGGAGAGGAATGCCATGGCGACAAGGTTTGTCTGCGCCGGCGATGCTAGCTGATTCGCAGGTTCAAGGCCTGTCTTGGGGCATTTCTTCTGAAGTGACGTTCGGCAGATTGCTACTGGTGTCGTTGTTGGATTGCTATTTTAGAGCCAGTCCGATCCATCTTCGCTTGCGACGAGCTACGATGGGGCGATGGAATTGCTTCGCCATCTGCGTATTTTCGAGCCGCAACGTCCGTTGCTAAAATACTCCGTTGAACCTGCTAGTTCTCGGTGGTCCGGTTGCCTTCGGCACCGGTGTTGTCGCTGTGCTGGGTACAAAGCTCTGCGCTTCTAGCGCACATAAAAAAGCTCCGTCGGAACGGAGCTAAGTTTTTCATGGTCGGGCCGACAGGGTTTGAACCTGTCGGCATTTGCTTTAAATACTGGCTTTGTGGCTAATGGTGTTGACTTAACGGTGAGTTTCGCGGATTTTGTAGATCAGTTATGACAGTTAATACAAAGACCCGAAAAACAAAGAAACGCACCCGTGGCAGTGGCTCGATCATCCAGAAGCCCAGTGGTGTTTATGCATTCCAATACCGGGATGCGCAGGGCAAGCGGATTACGAAAAGCTTAGGGACTCGCAATCGTGAGACTGCCGATGCCTTAGCAGAACCGCTATCAGCAACACTAGGAGCTAGGAGCGCGGTCGAGGCCGTTCAGCATATCGCCAGAGCAAAGGAACTGGTCGATACGCGGGTGCTTCCGCTCGGTGAGGTTTGGGAAGCATTTGAAAATACGAGGCCGAGCGCGGGAACGGGAACCATGGGGCTCTATAAGAATGCCTTCAACCGATTCAAAGCATGGGCCGAAGAGAACAGGCCGAGCGTTGGCGATCTCGCCGACATTGACGAAGAGATTGCGTCCGACTGGCTTCATGCCGAGTGGAAAGACCAAATCTCGGCGTCCACCTATAACGACCGACGCGGCTCTATGTTGACGATTACGAAAGCACTCATGCGGCCATATCGACTACAGTTGAATCCGTGGATGGCAACGGAGCGCAAGAAGATGGCCGGCAAGCAACAACAACGTTTGCCGCTTAGTCGTGAGCACGTTCAAGCGTTGCTAGAGCAGAAAATGAAGCAGGATGTGAGGGCTCTCATGCTGTTGGCATTGTGTGCTGGGATGCGCCTTAAGGATGCGGCGTTTTTGAAATGGTCGGACGTGGGCGGTGGTTTTATCACTTATACTCCCGCAAAGACAAAGAACACCAGCGCAGCCAAGGTTCAGGTTCCGATCCTTCCATTGCTGATTCAGACGCTTGAGGGTCTGCCGAAGGATGAAGACTCTGAGTATGTGGTGCCACGTCTTGCCGCTTGGTATCAACGATGTAGCACAGGCATTTCGCGCATGTTGGTGAGAGAACTGCACAAGGTCACGGGCAAGTCGATTCAGAGTGCCGACGGCAAGGGCAAGGTGGCTCGTAGTGCATACGGCTATCATTCGCTGAGGCATACCTTTTGCACTGAGGCAGCTCGCGCAGGAGTCCCCGCAACCATGCTCGCAGCGATGGCGGGCGATACGATTTCGACGGTAGACAAGTTTTACGTGAAGCTCGACCTGTCGGCCCAGCCGATCGAACAGCTCTCCGCGATCCGAGGCACCCTAGCTCTTATGTCCGGAGGTGCAGGCAGCGGAGAACGTGAACAACTAAAGCACCTCGTTGACGACATGCCGATTTCCGAGGTTCGGAAGCTTCTCAAAAAACTATCAATCGATGAATAATATGAAGGAATTTTCCCCCCTGCGAATTAAGTCAAACTTGGATAATATAAGGGAAGGCGGCGACCCCGGCTTTGAGCCGGTGGATCTTCATTTGGATGATTTGCCGATGTCATCTAGGATCGCTTATCAGCACTTCATTAAACGTAAATACTCCGAACCAGTTGCGCGCATGCAGACCTTCCTTGCCATGGAGGCATACATGCCGATGGGGGGAACAGAAATAGCGAAGGAGAAGACATGCTATTGTTACTTGAGCCGTATTGTTCGCGCATCGAGAAGCATTGACGAACCTATCGGTGATAGCGAGTCGCGCGCAATCGAGTATATGCTCGGACTGGATGCCCTTCACCAACTGAGCCGTATACCTGATATCTTATCGAGCCTCCCTTGTCTTAGGGTATATCAGAAAGCACTGACTGCTCTAGGGATGGTCGTTGCTGTTGCTGGGGGCGCATCAGACTTGACTGACTTAGAGAGAAGGTGCGCAGATGAGGGAATCTGGACTGCTCCGAAATTTACTACGAATAATCAGAAGGCCCAGAATCAGATGTATATCGATGGGGCGAAACTTAAGTATTACCGCCTGATGACTTGCTTGTCACACGCAGCTGAAAGTCCCGAATGCTGGCGAGATGCGGCGGATGATGATTTACGCGAACTCTACCAGAACGCCGATTTTTCAAAATTCAATCCAAGGACGGATGACGGGAAGCTTATTACCTACGCGCGGCCACTTGGGAATTTCTACTTGGCTCTAATTCTGAATATTAAGATTTAATTTTAGGTGGGTCCAATGCGCCCTTTTGATTTTAAGTTACTCCTGGGGAGCCTTTTGTGGATTTGAGCAGGGGTGGAGACTTAAGGGGGGCTAAGTATCCTGTCTCTTTCGGGAAGGCATGTCGTAGATTTATGACATGCACCAGAAGCTAAACCAACAAACCCCCGAAACATTCAGCACGTTCGCAGCGCCAGCAGTTGCGACCGGATCGCTAACACAAGCCGAGTTTGACGCAGCTATCGCGCTGCTCGTCGAAGCGTCCAATCCGAATCCTCCAGCGCCGAAGCAGGATCGGCTCAATACGTTCACCAAAGCAGGAAAGCAGCTAGGTGTGTGCGGGAGAACCGTGAAGCGAATGTTTGATGACGGCGAACTTGAAGGGCGGCGACTCAGACAGGGGGCTCCTAATACTTTGCGCATATACCAGAGTTCGATCGATGCAATATTAACTCCCGACAGCAGGAAGGAAGTTATCAGTCAACCGGAAGGGGCTGAGCGATCATGAGCTGGCTTAAATTTGAAACAACAACGCCTGACAAGGTTGAGGTCTTTGAGCTGGCTCGAATACTTGGTCTAGACCCTGATGCTGTCGTAGGAAAGCTTCTGCGAGTGTGGGCTTGGTTTGATCAACATACTGAGGATGGAAGTGCAAATGTATCAGGCATACTCCTCTTAGATCGCCTCGCTGGTGTGGTGGGCTTCTGTGATGCCATGGCGCAGGTCGATTGGTTGATCATTGAGGATGATACCATCGGTTTGCCCAACTTTGACCGCCACAATGGGCACAGTGCTAAAAACAGGCTCTTATCGGCAGAGCGAAAGCGGCGGGAGCGTGACAATGTCGCAGCGAAGTCACGCCCGAACCGTGACAAGAGCGTGACCAGAATAGAGAAGAATAGAATAGAGAAGAAGAATACTACTACATTGTCGGGCAAACCCGACGCCGTGGAAATTCTCAATTATTTGAATCTCAAGGCAGGCAAGAGCTTTCGGCCCGTCGATACTCACATCAAAATGATAATGGCCCGCCTCAAGGAACCCGGTGTGACCGTAGAGGGTATACGCGAAATGATCGACTCCAAGTGCGCTGCATGGCTGACCGACGACAAAATGGGGCAATTCCTGCGACCCCAGACGCTATTTAATAAGAGCAAATTCGCGAACTACTACGACGAGCGAAAAAATGTCCGAGGCAATCGAGACACAACGGCAGCGCAACTCGAAGGAGGATTCTAGCAACTAAAGCAAAACGAATAAAATTATGACCGAAATAAACAAATCAAACGACAAGTGTATCGACTGCGGAACTACCGACAACCTTGTGCACCTTCCATTTAGCGAGGTAGTGCGTTGCGAAGAATGCGCAGCGAAAGAATACCAGAGGGAATCACATGCCTACGAAGCGGGAGAGGCGGCTAAGCGGCAGGAGCGACTTGACGGAGTTTTCTATAGTAAATGCCCGAAGGTCATGCAGCAACTTGACCGCGACCAGTTCCCTTCCGACCTCGAAACGTATGACGCTATCATGTCCGCGCCTCTCACAGACAAGGGTATTATCATCCTTGGCATTACTGGCGCGGGCAAGTCTCGGACTATGTGGCAACTCGCTAAGCGACTCATCACTCAAGACGCAGTGAACGTCGAGATCCTAGAGGATTGCCGCTTCGGTCGGATGATTGAGTGCTCATACGACAAGGGCATGAGTGGGCACGATGCACTCATAAAGCAGTTTCAATATGCCGGCGTCCTGATGATCGATGATCTGGGCAAGGCGAAGATGACTGGCCGTATCGAGAGCGACCTTTTTGACATCATTGACTACCGGTATGCCGAGGGGAGGCCCACAGTTATTACGACACAGTTTATCGGGGAAACTCTGCTCCGTCGTTTTACCTGCAAGGAAACTGGGGCAGCTCTGGTTCGCAGGATCAAAGAGGTAAACAGCGGGTTCTGCTTATCAGCGCCAGATTAGAACTTTAACCCGAAACCAATAACCCTTTGCCGATTAATAAATCACATACCACTATGGAGGAACGAAAATACCAAACCGAAGCGATACGCTTTTTATCAAATACTAAACGCGGCATTCTCGAAGCGCCAGCAGGGGCAGGAAAAACATACGTTACTGCGTGTGCTCTTTCACAATGCTTAGACGGGCGTGAGGGCATTGCGTCAGTCGAGATCATGGTGAACACCCGCGAGCAGGTCGATCAGTTCGAAGAGGCTTGCGGGCTCTTTCCAGTTATCGCGCAGCGTGCGAACCTCTCCATCTTCTGCGGAGCTGGGGCGCCACTTGGGAGTTTGCCTGATTTACTAATTGTCGATGAGTGCCACCACAGCGCATCGAAAACTTGGGCGCGAAAGATAAAGGAGGCTCCAAAAGCGCGATGGGGGCTTTCGGCCACGCCCTTCAGCTCCAATGGATTTCGGAATGAAAGGATGGTCGAGCTGTTTGGGCATCGCCATTACGATATTCCACGCGAAGGACTCGTTGATGCAGGACATTTAGCAAGGGCGAAGGTCGTCTGGCACACGATCGAGGGTCAGGCCGTAACGCGAAACATCGAAGACCTGAAGCAGGAGATGGTTCAGAAGGCCATGCGGGACAGTCCGCACATGTTCAAGCACCCTCGCACCGCCGATAAGTATGTGCGCGGCATCGAATGGAGGGCAGTCAAACGGGCGGGACTATTCGAGAATGAACCGCGCAATGCGATCATCGTGGAGGAGGCGAACACCCGCATTCGAGACGGGCATTCCGTGATCATTTTGATCGGTAAGATTACGCACGGCGAGGAGCTGGCTGAGCAGATTGAAGGCGCGGTTCAGTGCAATTCGAGGCTCGGGAAGAAGACGCGACGTGA
>CAJQOS010000085.1 GCA_905479975.1 uncultured Puniceicoccaceae bacterium | reverse complement strand
GGAGAAGTCGGTGCGCTTGCCGAGGCCGTTGGCACCTGCGATGAGGAGCTTGGCTTCGTCGTCGACGATTTCGATGGCCACGACCTTATCCTTCTCGCCCTTGAGCTTGATACCGCGGACGCCACGTGTGGCACGTCCTTGATCGCGTAGATCCGTTTCTGGGAAGCGGATGGACTGAGCGTTGCTGGTGACGAGCATGATGTCGTTTCCGCCGGTGGTGAGACGTGCGCCGATGAGCTTGTCGCCTTCGTCGATGTTGATACCGATCAGGCCGCCTTTACGGTGGTTCTTATAATCGGAGAGCATGGTCTTCTTAGTGACGCCCTTTTCGGTGGCGAGGACGATGCGTTGCTCGGATTCTTCGAAGCCGTCGACGCAAATCATCGCTGCAATCTGTTCGCCCTTTTGGAGTTCGAGAATGTTGGCGAGTGCGCGACCTTTGGCGATGCGTGAACCTTCTGGAAGGTTGTAGACCTTTTCGACATACACACGGCCATTGTTCATGAAGAACATAATGTTATCGTGTGTGGATGCGGTGAAGAGGTGCTCGACGAAGTCGTCGTCATATTGGCCGGAGCCGATGACGCCCTTGCCGCCGCGTTTCTGCGAGCGGTATTCGTCGAGGGAGGTGCGCTTCATGAAGCCCTTGTGCGTGATGGTGATCATGCAGCCTTCGTTTGGAATGATGTCTTCCATGCTGAGGTCGCCATCGACTGCGAGGATTTCGGAGCGGCGTGCGTTGCCGTATTTCTCCTTCATCTCTTGCAGCTCTTCCTTGATCACTTCGAGCAAGCGGTGCTCGTTGTCGAGAATGTCGCGCAGGTAAGTGATGAGCTCCATGAGGGCTGCATACTCTTCTTCGATCTTGCCGCGTTCGAGACCCGTGAGCTGGTAGAGGCGGAGTTCGAGAATCGCGTTGGTTTGAAGCTCGGAGATGGGATAGGTCGCCATCAAGTTCTTCTTCGCTTCGTCGCGATTCTTGGAAGCGCGGATGATCTTAACGAAGTCGTCGAGATTATCGAGTGCGATACGGAAGCCTTCGAGGATGTGCGCGCGTGCTTCTGCCTTGCGCAGCTTGAACTGCGTGCGGCGGTAGATGACTTCGCGGCGGTGATCGATGTAGCAACCGATCATTTCCTTGATGTTCATCTGCTTCGGACGACGGTTGTCGAGTGCGAGCAAGATGACGCCGAACGAGCTTTCCAGTGCGGTGCTCTTGTAGAGTTGATTGATGATGACGCGAGGGATCGCGCCGCGCTTGAGCTCGATGACGATACGTGTGGTCTCGGTGGACTCGTCGCGAAGGTCGGCGATGCCGTCGATGGACTTGTCGGTGATGAGCTCCGCGATACGCATGACAAGTGTCGCGCGGTTCACGTTGTAAGGGATGGCGGAGATGATGATCTCTTCCTTGCCCTTGGTCTCGACCACTTCAGCGATGCCACGTGTGCGGACGATGCCGCGACCGGTGCGGAGGTAGCTTTGGATGCCGGCGGTGCCGTGCACGTAGCCGCCACCAGGGAAGTCCGGGCCGGGGATGATGTCGATCAAGTCATCCAAGCTGATGTTTGGATTGTCGATGATCGCACAGGCACCGTCGATGATCTCGCTCAGATTGTGTGGCGGGATATTGGTGGTCATGCCGACCGCAATACCCGTGGAGCCATTCATCAAAAGATTCGGCAACGCGGCTGGGAGGACGGATGGCTCAGTCGTGCTCTCTTTATAGTTGGGCACGAAGTCGACGGTATCTTCGTCGATGTTCTTGAGCATCTCCTCCGCGATCGATTCGAGCTTACACTCGGTATAACGATACGCAGCAGGGGGATCGCCGTCGATGGAACCGAAGTTACCTTGCGGTTTGATCAGCGGATAGCGCATGACCCAGTTTTGAGCGAGACGCACGAGTGTATCGTAAACAGAGGAGTCACCGTGTGGGTGATAGTTCTTTAGCACTTCCCCGACCACACCGGCGCACTTATCGAAGTTACGGTTATGGAGGAGGCCTTCACGAAGCATTGCGTAAAGAATGCGGCGCTGGACGGGCTTGAAACCGTCACGGGCGTCGGGCAATGCACGACTGACGATGACGGACATCGAGTAATCGATGTATGCGGTCTGCATAATATCGATGATCGATGTGACTTCCGCGCGATCTGCGTCGTTTGGAATTTCTGGTGGGAATTCTGGTGGGATTTCTTCGGACATGAGCTTTTTTTAAAACGGAGTTTTAAAAAGAATTAAAAATTAGGAATTAAGAATTAGGAATGCGGTAAAGCTGCTCTCTGTATTCTTTCGATTTCTATTTTTTTAACTCTCTCTCTTTTAATTGATAATTCAAATTAGCGATTTGTAATGCTAACTTTTAATTCTTAATTCTTAATTCGTAATTTCTGAATGTTTGCTATCTCGATGTTTAAACATCGAGATATGAAACGTTCAGCGCGTTATCTTCGATGAAGGCACGGCGGGAGGGGACGTCTTCACCCATGAGCATGGAGAAGATGCCGTCTGCGACTGCGGCGTCGGCGATGCTGACTTTGAGCAGGTTACGTGTCTTCGGATCCATGGTGGTTTCGAAGAGCTGCTTCGGGTTCATTTCCCCGAGACCTTTGTATCGTTGGATACTTAGGCCGCGGCGACCGATCGCGCGGATGTTTTCGATGAGCTCGATGATGGAGCCCAGCTCAATGATGTTCTCCTTCTTTTCGTCGCCCTTGTTTTCGATCAACTGATAGCGCGCTTCATCAGTCTTGGTGAATGTGGTGACATCCATGCCAGCTTCTGCGAGCTCGCGTAGTAACTTCGTCATCTCCGTGGATTCGTAGATTTCGTGAAGTGACACACGTTGCTGCACGGTGACGCCTGCGTCGTTCTCGACTTCGCGGTTCAGGGTGTCGCTTGCGTCAGCGTCGGCGAGGCCGAATTCCTGGTGGAAAGACGCGCGTTCGTCGTCGTTACGTAGGTAGCGGAACTCTTCGACGTTTCCTGTGCGGATACGAGCGATGTAGCGCGGTAGCTCATGTGTCTCTTTGTTGTGCTGGTCGAGATAAGTCGCAAATTCGCAACCGTAGCGTGTGACGCCGCGACCGACGACTTCCATGCGTGACAAGATCTGGACGATCTTTTCGATGGTTTCGCTGTCGAGATCCTTGTTGTCGCGAAGGCGGACAAAATTCACGTCTTCGGTGCCAAGCTCGAGTAAGATGCGGTTGAGCTGTGCATCGTTGTCGATGTATTGCTCGCGGCGCTTGCGCTTGATCTTGTAGAGCGGCGGTTGCGCGATGTAAACGTAGCCGGATTCGATCAGTCCGCGCATTTGGCGGAAGATGAAGGTTAGGAGTAGGGTGAGAATGTGAGCACCGTCGACGTCCGCATCGGTCATCAAGATGATCTTATGGTAACGCGCCTTGGTGGCGTCGAATGCGCCATCGCCTTCGTGGTCACCGATGCCAGTGCCCATTGCGGTGATGAGGCTGCGGATTTCGTTATTGTTAAGCACCTTATCCAGGCGGGCTTTCTCAACGTTGAGCAGCTTACCACGGATTGGCAGAATCGCTTGTGTCGCACGGTCGCGACCTTGCTTAGCGGAACCACCCGCTGAGTCACCTTCCACAATATAGATCTCGGAGACGGCTGGATCTTTCGAAGAGCAGTCAGCTAGCTTGCCGGGGAGGCCGCCGCCGGAAAGTGCGCCTTTACGGACGGTTTCGCGAGCCTTACGTGCGGCTTCACGAGCGCGAGCTGCGTGGAGGCACTTTTCAATGAGACGTTTGGCGGTTTGCGGATTCGTCTCAAAGTAGTATTTGAGTTGCTCGCCTGTGATCTTTTGGACGATGCCATCGACTTCGCCGTTGGAGAGCTTGGTCTTGGTTTGGCCTTCGAAGCGAGGCTCCGGCACTTTAACGGAAACAATCGCGGTCAAGCCTTCGCGGGTGTCGTCGCCGCTGAGGCTTGGATCCTTCTCCTTGATCAGGTTGTTTTGTTTGGCGTAGCCGTTAATAACACGGGTCAACGCTGTGCGGAAGCCAGATAGGTGCGTGCCGCCTTCGATATTGTGGATCGAGTTGGCGTAGGCGTAAATCTGATCGTTGTAGCTATCGTTATATTGCAGCGCGATATCGACGACGATGTTGGCATCGAGGTCGGGGTTCGGAGTCGGTGCTTCACCGTGGAAGCTGATCGGCTCTTCGTGCACGACGTTCTTGTTTTCGTTCAGGAAGGCGACGTATTCGGAGATACCATCCTTGAAGATGAAGTTGGTGCTCTTGTTGTTGCGCTCGTCAACGAACGTGATGTGAATGCCTGGATTCAGGAAAGCGAGCTCGCGCAGACGTTTGCCGAGGAGTTCGGCTTTGAATTCGCGGGTGTTTTCGAAGATTTCCGGATCGGGTGAGAACGCGATACGTGTGCCGTTACGCTTCGTGTCGCCGATGATCTTCATCTTCTCGGTCGTCTTACCGCGCGAGAATTCCATCTTGTGGACCTTGCCATCGCGACGGACTTCGACTTCAAACCATTCGGAGACCGCATTCACGCACTTCGCGCCAACACCGTGAAGGCCGCCGGACACTTGATAGGCGCCTTTGCCGAACTTACCACCCGCGTGCAGGTTGGTCATCACCAGCTCGAGAGAGGGGATGTTATACTTCGGATGGATGTCGACTGGGATGCCGCGACCGTCGTCCTCAACGGAGCAGGAGCCGTCGTTGTGGATGCTGACAGTGATCTGCGAGCAGTAGCCGGCGAGGGCTTCGTCGATTGAGTTGTCGACGATTTCAAAAACACAGTGGTGGAGGCCACGTTCGTTGGTGTCGCCGATATACATATCGGGGCGTTTGCGGACACCTTCAAGTCCCTCGAGCTTCTGGATTTTGGAAGAGTCATAGACGTCCTTAGGGGCGTCGTTGGCGACATCTTTTCGAGGCTTTTGAGGCTGTAAATCTTCAGGCTTTTCTTGTTCTGACATAAGCGCGTATTTATGTCCGTGAAATGAGCCTCTGACCACTAAAAAGTGACATTTGCGCGGTTTTTTTTAGTCTTATCTATCATTATGATAAAGAGCGGGTTATGTGCTTTTTTTTAGGGGCGAATTCTAGGGGCTCAGATTCAAGTTTACTTCTTGAGTCAAGAGCCTAACTTAAGCGCTGTGAAACTCTCTCATAAGCTTGAATATGCCTGCCGCGTTTTGGCCCAACTTGCCCGTTCCCATGGGCAGGAGACCTTGGCTCATATCGATGAATTGGCTGAGGCCGAGAAAATTCCGGCCAATTACCTCGTGCAGATCTTGAATGAGTTGCGCAATGCGGGGCTCATTATCAGTAAACGCGGCAAGCAAGGCGGCTACGCGCTGTCACGAGCGCCTGAGCGCATCGGGTTGGCGGAGATCGTCGCTGCGGTCGATGGGGAGCTGCTAGAGCGCAATTTCGACGAAGCGGGGCACTCTGGTGAGCGCGTTGCAAGTGTCTGGAGCGAGATCGGCGTCGAATTCGAGAAGAAGATCAGTGGCTACACGCTGGATGCCTTCGTCGTAGAGGACTCGAATGATATGTATTACATCTAATTCAGCTTAGCTGAATTAGATGAGTGACGCCTTTGGCGAGTGGTAGTGGTAGTGAGGGTGGGTTCAGTCTCTCGTCTTAATCATCATCTTACTCCTAATCCTTCTTTATCGGGATGTGGAGATTATGATTAGGAGCAAGATTAAGGCGGATGCTGCTGTCGGGTAGCTCGCTTGCGTTTAGCGGTGGTTACAGGTGGTCGAGGAGCTTCGGCGGTCGTTCCCTTTGGTGTTGTCGCGGTCTTCGCAAGCAAAGCCCCTACGATTTTCGACCTTCACACCTTTCTATATTGGCACCTTCAAACCTTCCTGCTTTCCCATCCTAAAATGGCCACGCCATTTTAAAAATCCCAGAACCTCGGCACGACGGCCACGGTGACGATGAAGCAGATGATGTTCAGCGGCAGGCCGACTTTGGTGAAGTCGAAGAATCGGTAGCCGCCGACACCATACACGTAGGTGTTGGTTTGGTAACCAATTGGCGTGGCGAAGCTGGCTGAGGCGGCGATGCAGGAGCCGACAACGAGCGGGCGCGGGTCGATGCCGAGTGTGGCGGCGATGCCGAGTGCAATGGGCACCATCAGCGCGACGGCGGCATTGTTGGAAAGGAACTCAGTGAAGGTCGAGGTGATGATGTAGACGAATGCGAGCATTATCACGCTTTGTAGATGTTCGGGAGCAAAGGTTTGCACCAGTCCAATCATATTCTCGGCGATCAATAGGCTAGCTCCGGTCGAGTCCATGGCTTGCCCGAGTGCGAGCATGCCGAAAATAATCATCAGGATGCTCCATTCGATGGAGGAATAGGCATCCTTGGGCTTCACGCAACCAGTCAGCATCAGTATCGCGACGCCGAGTGTGACGGCTGCGACGATGGGGACGAGGTTGAGCGTGGCGAGTGTGACAATCGCGGCGGTGACCATTATGGCGATCGGCATTTTTGCGCGGACGCTGCGGGCTGGTAAGCGAGGGCGGTCGAGTAGAATGATCTCTTCGCTGGTGGAGAGGGAGTTGATCGCTTTGGTCGAGCCCATCATCAGCAGGGTATCGCCGGGTTGTAGGCGAAGGCTGTCTAGGCGGTCGCGCTGATTGTGCCCTTTGCGGTGCACGGCGACGACGACCATACGGAAACGTTGGCGGAAGTTAATCTCACCCAGCGTCTTGCCGAGGATGGTGGCATGGGGGCCGACCACGCCCTCGACGATGGCACCTTCATCCATGGCAATGGTTTCCAGCCCGGCGGAAATTTCGCCGTGCAGGGCGATGCCTTTGATGGAGTGCGCTTCTGCCACGCCGGATGGGCGGCAGGCCAGCACGAGTCGGTCACCGACTTCGAGTTTGGTGCGTTTCGGATCTCCGGTGACGGCGACACCGTGGCGCACGATTTCGAGTAGGCGAATTCCACGGCCTTTGAGCATGCCACTTTCAAGTGCGGTTTGCCCTTTCAGCTCCGAGCCCAGGCGGATGAAGGCCTCGGTCATGAACTCCTTGCGCTCTTCATCGCTGAGGATCGAGGTGAGTGTTTCGCGATGTGGTAGTAGTTTGTTGCCAAAGAGGACGAGGTAAAGGGAGCCAACTGCCAGAATCGGCAAGCCGACCGCAGCTAGCTCAAACATGCCGATCGGCTCATGCCCGGAATCCACTAAGATGCCACTGGCCAGTAGATTGGTGCTGGTGCCGAGCAGGGTGCAAGTGCCGCCAAAAATCGATGCATAGGAGAGCGGGATGAGCAGCTTTGAGGACGCGATCCCCATTTCGCGGGAAAGTGTGAGCACGACGGGCATCAATACAATCACGACGGGCGTATTATTGATAAATGCAGAGACGGCGGCCACGCCGATGACCATAATGAAGATGAAGCTCCGATAGGGGAGTTTGACCATGCGGCGTAGGTAGCCAGTGATCAGGTCAATCGCACCAGTGCGCTCTAGGGCGCCACTCACGATAAACATCGCGGCAATCGTCAGCGGGGCAGAATTGCCAAACACGCCGAGCATCGCTTCCAGATCCGGGAGCTCATCGCTCTTGCTGATCATGCTGACGAAGATCAGCACGCCGAATACAGTGATTGCGGTGAGGTCGGCCGAAATACGCTCCCAGATGAAGCTCACGATGGCGAAAATCAGCAGCGCAAAAACGAAATAAATTTCCCAAGTCATTTAGTAGTAATAACAAATGGAAGTTTGAACTTAGGAGTTGGCGGCTGGAATAGTCGCTGGTGGGTCGTCCTGTTCTTCACTTCGAGCCCAAAGGTAGAAGGAGATTGCCAGAATTGTAAGGGAAAAACCCATGTTTACGACTTTCATTATGATACCGCCTAAAATCTGGTCGTTGAGCGGGTCGAGGTCGATGATTCGGGGCGCCCAGGCGTAGGTTGGGTAGATGGCTTCGCCGGCGAAGGTGAGAAAGGCAAACACGGGGAGTTGGCCGACCATGAGCAGGAAGATCGCCAGCATACGAACCCCGTAGCTGCGGCGCGGCACGCGTGTCGAGTTGGTCAAGTAGGGCCAGAGCATGATGATACCGAGGGAAAACATCGTCCAATGCTCCAGAATGTGGATGCGTTTATCATGGAGTGCGGCTTCGTAGAGTGCTGGGATGTGCCAGGCCGTATAGACGAAGGTGAATAGTAGGCCACCGCAGGCCGGATGGGTGAGCACATTCATGACCTTGCGCACTGGATCGGGCTTGAGCAGCCAGTCAATCAGCCATGCGGGCGTGCCGAAGATGAACAGCACCGGGCTGAAGTAGATCAGCAGCATGTGCTGCGTCATGTGCGCGCAAAAGAGGAACTGCTCGCCGATTTGATCCAACGGCGAACCGACTGCGAGATAGACGATGATCAGGCCGAGGTAAAATAGGATGGCCTTGCCACGCGGAAATGTGGTGCCGGGTGCAATCCGCTCACGTAACGGCCCGATGCCGAGCGCGTAGAGCCAGCCGACCATCAAGAGTGTGATCAGTAGCAGGGGCTCGGTATGCCAGTGCAGTTGCATTGTTATTTAGTGGCGAATTGCGATGAAATGACGGCGTGTTGCTGATGAGAGCAAAAGAAAGGACGACAGTTTCCTGTCGTCCTTAGAAATCTCAACTCTGATTTACAATTAGAATGCAGAGATCGCTTCGAAATCGACGAAGCCGCGATCCATGATGAACATCAGTGCTACGACTGTTCCAGAGGCGATCGCTAGGCCAGTGCCGAAGGCGAGTGTCAGGAGCATTTTGTCATAGATCAGGTGCATGAACCATGCGATGACGCTGAAAAACTTGAACAGCGACAAGGCAATCAGAGAGCTGAAGACGACGGCTTCGTGGATTGGCAAGTAAACGAGCACCAGCTCGATGCCAGTAATCGCCGCTAGCACGAGCGCTAGGTTGATAAAAGTGTGATGCTTTTGCTCTTCGCCGCTGTGGTCGGCGTGTGGTGTAGAATGTGTATCAGACATAGTGCGTATTATTGAATGAATTCAATCAGGTAGATCACGGTGAAGATGATAATCCAGACGATATCGACAAAGTGCCAGTAAAGTCCGGCGACTTCAACATCGACGGCACTTTCGTGTGGATCCATCTTTCCAGTGTGAGAGTAGAAATACATGCAGATCAACCAGAAGACGCCGATTGCAACGTGCACACCGTGCGTGCCGGTCAGCATGTAGAAGGTGGAGCCGAAGGTGCCGCTCTTGAGTGTCAATCCTGCGTGAGTGAACTCGGTGAACTCATAGACCTGGCAAGCAAGGAAGATCAGGCCGAAGAAGATCACGCCGAGTGTGTTGCGGCGGAAGCTCTTCATGTTGCCCTTGTGCATTGCGGATACCGCGAACGCCATCAGCGCCGAACTCATCAATAGGATGAAGGTCGAGAAGGAGGTGAGCTCTAGGCTGAAGAGGCTAGTGGGATCAAACGACTCTGGATATAACTTACGATATATCAGGTGCGTGGAGATCATGGTGCCGAAAAACATGCAGTCGGAACCAAGAAACAGCCACATGAGTAGCTTCTTGTTGTTAACCATCAAACTGTGATGGCTGTCGTTGTGGGCGGGTGCGGCGTCACTCATTGTTTTTGAAATGCTGAAAATCTAAAATGCTGATGGAGGTGGAAGAGAATCGCTTAGATCTCGTCTTCTTTCGGGTGTAGGTGGTAGCCGCCAGGGCCTTCGATCGCCCAGAGCATCACGCCGAGTGCGATGATGACGAGACCGCTGATTGAGACGTAGCCCATGTAAGGCACGCCGGCTTGCATCAAGCACAGTCCGAGCCCGAGTGGAATGAAGCCGACAGAGGCGACCATTGGCATCCACGACTGACTCGGCATATGGATGCCGTGCTTGGCCTCATCGACGAAGGTGATTTTGCGGTTTTCAGCGCCATGCTTGTGCTCCCAAAGTGCATCACGTGCAGGGATGATTGGGGTGTTCGCAAAGTTGTAGCCACGAGGCGGAGAGGTCGTTGCCCACTCCAAGGTGCGTGCATCCCATGGATCGTTGCCGGCTGGTTTGCCCTTGGTGATCAGTAGGATGATGTCGATGACGAAGAGAAGAATTGAGAAGCCCAAGATAAATGCGCCGATGGTGCAGACCATATTATAGCCATCCCATCCGAACCCGGAGAGATAAGTGTGTGTGCGGCGCGGCATGCCGATCAACCCGAGGAAGTGCATCGGGAAGAAGGTGACGTTCAAGCCGATGGTTGCGAAGATTGCGACCCATGTGCTGAGCTTACCTGCCCACATCCGGCCAATCATCTTCGGCAGCCAGAAATATAGACCACTGATCGATGCCAACAAGATGCCTCCAATCGCCACATAGTGGAAGTGGGCGATCACGAAGTAACTGTCTTGCTGCTGCGCATCGGCCGGAGCTGCGGAGTGCATGATGCCAGAGAAGCCGCCCATCATGAACATCCAGATGAAGCCGATGCTGAAAATCATTGGCGCATCGAAACGAACGCGGCCGCCCCAGAGCGTGCCGATCCAGTTGAAAATCTTAACCCCTGTTGGCACCGCGATGGCCATCGTCAAAAGCGAGAAGGCAGCCGTTGCAACCTTACCCAGACCAGTGGTGAACATGTGGTGCGACCAAACAGCGAATCCAAGGAAGCCGATCACCGCGCCGGAAAAGACCACGATCGAGTAGCCGAACAGTGGCTTTTTCGAGAATGTCGGGAGCACTTCCGAGACGATGCCCATGGCAGGAAGCACGAGGATATAAACTTCAGGGTGACCGAAAATCCAGAACAAGTGCTGCCAAAGAATCGGCTGTCCACCTTCGGAGATTTGGAAGAAGCTGGTGTCAAACACGCGGTCAAACATCAGCTGGCCCAGTGCGATGGTGATCGCAGGGAATGCGAACACGATCAGCAGAGAGACGATCAATGTCATCCAAGTGAACACCGGCAGGCGCATCATCTTCATGCCCGGTGCGCGCATATTAATAATGGTCGCAACGAAATTCATCGACGCACTCAACGAGGCGATGCCGAGGATTTGCAGTCCCATGATCCAGAAGTCGGTGCCGACGCCGGTGAATTGGCGTTCGGTCAACGGCGCATAGCCGAACCAACCCATGCCAGGGACGAAGTCGGTCATGCCCGCGGTTGGGCCGGTTGCAGTGAACCAACCGAGCTCGCCGAATGCCTGCATCAACCAACTGAAGTTGAGCACCAGCGCACCTGCGACGAATGTCCACAGGCTGAAACTGTTAATACGCGGGAACGCCACGTCGCGCGCACCAATCTGGAGCGGCACGAGGAAGTTGAAGAACGCGGCATTCAATGGCATGACCGCGAGGAAAATCATCGTGGTGCCGTGCATGGTGAACAGCTGATTGTAGCGTTCAGCCGTGACGAGGTCATTTTCCGGCACGATCAACTGTGCGCGAATGATCAGCGCCTCGATGCCGCCGACGAGTAGGAAGAAGAGTGCAATCGCACCATACATGATGCCGATCTTCTTGTGGTCCACCGTAGTGAGCCAGTCGATGAGGACACTCTTGTTGTGATCCGGGCGTGTGAGGCCGAGATTACTTTTCTCGGGTTTGAGCGCGTGATCGTCGTGCGTGGTCGCGGGTGCGGTAGGTTCGGTAAGTGTGCTGCTCATGGTAGAGATCTACTTGAGGGTTTGCAGGTAAAGTGAGATTTTACGGACTTCATCGTCTGTCAGTAGTTCGTCGAGTTCGCCGATGCCGCCGCCATTGGCTTTCCACATCAGGTTGCCGGGTTTCACGACGTCGGGCTCTTTGATCCACTTGAAGAAATTCTCGTATTGTTGCTCAACATCGGTCGAGCCGTCTTCCGCACGGTGATTGAGCCAACCAGCTGCGATCGATTGACGGGCGGCGATCTTCGTGAGGTTCGGGCCGGCGATGCCGAGTGCGCGTGGATTACCGTTCACTGCATGACAGGTGGCGCATTTGCCGCGAGACATGAAGAGTTGCAGGCCTTCGTTTTCGTCGCCAGTCAGTAGTTCTGGATGCTCGGCGTTGGTTGCATACCACTGATCCCAGTCCATGCCGCCCGGTGCCTTGTGGCCTGTCTTGATTTCGGAGACCCATGTGGCGAAGTCGCTGTCGCTCACGACTGTTGCGCGGAACAGCATGCGGGCGTGGGAATCACCACAATACTCAGCGCATTGGCCGTAGTAGTAATCGTGGATCTCGTCTTGCAGATAGAGTGCGTAGGCTGCACGGAGTTCTTCGTCGCTGCCTTCGGCGCCGGTTTTTTCCTGCCAGTCTTCGAGGGAATCACCGGCTTGGATCCACATGCCATTGGCGCGACCCGGGATCAAATCAACCTTACCCGCGATACGTGGCAGCCAGAAGGAGTGGATCACATCCTTGGAGCGCAGTTCTAGGCGGATGGCTTTGCCTGCTGGGATGATCATCTCATTGGCAGATGTGATCCCGAGCTGCGGATAATCGAAGCCCCACCACCACTGGTAGCCATCGACGCGGATTGTCAAAACATTGTCCTCTTCGGCTGCGGCGAGGTCGTCGCCTTCATACCATGCGCCAAGTTTGCTCTCTTCCGTGATCGGGAAATCATGGGTATACCAAATCGCTTTAAGCGTCGGTACTGCGACGATGACGAGTAGTAGGATCGATGCGCCAATCAGGCCGATCTCGACCAAGGGATTGCCGTGGCCTTGTGCGGGCAGCGGGCGGTCATCGTTCTTGCGTTCACGGAACTTGATCGTCGCGTAGAGGAAGGCGGCACCCACGATCACGAAGATGAAGCCAGTCACCCATACGGTTACCATGAACAGTTCGTATTGAGTCTCTGCGATCGGCCCCTTGGTGTCGAAAGTCGACATACGGGTGTTCGTATCGCAACCACCCAAGAGGGCAGCGGCGATCAACGAGGATGCGAGTGCGATGAAACGGCGGAGTCCGCTGGATGCGTTCTTCACTAGTAGTAGTTGTTAGAAAGGTGGATAGAGAGGCGGTATGATTAGAGAATCAAAAGGGTGGAGTTAAGCGCGCTAATATCGACTGACAAGATAATCTTTGCTGTTACTGTCAATCAGGTCTTCTTTTTGAGGATTATTAGGTGTGGTTATTCAATCGAGGCCTCAAAACCACAGGTATAAGAAGCAGTAAACCAGCACGCCAGTCACGGAGACATAATACCAGATTGGAAAAGTCCACCGTGCCCAAGCGCGATGTCGATCGCGTTTGCCCTTGATCGCCAGTGTCAGTGTCGTGAGCACCAGTGGCACGATTGCCATGGCTAGCACAATATGCGTCGCCAGCATGATGTAGTAAAACATGCGCCATGCGCCTTCGCCAGCGAACGGAGTGTGCACGCCTTGCACTAGATATTTGTGCAACACATAGAACACCAAAAAGACAATCGATACGGAGAACGCACTCATCATGCACTTGCGGTGTGCCTGTTCACGGCCCGTTTTGATGCAGATGAATCCGGCGGTCAGCAGCACGGTGGCCGTGCCGTTGAGCAGTGCGTTGACAGTAGGAAGTGCTTCAGTGAAAGTCATGGGTCGAGGGCTGATTGATGGACGGATTATAGATCGCGACACTCAGCCATAGCTTAGTGATTATTTATCAGCGATTCGTAATCACACTCTGCGCAACTTAGTTGAGCAGCCAGAGGTCCAGCACCAGCGGAAAAAGCAGTGCTGGCAGGTAGAAGATCGAAGCGAAGAACAGCTTGCGCGCTGCCGCGTCGCGTTCGTCGGCTTTGAGGAATGCAATCGCAGGGCGTAGGTAATAGATGCCCGTGACTATCGCGATGGTTCCATAAATCCAAGTCGCATAGCCCAGTAGCACGGGCAGCAGGGTGCTGACGATCAGCGCGAGGCAAAAGGCAAAGGACTGCACGGCGACTTTGTGGCCAGTGCTATCGGCATTTGAGAGCATTACAAACCCGCCTTGCGCGTAGTCCCTGCGGTGCGTCCATGCGATCGCAAAGAAGTGAGGCATTTGCCAGAGGAAAAGAATCGCAAACAAGATCCAGCCAAGTGTCGTGATTTGACCTTCCGCTGCTGCCCATCCAATGAGTGGTGGCAATGCGCCAGGAATCGCACCGATCAAAGTATTCCAGGTCGTAAACCGCTTCAGTGGTGTGTAAAGTAGCACGTAGGACGCGATGGTGGCGGCGGTTAATGTGCCAGCCAAAAGATTTGCGCCTTTATATAAGAGGAAGCAGCCGAGAATGCTCAGGCCGAGACCGTAAAGCAACGCGTGCATCGGAGCGATGCGGCCCGCTGGAATCGGGCGGTCTTTGGTGCGCACCATTTTGGCATCGGCTTCGCGCTCCAGCCATTGGTTGAGCACGGCGGCTCCGCCTGCGGCCAAAGAGGTGCCGATCAGCAAGCTGAACAGCACCCCTAGATCACGTTTCGGATCGGCGGATAGGTAGCCCGCTACCGCTGTGATGACTGAGAGGAAACTCAGTCGCGGCTTCGTTAACTCATAAAAATCTTCGGCACGATCGCGCCATGAAACCGCCGACTCCGAAGAGCCGGTAATGCTAGAAGATTGTGTGGATGAGTGACTCAATGGTTAGTAGAGAGTGAGTATGGCGCGTTCGCTCAGAATTAGCGAAACTGATAGGTAGTATGTGTTACGCTTTCCCTGAACGATGCGCTAGAAAAGTAATGCCCCACGTGCTTGCAAGTAGAAAAGCACCAATTAGGTGGTGAATTGTTGTGACATAAGGATTTCTTACCGTCCAGATGGTGAGTGCGCCCAGATAAACCTGTAGAATCAGTAGTCCAAGCACGGCTAATATTCCTAGTTTAAAGGCCTTGCGCGTCGTATTGTTGGCCCAAAGCTGACTTAGGAATGTCAGTAGCAGCCCTGTTAGGATGACCGCACCGACACGGTGCGCAAAGTGAATGGCGACGTCGAAATTCCAATATCCCGGGAACAAGCTGCCTGGTTGTGCCATCGGAAATTGCGCAATTGCCAGTCCCGCGTCGGCATGACGCATGATCGCCCCCACCAGAATTTGCAGGAAAATCGCCACGGTGCAGGCGATGCCCCAGCGCTTCAGTGAGCTCGGCACTGCTCGGGGGAGTCCGCCTTGGTGCTCGATCCACCTCCGCGAACTGCCGATTGTCAGTGCCACAAGAATTCCTAGCACGATCATTGCGCCACAGGCGTGCGCCACCGCGAAGCTTTGAGCCACCAGATTGTGATCTGCCATTGTATTGAGCACATCAAACCGAACGCGCGCCCCGCCGAGCACACCTTGTAAGACGACGACCAACACCAGCACACGAGCCAACACGCGCATCCATGAACGTTCTTCACGCAGCCAAGTGAGGACTAATAAACTCAGAGAAAGTAGCCCCACAATCATGCCGAGCAGGCGGTGACTGTGTTCTGCTCGCATGTCGGATTGCACCGTCCAGTCCGTCGGATTGAGTGAGCCGTTTGAAAGTGGCCAATCTAAGAATGCCATACCTGCGCGGATACTGGTGGTAAATCCGCCCGCGAAGAGCAGCGGCGTGATCCAGCAGAGTGCGAAGACGCAAAAAGCGAAGAGCCAAGGCTGATACTCGGCGGTGCGTTTGGATGTGAGAATAGTCATGTCTGAAGTTTACAGGCCTTCGAGCCCGTAGGGCATTCTGGTGTAAGCGCTGCGGGGATCATTGAGGCCGCGTAGTTGGCTGGTCAATACATCGACTTGAGCCGCGATTTCATTGAGCGGGCTGGATACCTTGGCGACTGGTGCCGCGCCGGTTTCTTCCAGCATCATTGTAATCGTATCGCCAAATGTGGAGGGCCCGGGCACTTGCTCGATTGTGAGGTAATCTAAATCGCCCATGGCAGCGGCTTCATTGATCGCGGAATTGAGTCCGCCCATGACATCGACCAACGCGAGATTCTGCGCACTCAAGCCACTCCAGACCCGGCCTTGTGCGAGCTCGCGCACTTTGACTGTTTCGATCGAGCGGCCTTCCGCGACTTTATCAATGAAGGCGTCGTAAATCTCATCGGTGAATTTTTGTATCAGCGCCATTTCGGCATCTGTGCGAGGGCGACTCGCCGTATAAATATCTGCAAAGGGTGATGTCTTTACACCATCGAAAGTGACGGCGAAATTTTCGGCGGCTTTTTCGATATTAAACACCATGCCGAAGACACCAATCGAGCCCGTAATCGTATAGGGCTGTGCGTATATTTTATCGGCATAGGCGGAGATCCAGTAGCCTCCGCTGGCTGCATAACTGCCCATCGATACGATCAGTGGTTTTTCATCTGCGAGTAAACGGGTTTCGCGTTGAATGGCTTCGGACGCCACGGCGCTGCCGCCTGGGCTATTGACGCGTAGCACCACTGCTTTGACGTCCTTGTCCTTGCGTAAGCGACGCAGCTCGGAGGCGAGCCAATCGCCGCCGATGAAGCCGGGGAACTTGCCGCCGTCAATGATCTGGCCTTCAGCATACACCACCGCGATGCGTTCGCCGTCTTTCGCGGTCGTATCCCACTCCAGGCTTCGCGCAGCCGAGTAGTCGATCAAGTCGATTTGCTGGAAGGTTTCGTCTGAGACTGCGTATTGGTGAGTGCTGCCGAGGTGGTCGATTAACTCGTCCAAATAGCCGACGCGATCCACTAAGTTCGCTGCCTGCGCGTCGATTGCTGTGAAAAAGGCGTCGGTTGCGCTAAGCTTCTGTATCGCTTGCTGAGTGATGTTTCGTGAGGTGCTAATCTCTGTGAGCAGGGTGCTCCAGAGGTCATTGAGGAGCGCGGTCTTTTGCTCGCGGTCGGCATCGCTCATGCTGGTGCGGGTAAACATTTCAACGGCAGATTTATACGCGCCGACTCGAGTCGTTTGCACGCCGATGCCGTATTTCTCTAACGCACTCCCCAGGAAAACACCATTGGCGGCCAAGCCGTTGAGCGAAACCATGCCGAATGGATTGATCCAAATCTCATCCGCAATCGAAGTCAGGTAGTAGTCTTTCTGTGATGGTGCGACCAGATACGCGTAGACTGGTTTGCCGGATGATTTAAAAGTTTCAACGGCCTGGCGTATCTCCGAGATCGCAGCGAGACCGGAGCCATACCCGTTCTGCAGCAGGTTGCCATGCAGTAGGAGCGCCGTAACGTCGTCATCTGTCTGTGCGTGTTCGATGGCATCCACCACTTTTAGTAGGTAGGTGACTGGTTGCGGGCGACCGCTCATCGCTTCTTGCACCGCCGCGCCGATGTCCGCGATTGGAGGCGCATCCATGATTGTCGTGTTCAAGTCCAATACCAGCACGCTGCCGGACTCGACTTGCACTAATGGCTGGTCGCCGAGCGAGGCCAACGCACCGATTAAGGCGATGAACGCGACGATGCTACCGACCGCTAAAATAATAAATGCTGTTAACGAACCCAGCAGGCTTTGAAAAAATCCCTTCATTACGTATGTATGAAGGGGCGCATGGCGTTTAGGCAACATTTGTCTTCTTGCCTAGCTGATTGACCAGCGCCTATGGAAACTTGCGGCTCATTCGTTGTCATTGCCGTGACTGATGAAATGAACGCTCAACATTAAACTTTAAACGTTGCTACGCCATCTCCAACAGACCTCCGTCAACGCACAGCGTTTAGCGTTCGACGTTCGAGCGAAGCGTTCTGCTTGCCCGCCTCGCTTGAGGTATTTCGTATCTATGTGTAAGCTAGAAGGGAGTTGCTAAGTTGTGACTCCGGCGTTCCACTGCTGATTTGGCCATCAATGGCTCAACCCTATTATATGACTATGAAAACAAACCTATCACTGATCGCCCTGTTTGCACTCGCTACCATGCTGACCGCATGTGGCAAAAAAGAGCCGGAAGCGCCTGCGCCGACTAAAGACGCCGTAGCCTCCGAAGCCGTGGTGGCCGAAGCCATCGAAGAAGTCGAAGCCATCGTGGACGCCGCTCAAGCCGAAGTGGAGGAGACCATCGAAGCCGTCACCGAAGAGGTCGAAGAAATGAAAGCCGAAGCCGTCGCTGCGGTCGAAACCGAGATTGAAGAAATCCAAGCCGAAGCCGTTGAAGAGGTCGCCGAGGTCGTAGAAGAAATGACAGCTGAATTGGGTGAAGGCAGCGAAGAGGTGGAAGCGCTGAAGGAAGAAGCGACTAAGGCGCTCTCCGATTCGTTGATGCCGAAGCTGAAGTTTCCGTAGGGCGCATTGCTGGCCGTTATTTCATTCGTAGGGGCCGTGCGCTTCGGCAATCTCAAGATATGACTGGTCGCGGACCGCTGCGCTTGCCATCTGTCGCACGCCTTCTTGCGGGTTCGGGGGGGGGGGGGGGGGGGGGGGGGG